>JANXWA010000004.1 GCA_025351385.1 Acidimicrobiales bacterium | reverse complement strand
TCACCCTAATGAATCTTGTCTTCGACGTCTTGACCCCTTCTAGGCGTCAACACAGCTTTCTACTCTCTTACTGAATTGCATTCGCAGTTCAAGGCAAAATCCGCTCACTCTCTTTCAGCAAAAGTCTGGGCTGACCAGCCCCTACGCAATTTCGATTGTCAAGCTCACGGCGATTGACCAATTCGTAATCAGCCGCCCGAGACCAATTGCAGGAACGCGACTTTGGATCTCTCAGCGATCTCGACGTCGCGAGCGACCGGCTCGACGTCCGCTGGCGCGCCTGACGAATACGGAAGCGGACCCCACACCATCGAGAGGTGAACGGCGCGCGGTCCGTTCGGCGCTAAGCCAATGACACAAGGAACTCACTCACGACCTCGGCGATGCCCGGTGCGTCGAGTCGGTAGTGGGCGTAGAGGGCGGCTGGCGGGCCGACGGGAACGTACTCGTCGGGCACGCCGTGACGAAGCAGCGCGGCGGGGAAGCCGGCGTCGGCCAAGGTCTCGGCGACCGCTCCACCGAGACCGCCGATCACGCTGTGCTCCTCGACGGTCACGATCGGCCCGCGCACTGCGGCCACTCGTACGCAGTCGACGTCGAGGGGCTTGAGCGTGTGCATGTCCACGACGGCGACTCGCAGACCTCGTCCGGCGAGGAGATCTGCCGCCTCCAGCGACGGCTTCACCTGAGAGCCCGTAGCGATGATCGTGGCGTGATCGCCGTCACGCAACGTTGCAGCGACGCCGAACTCGAAGTTCGTCGGGACCATGTCGTAGACGTCGGGGTCGCGTCCGCGGCCGAGGCGCAGGTACGCGGCGCCCGGAAGGTCCATCGACGCGCGCAGCATCGCGCGCAGCTGGTTAGCGTCGGCGGCGCAGGCGACCGTGAGGTCGGCGACGGCGCGCATCGCCGCGAGGTCCTCCAGCGCGTGGTGGCTGGTCCCGTAGTAGCCGAGCGACATCCCCGAGTGGTGTCCGAGGATCCGCACCGCCATCCCCGGGTACGCGCAGTCGGTGCGGATCTGCTCGAACCCCAGCAGCGCGGCGAATGAGGCGAAGGTCCCGACGAAGGGCACGAGCCCGGTCGAGGCCATGCCCGCCGCCACCGAGATCATGTTCTTCTCGGCGATCCCCATATTGAAGAACCGCTCGGGGTGGCGCGCGCCGAAGTCGTTCAGACGATTGGCCGACGCGAGGTCCGCGGTGAGCACGACCACCCGTCCGTCGTGGTCGGCCAGGTCCGCCAGCTCCTCGCCCGCGACGAAGGCCGGGACCGAACGGGACGTGATGCCCTTCTCGGTCGACCTCTTCGCGTCGGTGGTACCCGTGCCACGAAAGACGTCACTCTGGTCCTGTCCCTCTCCTGGACGTTTGGTGTCGTTCTCGGTCATGTCACTCCCCCGAAATCTCGTGGCGCACGGCTTCGTAGTCGTCGGGACCGAGGTTGCCGACGTGCCAGTTGACGTCGTTCTCCATCCTCGCGACCCCGTGGCCCTTCACGGTGTCGGCGACGATCAACTGGGGCGGCCCGTCGTCCTCGTCGCCGAGGGCGTCGAAGGCGTCGAGTATCTGGGTGAGGTCGTGGCCCGCTATGCGTTGACAGGACCATCCGAACGACGTGAATCGGCCCTCGATCGGCTCTTGGGCCATGACGCTCTCGGTCGGTCCGTCGATCCCCAGGCCGTTGCGGTCCACGATGCAGACCAGTCGCCCGGTGCGGAAGTGACCGGCGGCCATCGCCGCCTCCCAGATCTGGCCCTCGGCCAGTTCGCCGTCGCCCACCATGACGTAGGTCCGGTAGTCCCGTCGCGACACCCGTCCGGCGAGCGCCATGCCCAGGCCGATCGAGAGGCCGTGGCCGAGTGAGCCAGAGCTGAAGTCGACGCCGGCGATCAGACGCATGTCGGGGTGGTCGCCGAACGCGCTGCCCAGCCGCGTATAGGTGTCCAACTCCGACGGGTCGAAGAAGCCGAGCTCGGCGAGGATCGGGTAGAGCCCGATGGCCGCGTGCCCCTTGGAGAGGATGAAGCGGTCGCGATCGGGCCAGTCCGGGCGCGCCGGGTCGATCCGCAATTGGTAGTAGTACAGCGCGGCGAAGAGCTCCGCCGCCGAAAACGTGCCGCTGTAGTGCCCGGCGCCGGCGATGCGCGCGAGGCGCAGCGTCTCGAGGCGGACGTCGCGGGCGTGGCGCTCGAGTCGCTCCTCGAGGTCGGCGGGGCGCACGGTGGTCACCATCATGCCTCCTTCTGGGTGGATTCGACGATCGTCAGCGGATGGGGGTGCGACGCGAGCAGCGTCTTGGTGTAGTCGGCCTGGGGCGAGCGGAACACCTCGGCGGTCGGCCCGACCTCGACAATCACCCCTTGGTCCATGATCGCAACGCGGTCGGCCACCTCGGCGATGACCGAGAGCTGGTGCGCGACGAAGAGGATCGAGAGGCCCAGCTCGTCGCGCAGGTCGAGGAACAAGTTGAGCAGCTGGGTCTGGATCGAAACGTCCAGGGCGCTCACCGCCTCGTCGGCGATCAGGACCTGCGGTCCGACCGCCAGGGCCCGGGCAATGGCGACGCGCTGGCGCTGGCCCCCCGAGAGGTCGCGGGGCCGTCGACGGGCGATCGTCGAGGGCAGGCGAACGAGGTCGAGCATGTGGGTGACGAAGGCCTCGGGGTCCTCGCTGCCGGGTTGGTGATGGACCCGACCGGCCTCGATGATCGCGGCGCCGACCTGCATGCGCGGGTTCAGCGACGAGTAGGGGTCCTGGAAGACCATCTGCATCCGGCGGCGCAGGTCGCGCAGGTCTCGTCCCTTGGCCGCGCGCACGTCCTGACCCTCCAGGAACACCCCACCCCCGTCGGGCTCGACGAGTCGGATCAACATGCGCGCGAGCGTCGTCTTGCCACTGCCCGAGCCGCCCGCGAGACCGAGGATCTCGCCGTGGGCGAGCTCGAAGCTCACGCGGTCGACGGCGCGATGGACCTCGCCCGGTCGACGGGTCACCCACTCCGAGAACGAACGGCGCAGCGCGAAGGTCTTGCTCAGGTTCTCGACCCGCAGGAGAGCCGTCTCACTCATCTCGACCCTCCCGCATTGGTGACGGGCACGCCGTCGCGCACGTAGGGGCAGGCGGTCACGTGCCCGTCCCCCACGCCCTCGAGGGCGACGTGGAGCTCGCGACACGCGGGCCTCACCTGCGCGCAGCGGTCGGCGAAGGGGCAGCCGGCAACGAGGTCGGCCGGGTTCGGGGGCTGGCCCGGGATGCCGGCCCGTCGCACGCGCCGTCCCGCCGACTCCAGGCTCGGGATCGACGAGAGCAGGCCGCGGGTGTAGGGGTGCTGTGGGCGGGCGCAGACCTCGGCGACCGGACCGGCCTCCACGACGTAGCCGCCGTACATCACGACCACCCGGTCGCAGGCCTGGGCGATCACCCCGAAGTCGTGCGAGACGAGCAACACGGCCATGCCGCTCTCACGGCGGCGCTGCTCGATGAGACCCAGGATCTGCGCCTGGGTCGTCACGTCGAGCGCCGTCGTCGGCTCGTCGGCGATGAGGAGCTTGGGACTGGCCGATATGGCGATCGCGATCATCACGCGCTGGCGCATGCCGCCCGACAGTTCGTGGGGGTAGGCGCGGAAACGCTGCTCAGGACTCGCGATGTCGACGCTCTCCAGGAGCTCGAGGGCCCGGGCCTTCGCGGCGTCGCCCTCAAGGCCGGCGTTGACCCGCAGGGTCTCGGCCACCTGCTCACCGATCCGCATGGTCGGGTCGAAGCAGGAGTAGGGGTCCTGAAAGATCATCCCGACGCTGTGAGCCCGGTGGTCGCGCAGCTCCTTCGCGCTCATCGCCAGCACGTCGCGGCCGTCAAACTCCACCTTGCTGGCGGTCATCGTCGCGTGCGCTGGCATGAGGCGGATGATCGAGCGACAGGCCAAACTCTTGCCGGACCCCGACTCGCCAACGAGACCGACGGTCTCGCCGGGCTCGACGGCAAACTCGACGCCGCGTACGACCTCGGTGCTGCCGCCCCGATGGCTGAAGGCGATCCGCAGTCCCGCAACGGTGAGTAGCGCCATCAGAGGGCTCCCTGGGGCAGGTCGCCCCGGGTGATGCCGTCGCCGATCAGGCTGACGCCCAGTCCGAAGAGCACGAGCACCGCTCCGGGGATCGTCGTGATCCACCAGGCACTCAGGAGATAGCCCTGTCCGCTCGCAATGATCGAACCGAGGTCGGCGCCCGGCGCCTGCTGGCCGAGCCCCAGGTACGACATGCCGGCGAGCACCAGCATGTTGACCACCACGTCGACCGTCGAATAGACGAGGCTCGTGCGCACGAGATTCGGCAGGGCGTGACGGAATATCGCGCGCACGTGGCTGTACCCGAGGGCCTTGGTGGACATGAGGAACGGCTGCTCGCGCATCGCGAGCATCTCCGAGCGGGCCAATCGGGCGTAGAGGGCCCAGCCGGCGATGATGATGCCGATCGCGACGCCCTTCAGGCCCGGACCGACGATGGCGATGACCGCCAAGACCAGCACGATGAACGGGAATGCGATGACCGTGTCGGCGACGCGCCCGACGATCGCGTCGAACCAGCCGCCCACGTAACCCGCGACCGTCCCGACGATGACGCCGATGGCGAGTCCCAGGTACGTGATCACGGCGACCACCAGCATGTCGATGCGCAGCCCGTAGAGGACGCGGCTCCAGACGTCGCGTCCGACGAAGTCGGTACCCATCCAGTGGTGCCACGAGGGCGGCTGCAGGCTGTGGAGCACGTCAATCTGGTTCGGCGGATAGGGGGCAATCAGTGGCGCCAGCAGCGACGCGATCATCAGCACCGCCACGACCACGATGCCGGTCGTGATCTCCCAGCTCCCGAGGGCCCGCAGGCGCCGCCACGGGACGGTGACGAGGTGCGCGAGGTCAGACACTGTGGGCCCCTGGGCGCACGCGCGGGTCGACGACGGCCTGCAGGATGTCCGTCGAGAGGTTGAGGAGCACGACGACCGAACCGGCGAGCACCGTCAGGGTCTCGACCAGCGGGTAGTCGCGCTGCTCGACCGCCTGGAAGAGCAGGGTCCCGAGGCCCGGGATCTGGAAAACCTGCTCGAGCACGACCGTCCCGCCGATGAGGAAGCCGACGTTCACGGCCAATACAGTGACCGTCGGCATGATGGCGTTCTTGAACACGTGGCTCACGAAGACTCTGCTCGTCGTGAAGCCCCTCGCGCGCACCGCCTCGACGAACTCGAGCGCCATCACGTGGCGGATGCTCGAGCGAAGGGTGCGCACGATGACGGCGAGCAGCGAGAGCCCGAGCGCGACGGCCGGCAGGGTGAGCGAGCGCACGATGCCCCAGAAGCCGGTGCCGTAGCCCGAGACCGGCAGCCACCCGAGCTTCAGCCCGAAGACGATGCCGAGGATCAGCCCGGACCAGAAGATCGGCATCGCGAAGCTGACCGTCGTGAAGATCCGGATCCCGTGGTCGACCGAGGTGTCGGCCCGCAGCGCCGACACGATCGCGAGCGGCACGCCGATCACGAGCGCCACCAGCGTGCCGTAGCCGATCAAGGCGAGGCTCGGCACGAGGCGCTGACCAATGAGCGACGAGATGCTCTGACTGAACGTGATCGACTGGCCGAAGTGGCCGCTCAGCAGGTGTCCGAGGAAGAGCCAGTACTGCTCGGGCAGAGGCTTGTTGAGCCCGAGGCTCGCGCTGATGCGAGCGACCTCTTGGACGGTCGCGCGCGGTCCGAGCATCGTGGCGATCGGGTTGCCCGGCACGAAGTGAATCAGCATGAACGACAGGAACGACAGCCCCAGCAACTGTACGAGGCTGACGCCGACGCGCCGTGCGGTGTAGGCCAGCATCGCCGCTAGCCCGTCAGAGTCAGCATGCGTCGTGCCTCACGGGGTGAGGCACGACGCATTGGCGTGACTACTTCGCGATCCAGGTGTACTGCAGGGAGTCGGCCCCCAACGGGTTGAGGTAGGTGCCGCAGACGTTGTTGCGGTGAGCGTTCAGGAACGGCAGGTCCATGATGTTGATGAACGGCGTCTGGGCCATCATCGCGGCCTGGATCTTCGGCCACTGCACGGCCCGGCTCGACTCGCTCGCGGTGTGGGTGAACGTGGTGACCATCTTGGCGATCGTCGGGTTGTTCCACCACGAGAAGAAGCTGTAGCCGCCGCCGGCGTAGGTCGTGACGAACGTCGCGTACTCGTCGGGGACGGTGACGTCACTCGTGAACTCCGCGTACGGGAAGGTGAGGTCGTACTTGCCCTTCATGTACTGCGCGGTCATCGTCGCCTGGTCCATGCTCACGAGCTTCACGGTGATGCCGATCGCCGCGAGCTCGGCCTGGAGGATGAGCACGAGGTTGGTGTACTCGGAGTAGCCGCTCGGGTACTGCAGGGTGACCGTGAAGCCCTTCGGGTAGGCCGACTTGGCCATGAGTGACTTGGCCATCGCGAGGTCGAAGGTGTAGGGCTTGACGACGCTGTTGGGGGCGTCGTACTTCAGCTGGGGCAGCACGCTGTTCGGAATGGTGCCCAGTCCCTGGAAGACGGTCTTGTTGATTGTCGCCTTGTCGATCGCGTACTGCATGGCCTTACGGACGTTGAGGTCTTGGAAGGGCTTGCGCTGGAAGTTCATCCACAGCCCCACCCAGTAGGGCACCTTGGCCGGCTGCAGCGTGAGGTTCGAGTTCGACTTCACGTTCTGCACGGAAGTGAAGGGGATGCCGTCGGCGATCTGAGCCTGGTTGTTCTCCAGGTCCAAGAGTCGGGTGTTGTCGTTCGACGCGTACTGGTAGGTCACTTTGTCCAGGTAGGGCAGGCCCGGCTCCCAGTAATAGGGGTTGCGCACGAAGGTGATGTACGACCCGCGCACCCACTTGCTCAGCTTGAACGGCCCAGTGCCGACGGGATTGTTCCAGAAGGCCTTGCCCTGCTTGGTGACGAGGGCCTTAGGGACGATGAACGCGTCGAAGATGCTCATGTTGTAGAGGATCCCCGGCGTGGGCGCCGAGAGCGTCATTTTCACCGTCGAGGCGTTCACGACCGACGCGCTCTTGAACCCACCGGCGAGCACTGCCGTCTCGTCGAGCTTCGGGTTGGCGAAGTAGTTGAGCGAGAAGACGACATCGGCGGCCGTGACCGGCGTGCCGTTGGAGAACTTGATCCCCGGGCGGAGGTTGAACGTGTAGGTGAGGCCGTCAGGCGACACGGTCCAACTCTTGGCGACCGCGGGGACGACGTTCTGCGTGGTGCCCTTCGGGTCGGGCTGCACCAGACCTTGGTAGAGCAGCGTGTCGGCGAAGATGTCGCCGTTGCCGTTGGTCGGGTAGAAGTTGTTGAGCGTCACCGGACCGGTCTGGCGCGCGTAGGTGAGCGATCCGCCCTTCACCGGCGTGCCCTTGCACGCGGCCGAGGTATTGATGCCACCAGCGGCCGACGCGCTGATCGGCACCACGCCCAGTACGAGTGAGCACGACGCCACGACCGTGGCGAGCGCCATCAGTCCCTTTGGCCGGCCCGCCCTTGAGAGCCCTGCATGAAGATTCCTGAACACGATTACCCCCACTCCTCGATCGCGTCCCGTGCCTCAACCAGCGCAACGGGACCGAAGCCGACTGCTACTCGGGCGAGCATACGTCAGGACCGACGTCAACACAAGCCGGACGTCCAACCAAAATAAAACTCGAATTACTTGACTGCCAGGGCGTTGGAGGGCGAACCAATCCCCCCGGGGACGTGCAGAGGGGCACTGGCGAGCAGGAACTCGTACGTCCCGTCGAGCGCGCAATCACGGCTCAACTCCTCGAGGTCCCACAGCTCGCCAATGGCGAAGCCGAGCCGACCAATGAGGACCCGGTGCAGGAACCCGAACGGCCGAGCCTCTTCGGACCAGTCCGGCGGCCAGACCTCGGTCGCGAAGGAGTCCGATACGACTGCACTGGCTCCGCTGTCCCAGAGGTAGCGGGCCATGGCCTCGGTGTGCTCGATCCCCGGCGCGGTCAACGACTCCGCGAGGGCCGTTCGGGATTCGCGGTCCTGATGGCGGTACCACGCGACGAATCCGGTGCGCACGACGATGGCGCAGCCCGGGCTGTAGTCGACGCCGGCCAGTCTCCGAGCCGCCTCCAACTGCTCGACGGAGACTGCGACGGACCCGTGCGACGTGTCGGGGACGAGGTCGGGGAATCGTAGGCGGACAAGGGGCAGGTCGAGAAGGATGCCCCTGGTCACGACACCTTTCTTCGACCAGTGGTCGATCGTGTTGCGACCGCGCACCGAGATGTCCTCGGCCGAGCGGCCGTTGTAGAAGACGTTCGGCCACGCCGCGATGTGCGCCAACGAGTCCCACTGACTCGAGATCTGAGGGAAGAAGTCGTCAAGGACGTCGTCGAGGTCCTCGACGCCGTCGTTGCCCCCGCGCAGCACCCGATGGCGAGTCGCGGCCCGGGTGTTGTCGAGCGGTGGGACGAACTCGGCGATCGAGAGGTTGAGCCCGAACGAGACGCCCCGACGGACCAGGGCGACGGCCCCCACCACGACCTCGGGAGTGATCAGGTTGAGACGGCCCAGGGAGTCGTCCTCGCCGAAGAGGCCCCACGCGGTGGCCGAGGCCGACTCGTCACGGGGCAACTCGTCGTACGTCGGCAATGGGTCCACTACGCCCCGTCGCTAGCCGAGCGAGTGACGAAGCTCGCCGAAGGCGGCGTCAGTCGCGGCCAGCGCCTGGTCCAGGTCGGCCGACGTCAGGGCCGCCGAGACGAACCAATTGTGACGGGGATGGAGGAACAGACCGTTGCGCAGGGCACCGGCCGCGAACTCAATCGCGCGTTCGTGGTCTTGGTCGCCAACGAAGCTCATGTAGGGCATCTGGGGCGGTCCGGTCTGGAGGACTTCGAATCCCCACCGTTCGGCCTGCTCGGCGATCCCCGCTCGCAGCACCTCGCCGGACCTGCGCATCATTCCGACCGAGTCGTCGCGCTCCAGGACGTCGAGAGTGGCGAGACTCGCCGCCATCGCGACCGACGCGAACCAGAACGAGCCAGTCGTGAAGAGAGTCGTCGCCGCCTTGCGGAACTTGTCGTTCCCCAGGACCGCCGCGAGGGGATAGCCGTTGGCGATCGCCTTGCTCCACGCGGAGAGGTCGGGCTCCACGCCAATCGGCTGCCAGCTGCCGCCGAACGCGAGTCGCATCCCGCAACGGACGTCGTCAAGGATTAAGGCCGCCCCCAGCTCGTCGCAGATGTCGCGCAGGCCCTTCGCGAAGGCCGGATCGACGATTTCCTGGTCGAAGCCGGCGTCGTGGCGGAACGGCGAGACAAGGATTGCCGCGACGTCGTCGTCGAGGACCTCACGGACGCTCTCGAGGTCGTTGTAGACGTAGCGCACGACGTTGGCGCGATCCTCGGCCGTCGTGCCCGACAGCACCGGGGTGCACCAGGGAGCTGCGCCATGGTACGCCCCCTTGGCGACGAGGATCTTGCGTCGGCCGGTCGCCGCCCGGGCGATCATGCAACAGAGCGTCGTCGCGTCGGTGCCGTTCTTTTGGAACATCGCCCACTCGGCGTGGGTGACGACCCCGGTCAGACGCTCGGCGAGCTCCACCATGCGCGCCGAGGGGCCGTCCAGGCAGTCGCCGAGGGCGGCCTGACGGGCGACGGCCTCATCGACCTCGGGGTGGTGGTGGCCGAGCAGGACTGGTCCCCAGCTGCACATGAGGTCCACGAACTCGCGTCCGTCGACGTCGGTCACCCGTGCGCCCCGGGCGCTCTCGAAGAACTGCGGGTAGTCGGCCGGCATCGAGGCCATGTTGAGGTGCCCGTACAT
This sequence comes from Acidimicrobiales bacterium, assembly GCA_025351385.1. Lineage (GTDB taxonomy): Bacteria > Actinomycetota > Acidimicrobiia > Acidimicrobiales > RAAP-2 > RAAP-2. The sequence goes on along the minus strand of JANXWA010000004.1, from coordinate 10,885 downwards.
GCCGCCAGGGATGACGGCCGCGGCGCGCTGGCGAAGTGCCGCGTCGATCGGTCGACTGGCCCCACCGAGAGAGCTCGATACACCTTGCTGTTGAAGAGTCATGAGTACTCCTTCCCTACTGTCACGTTTCAAGCCACCTGGGTTGTCGAGAGCGCTCGAGCGCCTTCGCGAGCGTCGTCGTCGTTGAGTCCGCTCAGAATCGAGACCACCTGATCGAGGTTGGTGATGCCCGCGTCCGAACCGAGTCCCGTCGCGACGAGACTCCCGCAGACCGTTCCCACCCAGCCGCATTGGACGGGCGTCAGACCAGCGAGGAGGCCGGTAATGAATCCGGCGTCGAAGCCGTCGCCACAGCCTGTCGTGTCGAGGACCTCGACCTTCAGCGCAGGCAGCGTCACGTCGACGTCACCGTCGATGATCCGACATCCCTGCTCACCCTGAGTCACGGCGACGCCACCGGCCCCTAGCGCGAGCACCATCCGAGCGGCGTTGCCCAAGTCCTCTTCGCCGGTCAGCGTCCTCAACTGCTCGTCGTTCGGACAGAACCAGTCAGTGTGGAGAAGCACCGGCTCCAACGCGTGCAGCGCGTGCGAGTCGCCGTTTCGCAGCACGTCCATAGTTACCAGTGCGCCATTGAGTTTGGCCTTGGCCGCCCACTCGCCCACCGCGACGGGGTCGAGCGCCGTCATCGCGTCGATGCCGCCGAAGTGCACAAGGGCGCTCCCGGTGATCGCGTCCAGTTGGTCAGCCGTCAAGTGCGCTGCCGTGAAGTCGCCGTTGGCTCCCGGCATGTGAAGGGCCGGTCTCTCGCCGTTCGGACGGATCGGGAGGATGGTGGCCGACGTCCTCGTCGACGGGAATCGACTGATCAGTCGGGTGTCGACGCCATTGTCAGAAAGAAGCCTCAAGGTGAAGTCGCCGAGGATGTCGTCGCCGATGGCGCCGACGTTACGCACGTCGACGCCCAGCTTGGCGAGGTCGACACTGGTGCCCGCGGCGGTTCCGGCCGCGGTCGCGCGGATCTCGTCGATGAGAATCGAGTGCTGGCCGGGCGGGATCTCGCTCACCGGTCGGCCGAGAATGTCGAGGATGTGGACCCCGAAGCAGGTCACCGGCCCGCGCGAGAGGCTCGTCGTCACTTGGGCACCTCGGTGGTCGCCTCGCCGTAACGGCGGCGACGGACCTCCGCCTCGACCTCAGCCAACTCATCCTCACTCAGGATCCTCGGCTCGCCGTAGTTGAGCGACAGACGATAGACGCGGGCGAGCCACTCGAGCAGCAGGGCACGATCGAAGGCCTGGGCGAGCGTCGCTCCCCGAGTGACGGCCCCGTGATTCTGGAGGATGACCGCGCTATGGACCTTCATCTCGGCCTCGCAGCGGTCAGCCAGGTCATTGGTGCCGAATCGCGAATAGCCCACCACCGGTACCGCTCCCCCGAGACTGACGATGTTGTAGTGGACCGCCGGGAGTTCCTCTTTCACCAAGGACAGCGCCACGACCTCGGCTGAATGAGTGTGGACGACCGCCAACGCGTCGGTCGAACGGTAGATGCTCGAGTGCATTGGCCACTCGGACGATACTTTCGCTCGACCCTGGATCTGCTCGCCCTCGAGAGACATCACGCAGATGTCGTCGAGCGTCACGTCAACGTAGGGAATGCTGCTCGGGGTGATCGCGATGACGTCGCCGACCCTTACGCTCAGGTTGCCCGACGTGCCCAGTGCCAGTCCTTCGGTGATCAGTCGACGGCCGGTCTCGACCAGTTCGTGGCGCGCCAGATCCACCTCGCCAGTGTCAATGTCGGGTCGAGCCATATCCCCCTCCAACCTGCCCCTCGAATGCCGGATGCTATACGGACGTCCGACTAAAATCAAGTGTAGGGCCACTTCTCCCGGACCACATAGACCAGTCCGCAGACACTTAGAGTGGTCCGGAAGCGCTCGCAGTTCACAGAGGGGGACAGTGCCGAAGATCGTCGACTGGGAGGCCCGCAAGGACGAGATCCTCGAGGCGACGTGGCGGGTGATCTCGCGTGACGGCCTGTCGCGCACCACGGTGCGCGCGATTGCCTTGGAGGCCAACTGCTCCCAGGGGATCCTGTCGCACTACTTCAACGACAAGCTCGACATTCTCGCCTCGGCCCTCCTACTCTCCCACCGCCGCGTCCGGGAGCGCACGGAGAAGAAGGTGCGTGACCTGAAGGGCCTCGCGGCACTGCGCATCGCCATGCTCGAAGCGCTCCCTCTGGACGCCGAGCGTGAACTCGAGGCCCGGATCGAGGTCAGTTTCTGGGGCCGGATGCTCTCGGACAGAGAGCTCATCGAACTGGGTCGCCGCGAGGTTGACCTCCTGCACGACCGTCTCCGGGGACACCTGCTCGAGGCCCGCGACGCAGGAGAGTTGCGCGAGGACCTCGATATCGAACTGGCCACTCAGGAACTGATCATCCTGATCGACGGCGTCAGCGTCGAGCGGGTTCACTTCCCCAAGTCGGTGCCGCCCGCGCGTCAACTCGAACTGCTCGAGCGTAGTCTGGCCGGTTTCGTGAACCCTCGAGGATGAGGTGACCACTCCCTCGGTCGGCGGTGCGCGGAGAGTTCAGGCTGCTACTGGGGCGATGAGCCCTTCGACGTCGACTCGACCGGTTCTGGTGGCGCGATGAGCGTGATGCAGCCCGCGGCCACGGTTCGCGCCAGTGAGGGCATGGTCTGCTCGGTCGATCACCTGGCCACGCAGGCCGGCATCGCCATGTTGCGCGCCGGCGGGACGGCCGTCGACGCCGCGGTGGCGACGAGCGCCGTCCTCTCGGTCACGTCGCCTCACCTGTGCGGCATGGGCGGGGACCTGTTGGCGGTCGTCGTCCCTCCCGGCAGCGATCCGGTGGCCCTTAACGCCTCGGGGCGCGCGGGGTCCGGGGCCGACGCGCAGCGCCTTCGGGACGAGGGTCACGTCGTCATGCCGTTTCGTGGCGACATCCGCTCGGTGACCGTCCCGGGCTGCGTGGATGGGTGGCTGGCGCTCCACGAGCGCTTCGGGACGTTGCCCTTGGCCCAGGTGCTCGCGCCAGCCCAGGGCTACGCACTCGACGGATTCCCAGCGTCCCCGACACTGGCGGCGAGCGTCGAACGGGTGGCCGACCTTCCCGACGCCGTGGACCTCACGGGATCGGGCCCGGTCTCCTCCGGCACCCGGCTACGTCGACGGGGCGTCGGGCGCGCGCTGGCGGCCATCGTCGACCAGGGTCGCGCCGGTTTCTACCAGGGCGAGTTCGGTGAAGGGCTCCTCGCCCTGGGCGACGGCGAGTACTCCGAGGACGACCTCGCGACGTCCCAGGCCGAGTGGGCGGACGCCCTCAGCGTCGAGGCGTGGGGTCGCCGGTTTTGGACCGTGCCTCCGAACTCCCAGGGATATCTCACGTTGGCGTCGGCTTGGATCGCCTCGGGTCTGGAACTTCCCCCGGACGTGGCGGACCCGTTGTGGCCCCACCTCCTCATCGAGTCGTCGCGTCAGGCCGGCCACGACCGCCTCGCCGTCCTCTACGAGGGAGCCAACGGTCGAGCACTACTGGACCAACGGACGCTATCTCGTCGCCGGGCGCGCATCGACCCCGACGTCGCCGCTCCCCTCGCCGAGGGCTACCACGACGGCGACACGATCGCCCTGTGCGCCGTCGACCGCCATCGGATGGGGGTGTCGTTGCTGCAGTCCAACGCCTCGGGATTCGGTTCCCACCTCATCGTCCCGGGGGTGCGGATCTTCCTGCACAACCGCGGCGTCGGCTTCTCGCTCGAGGCGGGCCATCCGGGCGAGTTGGCTCCGCGCCGACGTCCGTCGCACACGCTGTCGCCCGTCGCGGTCACGAACCCCGCGGGGGGCCTATGCGCCGTGGCGGGCTCGATGGGTGGCGACGGGCAGCCTCAGATCCTGTTGCAGGTGCTCGCGCGCCATCTGGTCAACGGCCAGCCGCCCGGTCCCGCCGTCGCCGCCGGACGGTGGGTGCTGTCGGGCGGCCTGACCGGATTCGACACGTGGCGCGAGGGCGCCGACGCCATGACCGTGCTGGTCGAGGGCCACGCTCCCCCCTCGTGGGCCGACGGTCTCTCCCAACGAGGCCACCGGGTGGAGGTGACCGAAAACTTCTCGCACGCCTTCGGTCACGCGCATCTCATCGTGGCCGAAGACGACCATCTCGCGGCCGGATCCGACCCTCGACCACGCTTTGGCAGCGCCGCCGGCTACTGATTGAACCACTGCTGATGGCGAGCCGTCAGACACTCATTCGTCGCCGCGCGAGCGTGAGCGGCGTCGTCGAGTGCCTCGCGCGAAGAGCGCGCGGGCCGCGTCCGATCCCGTCGCGAAGGCCCGGTCCGGTTCAGCCGTTTGCTCGTCATAGAGGAATCGCGCACGCTCGTGAAAACGCTAACCGACGCCGGGTGCTCGCGCAGCTAGCGCGTCGAGCGCGACGTGATGCCTTCCGCGGCGTCGATGACGCTGGAGGCGTCCGCGCCGGACCAGCCGTCGGCGCCAAGGTCGAGGGCGACGCTCTGGTTGGCAATCGCACCACCACCGAAAAGCACGGGCGCTCCGATCGCCGCCACGCGTAGATCGACGGCGATCTCCGTGATTCGCGCCACCGACTCGTTGGAGGAAGCACCGACCATGACCGCGACGAGTCGGTTCGCCCCCTGGGCGGACTCGACGAAGGATCTCACGGGAGTGTTCGCTCCGAGATCGAGCACCTCGAATCCTCGACCTCGCAAGACGTCCGCGACAATGGCGCTCGGGAGCGCGTGTAGGTCGCCCTCGGGGGCGCCGAGCACGATGGTGCCTCGAGAGAGTCCACGCCTGGCGAACATTGGTCCGATACGCCCAACGATGCGCGTGGCGACGGCACTCGCACGGTGCTCGGCGGCGACCGAGAGGTGACCTTGCGCCCATTCCGCACCGATCGTGCGAAGGCACGGGACGAGCAGATCGACGTAGACCTGGTTGGCCGTGGCACCCGAGGTCAAGGCTTCTTCGACGATCGACCACGAACCCGGCTCGTCCCCCGCAGTCATCCGGCCTAACAGCCGCATTGGGCGCAGTGGCTGAGAGTTGCGAGTGCTCGAGCCGCGCTCCTCTGGTACGCGATAGCGCTCGAGGTCGGCGATCGCTACGCGCCAAGTGGAGCCAACCCGTTCGGCCGGGAGCCGGCCGGTACGCGCGTAGCGATAGATGGTCATGTAGTGCACGCTGAGGCGCTCGGCCGCTTCTCGCAGGCCGACGTGGGTCGCTTCGGGCATCACCGGATCCGGCCGCTGCGACGAGGTGGCGCGACGTGTTCGCTGGACGTGCCCTCTTGACGCTGACGGCACTCCTCGCAGCGACTCGCCAGTTCGTCCATCGCCGCCACCGCGTCGACATCGCCCATCGCCGCCTCGGCGTCGAAGTCACCGGGAAGCGGCGACAAATGCCGGTAGCCGCGGCGCTGCATCTCGGCGGCCAACTGGTCGTGACGTTGGGTGAGGAGACGCGAGTCGAGCAAGCCCGCGTCGATGAAGCCGCGCAACGACGTTCCTTTGTGCAGCGAACCGCGGAACATGTGGCACTCCACGTGCTCACCGAGTAGGTGCTTGCGACACAGCATCGCGGGGTCCACCATCCACATCCTCATCGCGTCGGTCCTGGCACTTCGTCGAGTCCGCAGCGCCCACGACAGAACTGTGTCAGACGCTCTCGCTGCGCCGCAGTGTCGCTTCGCCGGGTGCGCTTGAGGCGATGAGGGCTTCGGATTCGCCGGTCCAACCACAAGGTGCCGGGCGGCGTTGAGCCCGCCGCGGTCGTCACCAGCCAAAGGATCGTGTCGACGCCCTGAGCCGGGGTGCGAAGGAAGGGGCCCATGAGTCGACTGAACGTCGGCAGCGAGTGGCGCACCCCGGGCGTGTTCACCCAACCCGGGTGCATCGTCGTCATGGTGACCCCCAGTGGCGCGAGACGAGGACCCCACTCCTCGACGAGCGAAACCTGGGCGCGCTTCACCTTCGCGTAGGCACGAACGCCGTTGTAGTCGTGGGCTGGTGACTCGAGCCAATCCACGTCGAGCGCTTCGGCGTACATGCCACCGGACGTCACCCACACGACCCGGGCACATCCGGTTTGCAATTGGTCTCGAATCAGATTCGTGAGCAGGAATGGCCCGATCAGTTGGACCGCGGTGGTCTGCTCGATCCCCTGTGCGCTGACCTTGAAGGACGCGGACATCGCGCCAGCGTTGTGTACCAGCACATGCACCGCAGGTAGTCGGCTCAACTCCTGTGCTGCGCGCCGAACGCTCACCAGGTCGCCCAGGTCGGCGACGATGACCGAGACGTCATGGTTTCCGGTCGACCCGGTGATCTGTTCGCACAGCCGCAAGCCGAGTTCGGCGTTGCGCACGAGCAGGATCACTCGTGCGCCTAGTCGCGCGAGGGTGGTGGCACACTCGAGACCGAGTCCCGACGTCGCGCCGGTGACGACGGCCACCTGGTCGCGCACGCCCCGTCCGTCGATCGGCCGCCAATCGAACAGCCGTCGACGAATCGCCGGACCAATGAGCGAGAAACTTCCCGCGACCGTGAACTCAAGGGCGGCGTCGATCGTGTCGCGCACGACGTCAAGCGGCTTCACGGCGGCTCCCAAGGATCTCGCGCAGAGAGTCTCGCGCCCGGTCCCCGAGTCGGCGAAACAGAAGACCGAGTATTGGATTGGCGATCGCCGCGACGCCCTTGAAGCGCAGCTCGGCGCTGTAGTGCATCGCGCAACCCTGCGTTCGGGGTTCGAACGTGAGGGTGTCCATCGACAGGAGGGCACTAGTCGACGAGGCGAACGAGACGCTGCGCGGGGGATCGAACGACGTGACCCGGTAGCGAAGCGAGGTGTTTCGTCCGCCAAAGCGCACGGTCAGATCGAACTGGGTGTTCAGGCCCAGAGCATTCTCGTCGACTCGATGTGCCGAGACGACGCTCGGATCCCACGACTGAGCATTGGCGAAGTCACTCATGTACGAGAAGGCTTGGTCGATGTCCCATGGGGAGGGAATCGTCGTGGTGTAACGCGCCATGGTGGGGGCCTGATTTCTCTGTTAATCTTCCTTGCTATAGTTTAGTACTAAATTAGGGTTCTCGGGCTACCGGAGTGAAAATGGAACGAATCGCCATCATCGGCAGCGGGGTGTCTGGCCTCGTCGCGGCCCTCAATCTTAATGATCGCGCCGACATCGTGTTGTTCGAGGCGCACGAGCGCGTCGGAGGCCACGTCAACACCGTCGAGGTCCACGAGGCCAATCAGACCCTTGGCATCGACACCGGGTTCATTGTCTACAACGAGCGCAACTACCCCGGATTCAGCGACCTCCTCGCTCAGCTCGGCGTCGCTACGCAGTCGAGCGACATGAGCTTCAGCGTTTCGTCGACCGCTACCGGTCTCGAGTACCGCGGCACGAACCTGAACACGTTGCTAGCGCGGCGCACCAACGCCCTGCGCCCCTCCTTCGTGCGCATGGTCTGCGACATCCCACGCTTCAACCGTGCCGTGCGCGCGCTGCTCGACCACAACGACATCTCCCTCTCCCTGGACGACTTTCTCCGTCGGGAACGATTTTCTCGACCTTTCGTCGACGACTATCTCATCCCCCTCGGGGCGGCCATTTGGTCGGCGAACCCCCAGGAGTTCTCGGCCTTTCCCGCAACCTCGCTCGCTCGATTCCTCGACCAGCATGGTCTGCTCTCGCTGGCCAACCGACCACCGTGGAGGACCGTCGCGGGCGGAGCCCAGAACTACGTGCACGCTCTCGTCGCGCCGTTTCGCGACAAGATTCGTACCCGTTGCGCGGTGCGCCTCGTGGAGCGTGACGAGAACGGCGTGCTGGTGCGCTCGGATGCGTGGCCCGACGGAGAACGCTTCGACCGGGTCGTCTTCGCGACGCACGCCGACTCGGCGCTGACGCTGCTCGCGGCACCGACGGCGCGCGAGATCGAAGTCTTAGGGGCGTTTCGCTTCCAGCGCAACCGCGCCACGCTCCACACCGACGAGGGCCTCTTGCCCGAGCGACGCCGAGCGTGGGCGAGCTGGAACTATCGGCGCACCGGCGATGATCAACGAGTACCGGTCCTCACCTACTACGCCAACCGACTCCAGGACCTCGCGTCGGAGACGAACTACTGCATCACGCTCAACGCGGATGACGTCATCGACCCCTCGAAGGTGCTCGCGTCCTTCGACTACGCCCATCCCACTTTCGACGAAGCAGCTATTCGCGCACAACGCCGACACGGCGAGATCGACGGGTGGCTTCGCACCCACTTCGTCGGCGCCTACTGGGGCTACGGTTTCCACGAAGACGGGGTCCAAAGCGCCCTACGCGTGGTCGAAAGAATGCGCGGCGCCGACGACGTGGTGATGGCACGCTGATGAAGTCATCGATCTACGAGGGGACAGTGGTGCACGAGCGACGGGGCGAACATCACCGACGATTCACCTATCGTGTCGCCATGCCGATGGTCGACCTTGATGATCTTGAGTCGCTGAACGACCTGGCCCCCCTGTGGCGTGCGGAAGGATGTGCCGTCATGACATTTCGTCGCAAGGACTTCATGGGTGATCCCGCACGTCCGCTGACCTCGATCGTGCGCGACACGGTGGCAGAACGACTGGGGTTTCGACCAGAGGGACCGATCCTCCTCCTCGCCAACCATCGCACCTGGGGCTGGTGCTTCAATCCCATCGCGCTCTACTACTGCTACGCGCCGGATGGAGAAACGCTGCTCGCTGTCGTGGCCGACGTCACCAACACTCCCTGGGGCGATTCGCACGCGTACGTCCTCGATGCTCGTGGGAATGCGCGTCACTTCGAACAGCCCAAGCAGATGCACGTGTCGCCGTTCCTCCCGATGGACCTCTCCTATCGTTTCGATGTCGCTGCGCCCGGCGCGCGCTGCAGCGTTTCGATCGTGGTGGTGCGCGGGGACGTGGTCGTCTTTCGTGCGGCACTTTCGTTAGGCCGGCGTGACTTCACGCGCATGGAATTGACCCGGGCGCTGCTGCGACATCCGTTCTTGACCCATCGCGTATCGCTCGGCATCTACCTTCGCGCCCTGCGGCTGTGGGCGGCGCGCGTACCGTTCTTCGCCCAACCCCTTCGGCCGTCATGAGTCGCACCGAAGATTCCGTCGGCCGCTGGTCCAAGTGGCGTACCGAGCTTTCTTGTCAACTTGTGAGGTCACTCGCGCGCCGATTGCGACACGGGACCCTCTCCATTTCCGAGGGGGACCGCCAGCGCACCTACGGCGCCGACGGCGGGCCGGGCCTGAGCGCCGACATTGATGTACTCGACGAGGCGATCTGGCGGCGAGTGCTGACGAGCGGCGGCATCGGATTGGGCCGGTCTTACTTCATGGGCGAATGGGAAAGCTCAGACCTGGTGTCGCTGTTGCGACTACTCACCCTAAACCTCGACCGGATAAACCGCCCCGCTCGGTGGATCGCGCCCTTCGCGAACACGCTCCGCCGCCCGTTTCGCGACCGTGGACGCCCGTCCAAGTCCCAAGACCGCGAGAACATCGCCGCCCACTACGACCTGGGTGACGAGTTCTTCAGCCTCTTCCTCGACCCCTCTATGGCCTATTCGTGTGCGGTTTTCTCCAAGGACGCCAGCACCCTGGCCGAGGCGTCGCGCGAGAAGTTCGATCGCATCTGTCGAAAGCTCGGACTCGGCCCTGATGACCATGTCGTGGAGATCGGCACGGGTTGGGGTGGCTTCGCGGTCCACGCGGCCACCCACTACGGGTGTCGCGTCACGACGACCACCATCTCGCAAAAGCAGTTCGCCTATGCGGCGCGCGTCGTGGCCGATGCCGGACTCGCCGAGCGGGTCACCGTCCTCAACCATGACTACCGCGACCTCGAGGGCGAGTTCACGCATCTGGTGTCGATCGAGATGATCGAAGCGGTCGACTGGCGCCAGTACGAGACGTTCTTCGCCGCGTGCGCCCGTCTCCTTCGCCCCGACGGACTGGCCGCTCTCCAGTGCATCGTGATCGACGATAGAGAGTTCGAGCGCTACAAGACCCGCCAAGACTTCATCCGACTTTTCATCTTCCCCGGCGGCGGGTTGCCCTCGATCACGGTGATGACGGACGCGATGACGCGCGCCACCGACTTGCGCGTGACCGACGTCGAAGACCTTGGTCCGCACTATGTCCGCACCCTCAACGAATGGCGCGAGCGGCTGGACGAACGCTGGCCGAACGCGCTCGCCCTTGGATTCGACGATTCCTTTCTGCGGATGTGGCGCTTTTACTTCGCGTACTGCACCGCCGGCTTCGCCGAGCGCCATGTCTCGGTCATCCAGATGGTCGTAGCGCGCTCGCAGTGGCGGGGCGACACCCAACTGCGGACCACCTAAGCGCCTCGGACGCAAACCTCTGGTTGGACGTCAGGCAGTCGGATTCGCTGCGATTGTGTCGTCGCTCGTAGTTCACTCGACGACGAGGTAGTTTCGTAGTGGTAGCAAGGCGGCTGTAGCTCAGCGGAATAGAGCACCGGTCTTCGGAACCGGGTGTCGGGGGTTCGAATCCCTCCAGCCGCACCACTGGATACGGGGTTATTAGATAAGCCCACCGAAACGCCGCACCCTTGTTGTTCGAGTCCTCGCGCAAGTACTCAAATTGCGACCCGACCTCCTTTGGATCTGTGGCAGACCTAATACGATTCACTAATCGAGATGGACGATGGAGAACGTGTGGACGAAATCGCAAAGGTGCCAGCCGTGAGGACTTCATGTCTTTACCCCGTCCAGGCGAGAGGCGAGGAGGACGGGTGATCTACTGCAGTCACTGCGGTGCTGACAACATCGACGACGGCTC
>JANXWA010000032.1 GCA_025351385.1 Acidimicrobiales bacterium | reverse complement strand
CGGGCGCCGTTCGGCGCCCGCGTCTCCCCCATTCCGACTGCGAGTACTACTTCCTTCGTTACTTCTGCCAGAGCGCCTTGAACTTCGCCTGGTAACCGGTGTAGCCGTACCACTTGTCCTGGTTGGTGCCCACGATCAGCTTCTTGGCGTTCGCCGCGTCGAAGACGCGCAGACCGATGTGGTAGTTCACCACGGGGGTCATTCCGTTCAGCACTCGCATGATCTGGTCCGCAATCGCGTAGGAGTCCCACGTGTTGTCACCACCGATGTCGAACTTCAGACCGCTCTTGGGGTCCTTCAGCAGCTGCACGATGCCGTCACTCGCGTTGAACGCGCCGACGTTGGTCTTCTTGCCCGCGCCGAGCGTGCGAATCGCCGTCAGTCCGGGTAGAGCCTGGCCGTCGTAGAGCGGCATGATGTACGTGCGCTTCGGGTCGGTGTTGATGATCGACTGGAACAGCGTCGGGATGCCCGCTGCCCACTGGGCGATCTGGACGTCGGCGACCTTGAGGCTGCACTTCGGGCACAGGGCCTTGACCTCGCGAGTCGTCCCTCCGGCTTGGGCCGGCGAAGCGGGAACGTCACTCGACGTCACCAGAGTCCCCTTGCCCAGCCCCTTCGAGTTCGAGATGAACCAGTCAGCGATGAGCTGACCGACCTTCACGTAGTCGAAGGTGGCCGAAGCGTCTGCACCACCGGTGAGCTGTCCGGGAACACCTGCGTTGACCGCAATCACCTTGATGCCGGCCGCGTGCGCGGCGGCGATCTGCGTGGCGAACAGGCTCAACGGCAGCGCGATGATCGCGACAATCTTGGCACCGGTCGCGATGGCCTGCTGGAAGCCGGCTTGCGCGGTGGCGATGTTGCTGTTGGCGTCAACGATCTGCATGTCCACGCCCGCGTACTGCGTGAGCAGACCCTTGATGGTGGTCGACCAGTAGTGCAGAACGGGGATTCCCTCGTTCGCGCTGATGTACACCACCTTGTCGCCACTCAAGCCGGTGGTGTGCAGCGACGTGTAGGGCCCCTGCCACTTCGCCGGCGCCAAGTAGGCGTTCAGCCGGGCGGTCGCCGTCGCGAGACCCTTGCTGGACGGGCTGGCCGAGGCAGAGCCCACGACGGTGAGGCTCAAACCCACCACCATGGCCGCAGCCGCACCGACCGTCGCCAATCGCCGAGTGACGCTCGCGCGCACCGGCCCTTCAATGGAATACTTCATCAATTCCCCTCCTGTTTGGTTGATACTGCATTAGGCACTACTGGTGTTGTGAGAAAGCAAATCTGCTCGCGCCCCACTTTCCCCCGTTGGATCACTTCGCTCACGCCAGACGTCGTCCGGCTAGGTGGCTGAGTGACACAGCGACTACGAGCGATCCTCCGTAGAAGACCTGCCCCGGCCATCCGGCGTAGCCGAGATAGTCCAGACCGGTGATTCCGGTGACCAGGAAGTACACGGCGGCAAAGGTGCCGACGGCGTTGAAGCGACCGGGCACGATCGCGGTCGAACCGAGGAACGCCGCGGCGAAGGCCGGCAGCAGGAACGACGCACCACTCTGCGGGTCGGCGGCCTGGCTGAGTCCGGCCAGCATGATGCCGGCCAACCCCGCGATGGTCGACGTGGCGATGAGGCCGCCGGCGCGAATCCGGTTCACTCGAAGACCGGCCAGTCTCGCCACTTCGCGGTTCTCCTGGACGAAGATCATCCGGCGTCCCAGCGGCATGTGCTGGAGGATGAACCACGTCACGATGGTCAAGATGAGGCCGAGCCAAAATGGCAGCGCCAAGCCGATTATCTGGTGGGTCAGAAGGTTCGTGAAGCCGATCGGCACGCCGGTCACCACGACCGAGCCGCTCACGGCCAGGGTGAGTCCAGCGATCAACGTCCCGGTGCCGAGCGTGATGATGATCGACTGCACCCCCAGATAGACCGAGAGCAGGGCGTTCACGCAACCCACCAGGAAGCAGATGGCGAGGGTGACGACGATGGCCAGCACCACGGGCCAGTGGTGGCGGCCGCTGAAGACCGCGAGCAGCGTCGAACCAAGACCAACGAGTGCACCCACCGACAGGTCGTACTCTCCCACGGCGAGCGAGAAGACCAGTCCGATGGCCGTGATCAATATGACTGACTGGGTGCCGAAGATCAGTTGCAGCGTCGAAAGCCTCGGAAACGTCTGGGAGCGCAGCGCCGAGAAGAAGGCGAAGATTCCGGCCCACGCAATGATGACGCCGTACCGCTGGAAAAATTGGCCGATCGCCCCGCCGGCCGACGGTTCGGCCAGTGAAGTCTCCAGGTCAGACGGCACCTGGCCGTGGCGCCTCTGGCCGAGGATCGCCATGATCAATCACCCTCCGGGACAAGTGAGGAGAAGTAGACCAGGGCGTCGCGTTCGCTGATGACGTCGGCGTACTTCGCCTGCAGGTCGTAGAGATTCGCCTCGTGCGGACCAGGTCCGCGATCGCCCACCGCGTCGGCCACGACCTTGGAGATGAAGCCGTGCTGGACCGCGTCGACGCCGGTCGCGCGTACGCAGCCGCTGGTGCTGACTCCGGTGATGATCAGGGTGTCCACGCCGGCTGCCTGCAACGTCGAAGCCAGCGTGGTTCCGAAGAACGCGCTCGCGTACTGCTTCACGATGACGAGCTCGCTCGACAGAGGCGCCACCTCGGGCATCAGCCCGTTCAAGCTGTTCTCTCCGATGAAACCTCGAAGCGCCGGGATCTTCTGGACGAAGACGCCGCCGTCCACGCCACCCGGACCGAGCACCACCTTGGTATGGATCACCAGTACCCCGCTATCGCGCGCGGCCACCAGGACCCTGCTCGCCGAGTGCAGACAGTCCTTCGAGGGAAGACAGAGTTGACTGCCCTCTTCGAAGTACGCGTGCATCAGGTCGATGAGGATCAATGCAGATCGTCTTCCGAACGGCAAGTCTCCCCCGAATCCCTCGGAAATTTCGGTCACGACCAACTCCTAGCGACGAATCGGTGGCTTGGGTGCGGGCAGGCCGGTCTCCTCGAAGCAGCGTTCAAGAATCGTGGCCAGGGGTGGTCCCATGTTGAAGGTCGGCAGCGGTGTCGGCCGCTGGGAGGCCAGCTCTTTACGGAGCTGCTGGGTCTTCACGTGGTCGACGACTCCTGCGCCGTCGCAAACGACGCCGTAGTTTCGTGCGCCTTCGCCCGTCACCAGTCCGCGACGTACTTCTCGCCCGACGAGTTCGGGCTCGCGGACTAAGGGGTCACCCCAGCCGCCGCCGCCCCAGGTTACGAAGTGCAGTACGTCACCGGGGAACACCGGGACGTCAATGACCTTGCTGGGGACCACCTCACGCGTACCGTCGACGCGATCGATCCACTTGCGGCCACGAGCGCCCGGCTCACCGCCGTTGACGCCCCAGGGGTAGGTCAGCCATCGGTCATCGTGGATGGCGATGGTGCCGGGCTCGAGGAATCGATAGGCCACGTCAACGCCGTTGCCTCCCCGGTGCAGACCGGCTCCGCCGGTGTCGCTCAGCGTCTCCCAGCGCTCGATTCGCAGCGGGTAGTACGACTCGAGGTACTCGCAAGGGATGTTGACGAAGGAGGGCCACAACGAGTAGCCGTCGGGTCCATCGCCGATCGGTCGGCCAGGGATCCCACCGAAACCAATCGAGTACAGCTGGAACCACTCGCCTTTCTGATCACCCTCGCTGTAGTTCCCGGAGTACATGAAGTGCGGCGATGACGAGAATCCGGCGGCATTCAACAGATCGGGGTTGGTCTGGCCCAGTAGTCCCCCGAAGAGGTCGAACACGCGACCGATTCCGTGGTTGCGGGCATTGAGTGCCGCGGGATACTTGGGCTTCCAGAAGGAGTCATCGGGGATGATGACGTCAACCAAGGGATAGAAGCCGTCATTCCAAAGGATCTGCGGGTCGGCCACGGTGATCATGTAGATGCCGAAGAACATCCGAACGAGGTTCTCGTTGATGTAGTAGTTGATCGGGCCCTCCGCCTGAGGACTGCTGCCGGTGAAGTCGAGGAGAACCTTGTCACCGGTACGCGTCAGGCTGAGCTTCAACTCGTAGGGTCCGTAGCCCACGCCGTCGTCGCAGATGTAGTCCGTGAACGCCAACGTCTCGCCCTCTTTGAACACCATCGCCAGGAGAGTCTTCATCGCCCGATAGTTCCGATCCAGGAGATCGTTGAGCGCCGACGTGTAAGTGTCGACGCCGAATCGTTGGCACAGCTCTTGGATGCGGCGCGCCGCGGTGCGACAGGCGGCCACGAGGCCGTTGACGTCCGCGCGGTTCCAATCGGGCTTGCGGACCTGGTTCAAGATGATCCTGAGTGAGTCCTCGGCCAGCACGCCCTTGTTGTAGAGCTTGAAGGGGGGGATGATCACTCCCTCTTCGAAGATCGTGCGCGCGTTGGTCGGCATCGATGCGGGCGTCTTGCCGCCGACGTCAGTCATGTGACCGAACATGGAGGACCAACCAACGATGCGACCCTCGAAGAAGATCGGCATCACGATCAACCAGTCGTTGGCGTGACTGATGGCGGCGCCGCACGAGTAGGGGTCCGACGTCAACAGCACGTCGCCCTCTTCGATGTCGCCGTCGAAGTTCTCGAGGAAGTCGGGGATCGAGAGTCCGAACTGTCCGACGACCATCTTGCCTTCAGGGTCCCCGATGAGGGGGAACTCGTCGTGCTGCTCACGGATGCCCGGCGAGAGGGCCGTACGGAACAGGACCTCGTCCATCTCGTACCTCGCGTGACGCAGTGCGTTCTCCACCAGGTCGAGCGTGACGACATCGACGTCCACCGCCTGGAGCGGCTGGGTTGAAGTTTCGATTAGACGTGCCATTATTAAGAACCCCCGGGTCTAGTTGCTGCTGGTGGGACGGATAAGGAGACTGCCGCTGATGTGAACGGTGGCCGCATGGGCCGGAAGGACCAACGTGGTCGAGTCCATCTCGGCGATGATCGCCGGACCGGGAATCACG
Source organism: Acidimicrobiales bacterium (assembly GCA_025351385.1). Taxonomy (GTDB): domain Bacteria; phylum Actinomycetota; class Acidimicrobiia; order Acidimicrobiales; family RAAP-2; genus RAAP-2. The sequence goes on along the minus strand of JANXWA010000032.1, from coordinate 7,964 downwards.
TTGCCGGCCTTTAACTTCTGACGGTCGTAGACGCTCGCCGTGGCCCAGGCGCCGTCGACGAAGATCTCCGTCGTCGACGTCACCGCCTCCACCGGGTCGATTCCGCCCTCTTCAATCCACGTCGACGACACGTTGGGACGCGGGCCGCTCGCCGTGGCGCGCACCGTCACCAACTCGTGCTCATTCTTCTCCAGAAGGAAGGAGAACAGGCGCTGATGCTCATCGTCGAAGGCCTTGCGAAGGGCGTCGAGCCCCCCACCCTTGCCGTCGAAAGCTTCGATGTCGACGACCACCGGGATCTCGAAGCCCTGGCCGTGGTAGCGCAGGTCCGCCGAGTACGTCAGCGTGAGATCCGACTCGGGCACGCCCTCGGCGAGCAATGACGAACGGGCGTTGTTGGCCCTTTCCTCCAGGATCTCACGGAGGCTGTCGTCGGTCAGCTCACCGAATCCACGCACCAAAGTGCGCACCGACTCGTCGCGCAGGCTTGTCGTGGCGTCACCGTACGCGCACAGCACCCCGGGCGACGGAGGAATGATCACCGGCCACGCACCGGTCAGACGGCCGAGCGCATTGGCGTGCAGGGGACCGGCACCGCCGAAGGCAACGAGGGCGAAGTCACGGGGATCGAAGCCCTGCTGCACCGAGACGAGGCGCAACGCACCGAACATATTCTCGTTGACGATGTCGATGATTCCCGAGGCGGCAGCCTCGACCGATGTTAGCGACGTCGCGTCCGCGATCGACTGCACCGCGATGCGAGCGGCCTCTCGATCGAGCTTGATCTCGCCACCGGCGAGTTCCGTGGGTAGGTAGCCGAGAACGACGTTGGCGTCAGTCACCGTGGGCTCGGTCCCGCCGGCTCCGTAGGCCGCGGGCCCCGGCGTCGCGCCGGCGCTCTGCGGTCCGACTCGAAGGGCCTGAGTGAGTGGTGGAACGTGGGCAATGGACCCGCCGCCCGCTCCAACAGTTCGAACGTCGACCGAGGTCGCTCGGACCTTGAGGTCGCCGACGGTCGTCTCACGACCGATGCGCGGCTGCAGGTTCTGCACCAGCGCCACGTCGGTGGAGGTGCCACCCATGTCAAACGTCAAGAAGTCCTTGAATCCTGCCTGCTCGGCGACCCAGACCGCTCCGACGACGCCGCCGGCCGGTCCGGACATCATGACGGACACCGGGTTGTCGGCGGCCGCACCGGCCGAGATCAGACCGCCGTCGCTCTTCAGGATGTAGAGCCGGCCGTTGGCCGCTCCAGACTTCATCAACTGGTCTTCCAGGTTCTCCATGTAGCTCGCCACCTGAGGCTGCACGTAGGCGTTGGCGACCGTCGTGATCGCGCGCTCGTACTCACGCATTTCGGGCAGCACCAACGAAGACAGGGAGACCGCGATTCCGGGCATCTCTTCGGCCGCAATCTCCTCGACGCGCAACTCGTGGACGCTGTTCGCGTACGAATTGATGAGGCTGACACTCAGTGCCTCGACGCCCTGGCGCTTCAGCTTGCGCAGCTGCTCACGGACGTCGTCCTCGTCGAGCGGGGTGACGATGTCGCCCTTCGATCCAATTCGCCCTCGGACCTCGACGGTGTCCTCCAGGTCGGCGAGCGGCTCGGGCTTGGGCCAGATGATCCATCCCGCCAGGCCACCGGGAACGAAGGAGCGAGCGATTTGGAGCACCTGGCGGAAGCCGTGGGTGGTGACGAGGCCGACGCGCGCACCCTTGCCCTCGAGGATCGCGTTCGTCGCGATCGTCGTCCCGTGGAGCACGTTGGTGACCTGATCGAGCTCGATCCCCGCGAGTTGACAGGCCTGACCGATGCCACGAAGGACACCGACGGACTGGTCGGAGGGAGTGGACGAGGTCTTCGCCCGGAACATCTCGCCGGTCTCCTCGTTCACCAGGAGAATGTCGGTGAATGTCCCTCCCACGTCAACACCTAGTCGATACGTCATCTTCTGTTCCTCCCCTAAATGATCCCGGCCGAGTGGAGCGACGCGACAGACGCGTCGTCCATTCCCAGCAGGCCTTTGTAGATCTCTTCGTTGTTCTCGCCCAGAGTCGGTCCGACCGTTCGGACCTTGCCGGGCGTCTCGGTCAGCCGTGGGAACACGTTGTGCATCGCCAGCTCGCCGATCTGTGGGTGCATGAGGTGGATGATCGCCTCTCGCGCGGCGAAGTGCGGATCACTGAACATGTCCTTCGCACGAAAAATCCGGCCCGCCGGCACTCCGTTCGTGTGCAACCTCTCGAGAAGATCGTCGGCGTCGAACTGACGGGTCCACTGAGCGATGATCTCGTCGAGCTCGTCCATATGGTGGCCGCGATCGGCGTGGCCCTCGAAGTTGGGATTGGTCTTCAACTCGGGCTGGTCCATGATCTCGGTGAGTCGACCGAAGACAGTGTCTTGGTTCGCGGCGATGAGGATCATCTCGCCGTCGGCCGTCGGATAGATGTTCGACGGTGAGACGTTGGGGAGGGTGGCACCACTCCGCTCGCGCTGGTAGCCGCCGACCTGCCACTCAGGTATCAGTGACTCCATCATCGCGAGCACCGCCTCGTAGATCGCCGAGTCGACTACCTGGCCCTTGCCGGTGCGACCAACGCTGTGGATCGCCACCAACGTGCCGAGCGCCGCGAAGGTGGCCGCGAGGGAGTCACCAAGGGAGATACCGGCGCGCGCCGGCGGAGTCGAAGGATCGCCTGTCACGTAACGGAGACCGCCCATTGCCTCGCCGATCGCGCCGAACCCGGCTCGCGCGGCGTACGGTCCGGTCTGTCCGTAGCCCGTGACCCGCGTGACCACGAGCCGGGGATTGATCTTCCACAGCTCTTCCGGGGCGAGGCCCCAGCGCTCGAGAGTGCCGGGGCGGAAGTTCTCCAGGAGCACGTCAGCCTTGGCGACGAGACGACGGATCAGGTCCTGACCCTCCGTCGTTCGCAGGTCCGCCGTGACGGACTTCTTGTTGCGCGCGATAACCGGCCACCACAGCGACATGCCGTAGGACTTCTCACGTCCCCATTGGCGCATCGGGTCGCCGATGACGGGGTCCTCGACCTTGATGATCTCGGCGCCGAAGTCGCCGAGCAGCTGACCACAGAAAGGACCCGCCAGGAGCGATCCGAGCTCAATCACCCTCAGATCGTCGAGAGGGAGCGCCTGTGTTGATGTCACCTAATACACTCTTTCGTATACAAAAATTGTGTTGCAGTACCCTGGGAAATATTGATTTCTTGGTAAAGTAGCAGTTACCGACTCCTCCCACAAGTCAGGAGGGCGGGAAATTGAGAGCATTCCATACAATTCTCAGTTTCTTGGGTTGCTGGTAGGTTCTGAGACGAAATGGTCGCAAGTTCCCCAGTTCCCGGTGGTGGTCCAGACAGCGGACACGCGACCTCTCTCGCCTACTCGACGATTCGCGACGAGATCCTTTCCGGAGGTTTCCCGGGGGGTCACCGGCTCCGCGAGGACGATCTCGCCGCGATGATCGGCGTCAGTCGCACACCGATCCGCGAGGCGTTGCGCAGCCTAGCCGCCGAGGGCTTCGTCACCCATGAGCGCAATCGCGGTTTCCAGGTGGAGAGTTGGACGTTGAAGGACCTCGAGGAGGTCCACGGACTTCGCTCACTGCTCGAGCCCTACGCCGCAGGACTTGCCGCCACCAGTGGGCTGCTCGACGCCGACGCGCTCGTCGCACTGGCCGACGAGATGCAAGAAGCGATCCGTCAGCCGAGGTTGGACGTCGAGCTGATGACGGAACTCAACAACCGCTTCCACGACGCCATCTTGGAGGCCTCCGGCAACCAACGGCTCCGACTGCTCGTCAACTCGGTGGTTCAGGTGCCCATCGTTCGACGGACCTTCTCGCAGTACACGAATGAAGACCTCAAGCGGAGCCTGGCCCATCACCAGGAGCTCGTCGAGTCACTGCGTTCGGGGGATGCGGTTTGGGCGGAGTCAGTGATGCGCACCCACATGCGACTCAGCTGGATTTCGACCCAACGCCGGTTCCACAGTGCCAATCCGGTGCCCGGATCGGATTCCACCAACGTCGCGATCTGACGTCCACGTCGACCTCGAGCGGCGCGTCACTGACGACTACAGTCCGGGGGCACTTCCCAACTCCGCGCGCAGCTGCGAGAGCCTGGCGTAGGCCGTGGCCCGATAGGCCAGCAGCGACTCCCTCTCGGCACTGTCGAAGTCCAGGAAACCCCGACCAGACTTCAGCCCGAGCCTCCCCGCGGCCACCGTTGCCGCGAGCGACGCGGGCACCGAGAACCGATCGCCGTAAGCCTGCTCAAGGGTGCGGTAGGACGACTCGTAGACATCGAGCCCGGCCATATCACCAATGGCGAACGGCCCGAAGAGCGCCAGTCGAAACCCGAACGTGTTGCTGACGACGGTGTCGATCTGCTCGGGCGTCGCCGTCCCTTCCTCGACGATTCGCACCGCTTCCTTGTAGAGCGCGAACTGCAGCCTGTTGGCGACGAACCCCGGGGTGTCGGCCACGCGCGCCGGGACCTTCCCGACTCCCCGGATGAGATCTTCGACGATGTCGACGATTGGAGACGCCGTCGCCGGCCCCGGAATCAGCTCGACTCCGGGGATGAAGGGCGCCGGATTCATCCAGTGCACTCCGAGGAACCGATCGGGGTGCGTAACCGCCGGAGCGAGCTTGCCGATCGGTATGGCTGACGTGTTCGTCGCGATAATCGCGTCCGGACGGGCCGCGGCCGCAATCTGGCCCAGGATGTCCAACTTGAGTCGCAACTCCTCGGGCACTGCTTCGGTTACGTAGTCCGCTCCCTGCACAGCCAGCTCGACGGAGGCCGCGGCAGTGAGGTTCTCACGGACCAAGCGCGCCGATCCGTCCGCCAGCAGTCCCTGGGACTCGAGGGCCTGCGCCTCGCCGTTCACGCGCGCACGAGCCTGCTCCGCGGTCTGCGCGTCCGCGTCGGCGAGCGCCACGGCGTAGCCGCCGAGCGCGAAGACCATCGCGATGCCGCCCCCCATGTAACCCGACCCGACCACCGCAATCGTCGAGATGTGACCCTTACTGCTCATCGTTCAACCTTCCTGTACTGTGATCCCGCACGCGGCACCTGCCCTATCGAATTGTGTAGCCGCCGTCGACGGCGATGGTGTGGCCCGTGATGAGCGACGCCGCATCACCGAGGAGGAACGCGACCGCGCCAACGACGTCGTTGGGCTCGCCAAATCGGCCAATCGGAATACGGCTCAGCAACTCGGCCGCCCAGTCGGGTCGGCTGAGCGTCTCTGCCGTCAGCTCGGTTCGCACGAAGGTCGGCGCCACCGCATTGACCCTGATCCCCTCGCGTGCCCACTCCAACGCCAGGATCCGAGTGAGGTGGATCAGCCCGGCCTTGCTGGCCCCGTAGGCCGCGCGCTCCTCAATGGCCACCATGCCCGCTTGGGACGCGACGTTGACGATCGAACCTGGGGTGCGGCGCTCGAGCCACGTGCGGGCAAAGGCCGTCGACAGAAGGAAGGCCCCCTTCAGATTCGTGTCGAAGACGGTGTCCCACTCGCGCCCGGTGAGCTCGATGGCCGGCTTGGCGATGTTGACCCCGGCGTTGTTGACCAGCATGTCAATGCCACCACTCGCCTCTTGGAGCTGGACCACGTACCCATCCATCGTCTGCTCGTTCGACATCTCGAGGACTTGGGGCGGCGTGCCGTACCGTTCACCGATCCGCCGCGCGACGTCCGCGTCGCGACTGGTGCCATAGACCGTGGCGCCCAACTCGACCAAGCCGTCGGCGATGGCCTTACCGAGGCCTCGACCGGCACCGGTCACCAGTGCGCGACGCCCGTCGAGGCGAAAATCAACCACGCCGGAGACCGCTAGCTTCCCAGGGCGTGGGTCGACCAGGACAGCGGGGTACCGCGATACTTGGCCACGCGAACGTCGCCCGATCGGGCATGCCCCTCGAAGCGCTCCACCCGAGAGGCCCGGCCGCACAACTCTCCCAAGAGGGCACTGGAGTCGACGTCGCGCACTTCTTGATAGGTGACGGTGCGCAGGTACTTGCCGACCCAGAGCCCCCCGGTGTAACGCGCGGCGCCACGGGTGGGCAGGACGTGGTTGGTGCCGATTACCTTGTCACCGTAGGAGACACAGGTTCCTTCGCCGAGGAAGAGCGCACCGTAGTCGTGCATCTTGTCGAGCGCCTCACGCGGGTTGCGAGTGAGGATCTGCACGTGTTCGAAGGCGTATTCGTCGGCCAAGGCGTACGCCTCGTCCATCGAGTCCACGACGTGGATGGCGCCCCAGTCCCGCCATGCCGGCGCCGCGTAGTCCCTCGTCGGCATGTCGACCAGCAGCGTGTCGACGTGCTCGAGTACCTCGCGCCCGAGTTGCTCGCTCGTGGTGATGAGCACGGCCGGTGAATCGGGGCCGTGCTCCGCTTGGGAGAGAAGGTCAACCGCGACGATGAACGCGTCAGCACCATCGTCGGCCACAATGAGTATCTCCGTCGGCCCGGCGAACAGGTCGATGCCAACCTCTCCGAAGAGCTGTCGCTTGGCCTCGGCGACATAGGCGTTTCCGGGGCCCGCCAGCATGTTCACGGGCTTGATCGTCTCGGTGCCGAGGGCCATGGCCGCCACGGCCTGGATGCCGCCCAGTAGATAGATCTCGTCGGCACCGGCCAACTGCATGGCGGCGACCGTGGCGTCGGGTACCGCACCCTGTATCAGGGGAGTGCAGGCGGCGACCCGTTCCACACCGGCGACCTTGGCCGTCACAATGGTCATGTGGGCGCTGGCCAGCAATGGATACTTGCCGCCAGGTATATAGACACCGGCGGCCCGAATCGGAACATTCTTCTGACCGAGGTACACCCCCGGAAGGGTTTCGATCTCGAAGTCAGTGAGGGAATCGCGCTGCCTCTGGGCCATGACCCGAACCTGCTCCTGGACGAACGCAATGTCGTCAAGTACCTGCTGGGGGACACGGGCGACTATCTCGGCCAGTTGCTCCTCAGAGAGCAGGAACGACGCCGGGGCGTAGTTGTCGAACATCTTCGAGTACTCACGCACGGCATCGTCGCCACGTGCTCGTATGTCGTCGATGACCTTCTCGACCGTCGCACGAACTTCGGGTGAGCTGCCCCGCGAAGCATTTTGTAGGGCCGGTGCCTTCAGCAGCACTGACGGAACGTTCCAACCGGTGGCGATATTGAGGGTCATCAGTAACTACTTTCCGTCAGCCGACAATGCATTGCATGCAGATTATAGATAGCCCACGGCTTCGACAAACTAACGATTGTGATTTCACTTGCCATTTATGGGTTCATTCGGTGCAGGCCATTCGTCATGGTCCATGATTGTATGCAATCAACATTCGACAGACTGCATTGAGAGGCGAATCGTTGGACCTGGAATCACCTTCTGCCCTCTGATTCCTGCCGGGCTGCGTCGAGGCGGTGGCGGGTGCTCACGAGGGCTTCGCTCCCGTCGCATGCGGACATCTACTCGTGGCGATCGGCGACCATCGCTTGCGACCAATCCCAGTCAGGTGGAGGCACCGACAACGCCGCGGCCCAATCCTCAGCACCCTGGGCCTCAACGAGTGAACCGGTTGGGATGCGGAAGGATTGCACGATCTCCCATCACTTCGGGAGCAGCCGCGCTCGCCGGGCGCCGTGCGAAGCCCAGCACTAGAAAAGGAAAATGGTGGGGTTCTTAGTTAAGGCCTTCTGAAACGCCGCACCCTCAGCTCGGTGGTTCGAATCCCTCCAGCCACACTCGACGATTTTGGGATAGGTGATAGGGACGGTTGAAACGTCCGATTTGCCTCCGCCCCCGTCTCCACCAGTCCTAGGGAGTAGTGCTACTCGGCCACCGAGTGGTGTGCTCGCAACCTTTTTGGGTTGTACTTACCGGGACAATCGTCTTACCAGTTCAACCAGAAGCTTGAGCACGTAGCCGAAGAACGCAAGCA
>JANXWA010000024.1 GCA_025351385.1 Acidimicrobiales bacterium | reverse complement strand
GGGTTACTGAGATGTTTCAATTCACCCGGTTCCCTCTACCCGCCCTATATATTCAGGCGGGAGTTACACCCCATAACGGGTGCAAGGTTTTCCTATTCGGACACCCATGGATCAATGCTTGGTAGACAGCTCCCCATGGTTTATCGCAGTCGCCCACGTCCTTCTTCGGCTTTAGACGCCAAGGCATCCACCGTTGACTCTTTGTAGCTTGGAGAAATTGATATTTTTAGAAATATAGATGCTCGTGCTCGTTCTAGAATTCTCAAAGATCAGCGCTACGACGCTCTACTGACCAACCAATCTCCGGTCGGCCAGGATCGTCGTGGAGTGAGCGGCCCGACGAGCGGGCGTCACTCAAGGAGCAGTGTCGCTCCTCCAAAACGGAAGACGAGAGTCCAGACCTACGTGGCAGTCACCTGACGGGACCAGTGCGAAGTACAAGTACTTGGGACTGGTATCCCCAGTGGTATGACCACGTAGCCGACTAACCAGCATTCAACTCGGTAGCTGTCTGTCCCTTGTGGACAGATGTGCTCCTTAGAAAGGAGGTGATCCAGCCGCACCTTCCGGTACGGCTACCTTGTTACGACTTAACCCCAATCACTGACCCCACCTTCGACGGCTCCTTCCTTGCGGTTAGGCCACCGGCTTCGGGTGTTGCCAACTTTCGTGGTTTGACGGGCGGTGTGTACAAGGCCCGGGAACGTATTCACCCCGGCAGTGCTGATCCGGGATTACTAGCAACTCCAACTTCATGCAGGCGAGTTGCAGCCTGCAATCTGAACTGAGAGCGGTTTTAGGGATTGGCTCCACCTCGCGGTTTAGCAGCCCTCTGTACCGCCCATTGTAGCATGTGTGCAGCCCTAGACGTAAGGGGCATGATGACTTGACGTCGTCCCCACCTTCCTCCGAGTTGACCCCGGCAGTCTTCTACGAGTCCCCACCATTACGTGCTGGCAACATAGAACAAGGGTTGCGCTCGTTGCGGGACTTAACCCAACATCTCACGACACGAGCTGACGACAGCCATGCACCACCTGTGCTGGGCCCCGAAGGACACCACATCTCTGTGGCTTTTCCCAGCATGTCAAATCTAGGTAAGGTTTTTCGCGTTGCATCGAATTAAGCCACATGCTCCGCTGCTTGTGCGGGCCCCCGTCAATTTCTTTGAGTTTTAGTCTTGCGACCGTACTCCCCAGGCGGGGCACTTAATGCGTTAGCTGCGGCGCGGAAACCGTTGAAAAGTCCCCACACCTAGTGCCCACCGTTTACGGCGTGGACTACCAGGGTATCTAATCCTGTTCGCTCCCCACGCTTTCGCTCCTCAGCGTCAGTATTGGCCCAGATCACCGCCTTCGCTACTGGTGTTCCTCCTGATATCTGCGCATTCCACCGCTACACCAGGAATTCCGTGATCCCCTACCAAACTCTAGTCACGACAGTTTCGGGTGGCGGCCCCAGGTTGAGCCTGGGGGTTTAACACCCGACTTGTCGAACCGCCTACGAGCTCTTTACGCCCAATAAATCCGAATAACGCTCGCACCCTATGTATCACCGCGGCTGCTGGCACATAGTTGGCCGGTGCTTCTTCTACAGGTACCGTCACAATCGTTCCTGTCGAAAGAGGTTTACAACTCAGAAAGCCTTCGTCCCTCACGCGGCGTTGCTGCGTCAGACTTTCGTCCATTGCGCAAGATTCCCCACTGCTGCCTCCCGTAGGAGTCTGGACCGTGTCTCAGTTCCAGTGTGGCTGATCGTCCTCTCAGACCAGCTATCCGTCGTAGCCTTGGTGGGCCGTTACCCCGCCAACAAGCTGATGGACCGCGAGCCCCTCCCAAAGCGAAAAAACATTTCTTTCATCGATCATGCGATCATTGAAAGACATCCGGTATTAGCACCGGTTTCCCGGTGTTATCCCAGTCTTCGGGGCAGGTTGCTCACGTGATACTCACCCGTTCGCCACTAAATCTTCCGGAGCAAGCTCCTTGGATTCCGTTCGACTTGCATGTGTTAAGCACGCCGCCAGCGTTCATTCTGAGCCAGAATCAAACTCTCCATCAAGATCTTTCAAGGACCGAAGTCCCCTACGAATCAGAGAGCCAGATGGGTGACTCTAATACCCACCTGACGACAACGAGTACCACGGGGTGGCCTCGTTGCCTACTGCAATACTTCTTTTGACGAACGACGCGTCCTGTTAGATCAGTCCATCGTCGCCCGTACTGGCTTTTGGCTCTCGTTCTTCCGTTTTCAAGGAGCGACAACACACACGACCGAAGTCGGAGGTGCGAAGTACACCATCTCAGGATCTCTCCGTCGAATCCGCGACCGAATTACCCCGGTCACGGGGATGCCTACCTTATCAGCGCCGTCTGCCAGGGTGCAAATCACACTCGGCCGCGGTCTCTGCGGTGGGATACCCATGGTAGCAGATAGACCCACCCTCGATTCGCCACTAGGAGTGACCTTCTCTCAACCACGTCGAGGGCACGAGCGGTTCGCCGGAACCTCCGGATCCCGGGCCTAGGTGGAGGCGTACTCCACGAAGGCGCTGAGCGTTCCGATCAGGCGCATCTCTTCGATCGTCCGTGCCCGGGAGTTGAGCAGAGCTTCGGTGCAGACGAGGTAGGCCAGGCACCGCGCCCGACTCACCGCGACATTCAAACGGTTGCGCGAGAAGAGGAACTCCGGCCCCCGGGGCATGTCGTCGCCTGACGAGGTTGTCATCGTGAAGAAGACCACCGGCGCTTCGCGGCCCTGGAACTTATCGACGGTGCCCACCTGGACGAGTTCGAGACCCCGCGTGGCGGAGAACCTGCGTTGCAACAGACGGACCTGGTCGTTATAGGGCGCGACGACCATGAAATCCCCCGCGACCAGCGGCCTGGACGCGCCATGCTGGTCGACCCACGGCGAGCCCAGCATCTCGAGGATCTTCGCCGACACCAACGAGGCCTCCTCCTCGGACTCGGTCGAGCGGTCCGCGTGATGGGCCTCGATCCAGCGAAGTCCCGTGCCGAAGGCAGTCGCCTGCTGGGCGCACGAGGCGTGACTCGTGAGACGGCCTTCGTAGATCTGATTCGAGATGAAGCGACAGACGTCGGGATGCATACGCCGGGTCTCGGTGATGAAGACGCCCTGGTTCGAAGCGATGGTCGCCCGTTCGCCGAGGATGTGCTCGAGTACGCTCGCCCCGGAGCCGCCGGGATGCTCGGCCTGGGATACCTGGGCCAGCTGGAGCGGATCGCCGAGCTGGATCAGGTTGCGTGCGGCGTTGGCCGAGGCGACGGCGTCGGCCAACGCGAGCTGTCCGGCCTCGTCGACGATCAACACATCGACCGGAAACGGCCTCATCCCCGGTCGCGCCCACAACCACGTCGTGCCGGCGACGAGGTTGTAGTCGTCGCTCTCGACCTCGGCGGCGACGTTGGAGTAGCGCACCCCCTCGAGGGCGCCGACCTTCGGCTTCGCGCCCCGTCGGAGTGCGTGCAGGAGCTGGAGGTCACCCTTTTCGACGAAGACGCCGTACGTCGCCTGTAGGAGGTTGTCGATCGCGGCGTGGCTCATCGCCGTGATTCCGACGCGCTGGCCGGACCTCACCAGTTCGTGGATGATGTGCGAACCGCTGTAGGTCTTGCCCGTGCCGGGTGGTCCCTGGATCGCCACGAAGCTTCCGTCGAGGTGACCGACCCAGCGCAAGGTCGCGTCGAGGTCGTCCGAGAAGAGTCCGCCCGTCGGACCGTTGTCCGACGTGAAGCGGGGGTGCTCGCGTCCGAGCAGTGCCATCGACACGCGGCTCGGCGGATCGCCCGCCACGGGTACCAGAATCTGCTCGGCGAGGTGGAACAGCACTCCTGGCTTCTCCTGGGGACCGACGTAGTCGTCGATTGTGACGACTGCCGGCAGGCCGCCGGCCTCGTCGTGGCGCTCGTGCCAGCGCATCCTCAGCTCGCGCTGTGCGAGGTCGATCGAGGGCAGGTAGCCGTAGCCGCGCTCGACCCCGACGCCGGTGTAGAGGACGTTCTTCTTCTCGGCAAAGGCGCCGTCGACTGGTTGATCGGGCCAGGTGAAGATGGCGTTTCGCGCCGGTGTACCGCGGCTCACCACGTCCTCGAAACCCTGGAAGGAGAGATTGGCGATGAAGTCGGGGTCGCGGTAGAGCGCCGCAAACTCCGAGGCGGACTCGGCGAACCTCGGCTCGGTGTTGGCGATTCGCTCGCGGCGCCAGTAGTTGAGCAGGTCGCCGAGAAGGTACTGCGGACTGCCCTCGTCAAACCGTTTCAATCCCTCCACGAGCACGTCGGTGTCGAGGTTGCGCTCCTCCTCTTCGAAGAATGCCTCGCGCCACGCGACCTCGTTCGGTCGGTGATCCACCAGCCAGTCGCGCAGCGCCCTAGTGGCCGCGACGTCGTCCTCGTTGTAGCGAGCGATGTGGTCGAGCAGGTCGCGCTCGCCCGTCTGCATGAACTGCTCGTACTCGACGACCGCCCCAGCGCCCTGTTCGATGCCTCCCCGACGCTCGAAGGAGGCCAGCCGCTCCAAGTGCTTCAGCCCGTACGACTCGGTGCCAACCTGCAGGGCGTTCTTGGCAATGACGTACAGGTCGACGAAGAGGCCGGACCCGACGAGCGAGGTGAACTGGGCCTCACTCGGCGTCCCGCGCGTCAGTCGCTCCATCGACGACTTCTCAGTGTGGTTGTAGTGATAGACGTGCATCCCGGGATGCGAGCGACGCCGCTTCGAGAAGAACTCGACCAGTCCCTTGACCATTCGGGCCTGCTCGTCGAGGTCGTGGGCCCACCGTCCGTCGTAGACGAAGCGGCCCCGTCGGTCCTGGTAGTAGAGACCGCCGAGGAAGAACAGGTCGTGTTGGGGCGTCCAGAATGGGTGGCCCTCGAAGTCGAAGAAGACGTCCCCGTCGTCGGGCGCCGGCAGTAGGTCGAAACCGTGTCCGAAGACGGGGTCGTCGGTCGCGGCGACCAGTTCGTAGACCGGCGGCGCGTCGGGGTGCTCGCGCGACTCGAGCTGGAGCGTCGCCTGGCGGTGGAGCCGCTTGAAGTTCTCCTCGTGGAGCTCGGGCACCGGATCACGCCGTCCGGCCAACTCGACCAGGGTTCGCACCCCGACGGCCTCGAGCGCCTCACGCTCGCGTGGTCGGATATTGGCGACATAGACGAGCGAGTCCTCGGCCCTCCAAAGGTTCACGCAGACCTGATTGAACTCGCAGTAGTCGCAGTGGTCGCACGGCACGGGCGTCGTGCCGACGATCTCGTCCTGGTCGAGCAGGTGGGCCAGTTGGCGGCGCAGTCGACGCCAGTAGGGCCGAAACTGCTCGACACGAAGTGACTCCTGTAGTCCCGACCCCAACCAAAGGTGCATCTCGCGTGGTGCGAGGCCGGTCAGCGCCTCGAGCGCGTCGGCGTAGAAGCAGAGCTGCAGGACGTGGCCGGGCTTGCCCTCGACGCGCGTCAGTTTCGCATCGATTGGCTCGTAGTGGCAGTAACCGTCTTCGGGCTCGGACACGCGTACGAGGAAGTCAGAGATGCCGCGGATGCCCTGGTGCACGAAGGGCATCTGGTAGATGACGTCGTAGCCACGCTCCGTCGGGTCGCCAATCCGCTCGACCCACTGGAGGAACGTCTCGTCAGGGTTGCGCCCGGGCACTTGGTAGACCGAACGCTCCGCGTCCTGCAGTTCGAGCAGGCAGTTGCGCTCGTGGGAGGAGCCCTTTTCGATCAGCAGGTCAGCGAGCGAGCCCACGGGACGCGGCTCGATGTAAGGCAGTCCGGCGTCCGCACGGTTGCGCAGCGACAGAAAGTGGGCGCACTCCAGCCACGCCGTGATCTTCGACGGGGTGATCAGACGTTCGACCATGCATCCTCAGACTAGGTTTCCGCGGTCGCGCCATTTGCGACCTCGCAATACCGTGTCATCACGATGTGACACGGGCCCTAGAGCCGGTTCGACGCCGCCCTTTGCGCGTCGGCGAGGCGCTGCAGCTGCACGGCGCTCGCGGCCGGCCCGGAGGCCCCCGGAGAACATCGGCGGGCGAGCGCCACACCCGGATCGAACAGTGCGGCGAAGCGTTGCGTCGCGGGGTCGTCGAGTACGACGTCGGCAAAGGATCGTCCCTTCGCGACGGCGTCGCCGACCAGTCGGCCGACCAACTCGTGGGCCTGGCGAAAGGCCATGCCGTCTTCGACGAGCGACTCGGCAATATCAATGGCGACGAGGAACTGATCGTCGGCCGCGGCCTCGGCCACCTCGGCGTGGAACGTCATCGATTGGTAGGCCCCGGTGATGGCCGAGAGCACGAGCAGGACCTGGCGCACCGAGTCGAAGAGCGGCTCCTTGTCTTCTTGCAGGTCGCGGTTGTACGACAGCGGCAGGCCCTTCAACGTGACGAGCAAACCGGTGAGGTTCCCCACGAGGCGGCCGCTCTTGCCCCGGGCCAGCTCGGCGACATCGCTGTTCTTCTTCTGGGGCAGCATCGACGAACCGGTCGTGAAGGCGTCGCCGAGAGTGGCGAAGTTGAACTCCGACGTCGTCCAGAGCACCAGCTCCTCGCCCATGCGCGACAGGTGAATTCCCGCGAGCGCGACGCAGAACAGCGTCTCGGCGACGAAGTCACGGTCGCTCACGGCGTCCATCGAGTTGGCGAACGGCTCGGCGAACCCGAGGATCGACGCGGGGAGCGACGGCTGGATGGGCAGCGAGGTACCGGCGAGCGCTCCGGCGCCGAGCGGAGAGACGCCGAGCCGGTCTCGTGCGTCCAGCAATCGGTCGACGTCGCGCAGGACCGACCACGCGTGCGCTTGCAGGTGGTGCGAAAGCAGGACGGGTTGCGCCCGCTGCAGGTGCGTGTATCCGGGCAGGTAGGCGTCGGCGTTGCGCCCTCCGACCTCGACGAGGGCGTCGACGAGTGCGAGGCAACGCCGAGCCACCTCGGTCAGCGCGTCGCGGGTGAAGAGACGCAGCGTCGTCGCCACCTGGTCGTTGCGGCTGCGCGCGGTGTGGATCTTCGCGCCGACCTCGCCGGCCAGCTCCGTGGCGCGCCGCTCGATCGCCATGTGGATGTCCTCGTCGTTGGGGTCGCGCACGAAGATTCCGCGGTCGAACTCGGACTCGACCTCGTCGAGGGTCGCCGTGAGGAGCGCACACTCGTCCTCGGTCAGCAGACCGGCCGCTCGCAGGCCCTGGACGTGAGCCCGTGATCCCGCGATGTCGTGCGCGTAGAGGACGTGATCGAAGGAGTAGCTCTCCGAGAGGTCCCAGAGGGTCGAGTCCATCGACGACGTGAACCGTCCGCTCCAGAGTGTCATGGCCGCGGCAGCGTCGAGTTCTTCGCGCCCTGTCGGGCCGCCCAGGTCTTCACGCCGAGTCCGTAGATCTTGACGTAGCCCTCCGAGTCGGCGTGGCGGAACGTGTCGGCGGCGTCATAGGTCGCCAGCCCGTAGTCGTAGAGCGCACTGGGGCTTCGACGTCCGACGATGCGCATCAGACCCGGGGCCTGGAAGAGCAGACGGACATCGCCGGTCACGTGGCGCTGGGTGTCGGCCATGAAGGCGTCGAGAGCCTCCTTCAACGGCGAGAACCACATCCCGTCGTAGACGAGCTCGGACCAGCGCGACTCGAGGCGGGCCTTCTCGTGATGCACGTCGCGCTCGAGCACGAGGTCTTCGAGGTCAGCGTGGGCCGCAATGAGCGCCAGCGCCGCGGGGCACTCGTAGACCTCACGGCTCTTGATGCCCACACGCCGATTCTCCACCATGTCGAGCCGGCCGAAGCCCGTCGCTCCGGCGAGCGCATTCAAGGTCGCGATCAGCTCGGCGAGGCGCATCTCGACGCCATCGAGAGCGAAGGGCAGCCCTTCGCGGAAGCTGACCGTCAGTTCGAGCGGTGCCACCGAGGTCACTCGGGTCAGCGTGTACGGCTCCTCGGGCGGCGCGGCCCACGGGTCCTCCATGGCGCCGCATTCGATGGCGCGACCCCAGAGGTTTTCGTCGATCGAGTAGATCTTCTCCTTGGTGGCCCGAATCGGAATCTCCCACTTCTCGGCGAAGTCCACCGAGTCGGCGCGGGTCATGCCCCAGTTGCGCGCCGGTGCCAGGACCTCGAGGTCCGGTGCCAGAGCGTGCGTGCCGACCTCAAAGCGGACCTGGTCGTTGCCCTTACCGGTGCAGCCGTGGGCGACGGCGTGCGCGTCGAACTTTCGGGCCTGGTCGACGAGGTGGCGCACGATGACCGGCCGTGAGAGGGCCGACACCAGCGGGTACTTGCCCTCGTAGCGGGCGTTGGCGAAGATCGCGCGGGCGCAGAACTCCTCGGCCATCTCGTCGCGCGCGTCCACCAGCACGCAGTCGATCGCGCCGGCCGCCATCGCGCGGGCCTTGATGTCGTCGAAGCTCTCCGACGTGTCGCCGTCCTGGCCGACGTTCACGAGCACGCAGACGACCTCGACGCCCCACTCCTCGATCATCCACCGCACGGCGACCGACGTGTCCAGCCCGCCGCTGTAGGCGAGCACCACCCGTTTGGTCATCTCTAGCTCTCCTTGTTCGTCGACGTCTTCGATTCTTCCAGACCGGACAGGACCCGGAAATCGGCGGCGAGTGAGGTGCCGCCGCGCTTCTCGTGGGCGATCACGAGAATCGTGTCGTCCCCCGCGACGCTGCCGAGCACACCCTCGAGGGCACTGCGGTCCAGCGCCGAGGCGACCACATGGGCGCAGCCCGGCGGCGTGCGCACCACCACGAGGTTCCCGGAGCTCTCCACCGAGACGACCCACTCCCCCATCATCCGGCGCAGGTGGTCGAGCGGCGCGTGGGTGACCTTGGAGGCCGTCGCGGTGACGATGCGTCGGGCGCCGTGCTCGTCGCGCACCTTAATGGTGCCGAGCTCTTGGAGGTCGCGCGTCACCGTCGCCTGGGTCGCGCTGATGCCCTCGGACTGGAGTCGCGCGACGATCTGGGCCGCCGTGGAGATGACCTCACGTTCGAGCAGCTCACCGATCCGGTGCTGGCGTTGGGTCTTGGTCATGACCGCTCCTCTTTGATCCACCGCAGTACGCCGAGCATCGCCGAGCGACGGTGAAAGACCTGGCGCCACACGAGCGACGCGGGACCGTCGAGCACGTCGTCGGTGATCTCGTCTCCCCGGTGGGCGGGCAGGCAGTGCAACAGCACCGCCTTCTTCTTGGCGACCTTCATCAGGGGCGCATCGACGCGGAAGTCTGCGAGGTCGCGACGTCGATCGCCGGCCTCGTCCTCGAAGCCCATCGACACCCAGGCGTCGGTGTAGACGGCGTCGGCACCCTTCACGGCTTCGTGAGCCGAGTCGGTCACCACGAGCCTCCCGGGACCCGAGACCTCGGCCGGGTTCTCCTGGCTGCCGGGGCTCAACTGGTAGCCCACCGGCGCGCCGATCGACACGTTGACGCCGAGGCGCAACAGCGCCACCGCCAACGAGCGGGTCACGTTCGTCGCGTCCCCGACGTAGGCGACCTCGAGGCCGGCCAGGCCGTGCACGTCACCTTCGGCGAAGTGCTCGGCGAGCGTGAGCACATCGGCAACTGCCTGGGTCGGGTGCGCCACGTCGCTCAAGAGGTTGACGAGCGACATGCGGTCCCCGGTGGCGACCCGCATGCGCTCGAAGGTCTCGTGGTCGCGCACCCGCAGCGCCGCGATGGCGTACATCTCGGCCAGAGTCCGTCCCACGTCCTCGGCACTCTCGCGGCTGTCGAGGCCGATCTCGTCGTCGCTGAAGAACGTGGTGTAGCCGCCGAGCTCGTGCACCGCGGTCGAGCTCGACGCGCGCGTGCGCAGGCTCGGCCGCTCGAAGACCAGCGCGACACCCTGACCCTTCAAGGTCTCGTCGTCGAAGGCCGAGCAGGCGAGCTCGTAGATAGTATCCAGGTCTCTCAAGCTCTGCTGTTCGATGGTCATGAAGTGGCGGGTCACGCAACTACCTCCGTGGTCAGGACTGCTCGGGCGAGGGTGTCGCGTAACGCGTGGCGCCGGGTGCCGTTGGCCAGGACGACCGTGCTGGCACCACCCGCCAATGCGTCGAGGGCGGCCATCATCTTCGGGAGCATTCCGTCACGCACGGCGCCCGCGTCGATGAGCGCGCGGACCTCGTCGCCGGTCACCGTCGCGAGCGCCGAGTCCCCGTCGGAGAGGTCGGCTCGCAGCTGGTCGATGTCGCTCAACAGAACCAATGTCGTCGCGCCGAGGGCGCCGGCGACTGCGCCGGCGACCGCGTCGGCGTTGCAGTTGAGGGGCCGACCGTCGTCGTCGACCGCCACCGAGCTCAGCACCGGCGTGAGCCCACTGGCCCAGATCGCCTCGAGGACGTCTCCCTGGACCTTCACGTCACCGCCCGCCCGGTCCCAGATGGGGCCCAGCGACGTCGCTCGCACGACCGACCCGTCGGCACCCGACAGGCCGATGCTCGCGAGGCCCGCTCGATTGAGCGCCGCCACCACGTGGAGGTTCACGTGGCCGAGCGCCATCGCGACGTAGTCCATGGTCTCGGGCCCGGTCACGCGCAGTCCCTCGTGGAATCGGCTCTCGATCCCCGCCGTCGCGAGCAGCGCGCCGATCTGGGGACCGCCACCGTGCACCACGACCACCTTCGTGCCGTCCGCGACGAGCGCGGCGACGTCGTGCGCGAGGTCCACGAGCACCGGGGAGTCAGGTGCCAGTCCGTCGAGGGCGTGCCCACCGAGCTTGACGACGAGCCAGCTCACGGCGTCAGGCCCGTCTGGGGAAGTCCGAGCACCTCGTCGCGACCGGTGGCGACGTTCCACGCCTGTATTGCCTGGCCGGCCGCGCCCTTCACCAGGTTGTCGAGCGAGCTCATGGCAATCAGCCAGCCGGTGCGCCGGTCGACCCGGGCGCTGACGAAACAGAGGTTGCTCCCCAGAGGGTCCTTCAGGGTCGGGGGCTCGTCGACGACGACGACGAACGGGTCGGCGTCGTAGGCCTCGTGCAGCACGTCGAGCGCGTTGGCGTCGGTGAAAAACGCCGACGTTACCGGCGCGTAGGCGGTCACGAGCATGCCCCGGGCGACCGGTACCAGGTGCGGGGTGAAGAGGACCTCGGCGCCGAGTTCCTGTTGGATCTCGGGGGTATGACGGTGCGTGGAGAGACCGTAGGCCTCGGCGTTGCCCGCGAGACGCGAGAAGTGGAGGCGGTCGCTCGAGGCGCGCCCGGCGCCCGACGCCCCGCTCAGGGCGTTGATCACTATCCCCCGACTGGCCACGAGTCCCCGATCGAGGAAGGGGCCGAGCGCGAGCGAACTGGCCGTCGGGTAGCAGCCGGGCACCGCGATCAACGTCGCACCGGCGAGCTCGGCGCGATGGCGCTCGACGAGACCGTAGACCGCGCGCGCCAGTAGCTCGGGCACGACGTGGGCCGCGCCGTACCAGTTGACGTAGTCGTCGGGATCCTTCAGCCGAAAGTCGGCGCCAAGGTCGACCACCTGAACACCTCGGGCAACGAGTCCGGGAACATGACGCTGGCTCTGGCCGTGGGGCAGCGCGAGGAAGGCGACGTCCAGTTCGGCCCCCCACACGGACTCGGTGCTCTGGAGGACGAGCGACGGGTAGGCGCCCGCGAGGGCCGGGACGTGCTCGCCGACACGTTTGCCGGCGTTGGAATCACCGGTGGCGAGGACGACGTCAAGGTCGGGGTGGGTCGCGCAGAGACGCAACACCTCGGCTCCCGCGTAACCCGACGCTCCGATCACCCCGATTCTCATGATGCTATTTTATGCACAGAACCTGTTAAAAATGCAAGTTTCTTCCGGACCGGCTAGTCTGGGCGCCATGTCACGACGCGGCTGGTCCCTGTTCATGATGATGGCCGTCATCTGGGGACTGCCGTATCTGCTGATCCGCGTCGCTGTTCGTCACCTCGATCCCGGGGTCCTCGTGTTGTTGCGAACGGCGCCGGTGGCCCTCATCCTGGTCCCGATTGTGCTCTTCCAGCGCCACACCGCCCTGCTCTGGCGCAATCTGCGATGGATCTCGATTTTCGGGGTCATCGAGTTCGGGATTCCCTGGTACCTGATGTCGACGGCGGAACGCCACATCACGAGCTCGTTGACGAGCCTCCTGATCTGTGGCGTGCCGCTCTTCGCGGTGGTCTCCCAACGGATTCGCCGCACCGAGGAGCACATCTCGCGGCGCCGCTACCTGGGCCTCGGAATCGGTGCGCTCGGCGTGGCACTGCTGGTGGGGCTGGACCTTCGCGGAGGCTCGCTCGTCTGGATCGCGTTCATGCTCTGCGTCTGCCTCGGCTACACCATCGGCCCAATCATCCTCGCCACCAAACTGGCCGACGTTCCCGGCCCGGTCGTCGTCGCCGGGGCGACCGCCGTCGTGGCCCTCGCGTGGGTCCCTTGGGACGTCGCGCACTGGCCGGTCCACATCTCTTCCGAGACGTGGAGCTGCGTGGCCGTGCTCTCGATCGTCTGCACCGCCGGGGCATTCCTCATTTTCTTCGAGCTCATCAAGGAGGTGGGCGCGACGCGCTCGGTGGTGGTGACCTACTTCAATACCGCAATCGCGGTGGTCCTCGGCGTCATCGGGCTCCACGAGAGCCTCACCGCCGGCATCGTCATTGGCTTCCCGCTCGTGCTTGTCGGGTGCATCTTCGCCACCAGCAGCCCCCGTCAGATCGTGGCCGTCGGCGAACCCTAGGCAGTGGCGCCCGAGATGACCGACGTGAAGGCCGCCGAGACCTGCACCTCTCCATCGACCAAGAGCCATAGCGCGCCCGGCGCACTCGCGAGGGTCACGTCGTGCCCACTCTCGACGGGGCCGTGGTGCACAACCACCACCTGACTGACGGGCCCGATGACGACTTCGGTCACCGCCTGCCACACGGCCGCATTATTGACGTGACCGACAATATCGAGGTCGGCCCGTCGCAACGGCCACGGCCGTCGCGCGGCACCCTCGACGACGATGGGCGCGGGCACCCGTCCGGGGACCTTGCGACCGGCCACGGACTCTCCATAGACCTCGAAGAACAGTGGGCGCAGACGGACCGGGTGGCCCGAGGCGTCGACGGGGACCCATAGCGCGGCCGCCTCGAGAAGCAACGTGCCCGCGACCGAGATGTCCGTACGCCGTTCGGCCCACGCCGCGCCGTACCCGGCGCACCAGGTCGTGAGCGTGAGGCGCTCCTTGTAGCGGGGCCAACGACCGCCGGGCGCCACGCGGATCGCGGTGCGCCGCACGACCCACGTGTCGGAGGCCTCGATTCCCGTGTCGTCCCAGTCGTCCGTCGCGACGTCCTGGAGGAATCGCGCGACGCCGTCGAGGCGTACGACGCCGGCGGAGTCGGCGTCGCCCAGTCGAACGGGGAACGCGCCACTGAACGAACGTCCGACGTGCGACGGCGCCACGTACTCAGTCACGACGGGCCTCCACTGGCACCGCACGCGCGAGTCGGTTCAACGAAGCGTCGCACCGAGGGCGTGGGCCCGCGCGATGAGGAGGTCACGGGTGGCCGCCACCTCACTCTCGCCGAGCGTCCGGTCGGGTGCGCTGAAGCGCACGTTGTAGGCGAGGCTCCGCGTCCCTTCGGGCAGCGCGAGACCACGGTAGACGTCGAAAAGCGCGACGTCTTCGACCAGCTCCGAAGCACTCGCCAGCTCGTGGGCCAGGTCGGCCGCGTGCACCGCGCCGGGCGTCACGAACGCCAGGTCGATCGCGGCGCTCGGGTAGCGACTCGGTACGAGGGCGACCTCGCTGCGCCGCGTCGCGCGCTCGGGGTCGGCCAGCGCGTCGAGGTCGATGTCCAGCACGCCAAGGCGCCGCTCCGGGGCCGTAACGACCAGCGCGTCGACTAGTTCACGGTCGACCTCCCCCACGAAGCCGATCACGGCCTGGGACGCGCGGTCCACGAGCGCCGCGCACCGCGTCGGGTGCATTCCCTTCGGCCCACCCTCCACCGAGCGCACGACGACGTCGGCCAATCCGAGGCGATCGCGGATCGTCGTCCACAGGGCCACAGCGCTCGAGGCGTCGTCGTCGGGCCGACCGAGCACGACCGTCGCGCGCTCGTTCTCGTAGGGCAGTTGCAGGATGACCGAGCCGCCGACACCGCCCTTCGTCGCCCGTGACGCCGTCGAGGTGCTCGGGTGGGCGAAGACGACGCCGATCTCGGCGAGGACGACGTCGCCGGTCCCCCGTTCGATGTTGCGGCCCCACGCTCGCACGAGGCCGGTGAGCAGCGTCGCGCGCATCACCGACTCCTCGGCGGACAGGGGGTTGGTGATGCGGACGCGTTCGACGCCGGGCTGCAGGAGGTCGAACTCGGCGTCGCTGCCGAGGGTCGGGGTCCAGGCCTCCGTCGCCCCGAGGTCGACCATGACGTCGCGCAGGTGCCGACGCAGACGCTGTCGCCCACTGAGCGCGCCGGGCTCGGGCCACGTGGGCGTGCGACGAGGCAGGCGTCGATAGCCGTAGAGGCGAGCGATCTCTTCGATGACGTCGGCCCGTCCGGCGGCGCCCGAGCGCACGTCGAGACGGGCCGTCGAGGGGACAACGACCAGATCCTCCCCGCGAGAGGTGACGCTGAAGTTGAGTCCGCGAAGGATGTCGGCCGCCTCGTCGTGGGAGATCTCGACGCCGAGTAGCCGCTCGATGTCGCCGCTGCGCACCTCCACGGTCGGAGGCGTCGGGACCTCGCCCCATAGGTCGAGGGGCCCTCCCATCCACAGGAGACCGGGCACGCTCTCGCGAAGCACGGCGACGTAACGGGCGGCGGCGCGCAGGGCCAGGTGGGGGTCGACCCCGCGCTCGAATCGATTGGAGGCCTCGCTGCGCAGACCGTGGCGTTTGGAGCTTCGGGCGATGGTCATGGGGTCGAAGAACGCCGCCTCCAGTAAGACGTCGGTCGTCGAGTCGCTGATCTCGCTCGCGGCGCCCCCCATGATGCCCGCGAGTCCGAGGACGCGGTCGTCGCCGTCGACGATGACGCAGTCCTCTCCCGTATCGCCCAGTCCCCTTCCGGCCGTGGCGAGTTCGCGCTCGACGCCGTCCAGGGTGAGTAGCCGCTCGCCACGACGGGCCCGGCGGGCTCGCAGGGTCCGTTGGCCAACGTGAGCCGCGTCGTAGGGATGGGTGGGCTGTCCCAGCTCGAGCATGACGAGGTTCGAGGCGTCCACGACGTTCGAGATCGGTCGCATCCCCGCGCTTCGCACCCGTCGGGCCACCCACTCGGGCGAGGGCCCGACCTTCACGTTGCGTAGCACCGAGACGGTCAGACGTCCGCACAGGTCGGGGTCGTCGATCGACGCACCGGCGAACGTGTCACTTGACGACGCGTCGTCCGGCTCGGCCAGCACCGGCCCGCGTAGCGTTCGACCGAATCGGGTGGCGAGGTCGCGGGCCACTCCCTCGACCGACCACGCGTCCGGTCGATTGCCCTCGACCGTGATGTCAAAGACCACGTCGGGCACGATGTCGAGGGCCTCGAGCAACGGAGCGCCAACGACGGGATCGATCATCCCGTCGAGCACCATCAGGCCGAGGTGGTCATCGCTCAGACCGAGTTCGCGGGCCGAGCAGAGCATGCCATTGGAGGTGACACCGCGCATCGACCGCGTCGCGATCTCGAAGCCACCGGGTAGCACCGCGCCCACCGGCGCCATCGGCACGTGATTGCCCAGGGCGAAATTGGTCGCGCCACAGACGATCTCGACCGGTCCGGCGCCCGCGTCCACGACCACCAGCCGCACACGGTCCGCGCCCTTGATCGACTTGATCTCGTCGATGCGAGCGACGACGACGTCCTCGAGGCCCGCGCCCACGTACTCGATGTCCTCGACGATGAGGCCGAGGTCGTCCAAGACCGGTCGCAGCTCCTCGGGCGCCTCGTGCAGGTCGACGAACTCCGTCAGCCACGACAGGGCGATCCTCACGAGAACTGCCTCAGGAACCGGGCGTCGTTCTCTACGAGCGCGCGCATGTCGGCGATCTGGTGACGCATCTGGGCGCACCGGTCGATGCCGAAGCCGAAGGCGAAGCCGCTCCACTCGTCGCCGTCGATGCCCACGGCGTCGAGCACCGCGGGGTCCAGCATCCCGCAGCCACCCAGCTCGATCCACCCGGTCTGGGAGCACGTGCGGCACCCCTCGCCCCGACAGATCGTGCACGTGACCTCGAACTCGGCCGAGGGTTCGGTGAAGGGGAAGAAGGCGGGACGAAGTCGCGACTCGATGTCCGGGCCGAAGTAGGCCCGGGTGAAGGTCTCGATGACACCGGCGAGGTCGGAGAACGCGATGTGGTGGTCGACGACCAGGCCCTCGACCTGGTGGAAGGCGGCGAGGTGGCGGGCGTCGGGCGTATCGCGCCGGTAGCAGCGCCCCGGCATCACCGCGTGGATCGGCAGGGAGTCCCTGGCGACTGCGCTCTCCATCAGATGAATCTGAGTTGGCGACGTGTGCGTGCGTAACACCACCGTCTCAGGCTCGCCGAGCTCGACGTAGAAGGTGTCCCACATGCCCCGCGCCGGGTGAGCCGGCGGGATGTTGAGGGCCTCGAAGTTATACCAGTCGCTCTCGACCTCCGGGCCCTCTGAGACCGTGAAGCCCATGGCCACGAAGACGTCCTCGAGCTCACGTTGCGTCACCGCCACCAGACTCGGATGGCCCACGGTCGCTGGCCAGCGCACGGCTCCGACCACAACGTCACCGAGGTCCATTCGATCGACCTCCAGCTGGCGCAACCTCGCGGCACGCGTCAGTTCGTCGCGGCGCCCCTCGAGGGCCGCCTCGACGGTCCGTCGAGCCTCCTGAAGCCGCGCTCCGGCGTCCTTGCGGTCCTCGGGCGCGAGCACGCCGAGTGACTTCTGCAGGGTCGAGAGGAACGAGCGCTTGCCGGTGATCATTGGCTCGTCGTCGCGTAACTGGTCGATGCTCCCCAACGCTGCGACCGTCGCGAGCAGCTGGGCTGTCTGTTCGGCGAGGTTGTCGAGAGGTGAGGAGGCCATGACGCTTAAAGGCTAGGGGGTGGCGGGGCGGAAGTCGCGTCTTCGCGCTGGTGCAGCGCCTCGAAGGCGATGATCGAGGCGGCGACACCGGCATTGAGCGACTCGCCTCGTCCATGCATTGGTATGGAGACCATCCCGCGGCACCGCGCGACCGACTCGTCGTCGAGTCCGACCGCCTCATTGCCGATGACCACCACCGCTGGAGTCGTGAAGTCGACGTCGCGATAACTCACGCCACCTCGCACGACCGTGGCGTAGCTGCGCGCGCCGGCATCGTGGAAGCGGTCCAGCGTCTCGGCGAGTGAGGCCACCGCGATCGGCAGATGGAAGACCGACCCGGCCGTCGCCCGCAGGGTCTTGGGGTTGTAGGGGTCGACCGACTGCCCGGTGAAGACGACGGCCAATACGCCAGCGGCGTCGGCCGACCGGATGATGGTGCCGGCGTTGCCCGGATCGCGCACGTCGTGCAGCACAAGGACGAGACCATCGGTCGGCAGCGAGTCAATGGCGGTGACGGAGAAGCGAACCGCAGCCAGCACCGGCTGGGGCGTCTGGGCGTCGGCCACCCGCGCGAGGACGCCGGGCCCCAACGAGAACACGCGAACGCCGCGATCGTGAGCCCGCGTCGTCAGCCCCTCGAGCTCGCGGTCCCCCATCGAGTCTCCGTCGACGTAGACGGCCTCGAACTCGACGCCGGCGGCCAGCGCCGCATCGACCAGGTCCGGCCCCTCCAGGACACATACGCCCTCGCTCCAGCGCAACGATCTCTTCTGAATGAGGCGTCGGAGTCGACGCACTCGCTGGTGTGACGGCCCCAACGCCTCGATCAGAACGACCTACTTCGCCAGGGCGGCGCTGGCCTGGGTGACGATCGCCGAGAAGGCGGCGTTGTCGTTCACGGCCAGATCGGCCAGCATGCGACGGTCCACTTCGATGCCGGCGGCGTTCAGGCCGGCGATGAAGCGGCTGTAGCTCATGCCGTGGGCTCGAGTTCCCGCGTTGATGCGCTGGATCCAGAGTCGACGCATCTCGCCCTTGCGGGCGCGGCGGTCGCGGAAGGCGTAGACGCCCGCGTGTTGGACGGCCTGATTGGCAGACCGGAAGGTGCGACTGCGGTCACCGTAGTAACCCTTGGCTTCCTCCAGGATCGCCTTATGGTGCTTCTTGGCGTTGACCGCCCTCTTGACACGTGCCATGTAAGTTCCTCTTTCCTAACTCGTTCGCTCTACAGACCCATCAACCGCTTGGTCTTCTTCTCCATTGCGGGAGAGAAGTCGGTCTCGCGACCCAGGCGACGTGCGCGCACCGATGACTTCTTCTCCATCAAGTGGCCTCGGAACGCCTTGCCGCGGCGCAGCTTGCCGCTGCCCGTCACCTTGACGCGCTTCTTGGCACCGCTGTCTGTCTTCATCTTCGGCATCTCAGCCCTCCTCTACGTTCACTTCCGCCGAAACACTCGGCGCGACTTCTTGCAGCTCTTCAACCTTCAGACTCTCGACGACCTTGGGCTTGGCCTTCTTCTCCGGCCCCAGCACCATGATCATGTTGCGACCGTCGAGCTTCGCCGCCGACTCGACCTTGGCGACTTCGGCGAGCTTCTCGATGATGCGATCCAAGATCCTCTTGCCGAGTTCGGGGTGAGCCGACTCGCGTCCGCGGAACATGATCGTGATCTTCACCTTGTGACCTTCGTTCAAGAACTTCTCCACGAGTCGCGTCTTGGTGTCGAAGTCCCCCGGTCCGATCTTCGGACGGTACTTCATCTCCTTGACGCCCACGTTCAGAGTCTTGCGACGCGACTCCTTGGCCTTCTGAGCCTCGTCGAACTTGAACTTTCCGTAGTCCATGATCCGGCACACCGGCGGCTGCGCCGTGGGCGCGATCTCCACGAGGTCCAGATCTAGGCTTCGGGCCAACGCCAATGCATCGCGGGTGCTCATCACGCCACGCTGGTTTCCCTCATGGTCGATAAGACGAACGGTCTCTACGCGGATGCGTTCATTGACGCGATGGTCTCCGGGCACTGTTGCGATAACTCACTCCTTGCTCTCTGCGACGCCTCGATGGCGTCGCCACGGCAAGCGGGGCGCAACACTCCTGGGAACCCGGCGCACGTTGGTGGCCAGGTGGACGTTGGCACTGCCAACCTCACTTGCTGTGAACTGCTCAATTACAGTAGCAGACCGGCCGGAGCGGCCGCCCCGGTCGGCCCGACGACGTCGCCGGCGTGAACGGACCAAGGGACGCTACGTTGGTCGGGTGAATGAGCACGTCGTCGAGCCGATCGTCAACGAATCCGAGGAGATCGCCTATCTTCGCTCCACCCCCGTCGAGACGGTGCTGGGCAACCACTTCTTCGTCCTCTTGCAGTTGGCGGCCGTCCACCTCGGCCAGGTACCGCCTGACCTGGCGGCGGCCCAGCTGGTCATCGACACCATCGGGGCGATGTTGAACGCCGGTGGCGATCGCCTCGGCGAGCACGTGGACCTGTACCGCAACGCCCTCGCCGAGGTCCAGCAGCTCTACGTGAGGGCCGCCACGACCGCGCCCCCCACCTGATCAGTCCGAGCGGGGGAAGACGAAGACGAGCGCCAGACCCCCGAGGGGACTGCGCGCTGTGGTCATCGATCCGTGTAACGCCTCGGCGATGTCGTTCATGATGCTCATTCCGAGCCCCGAACCTCCGGTCTCTCGTGAGCGCGACGAGTCGTGGCGCCCGAAGCGCTGGGGACGGAGCCCGTACTCGGGCAGACCCTCGCCACCGTCCTCGATGCGCATCTCGAGATCAGACCCCCGGCGGAGAAGCCGCACACTCACCGCGACGTCCTCACGGGTGTGGCGCACGACGTTGTTGAAGGCGTTGATGATGAGCCGGTCCACGAAGTCATTGCGCGCCCGCACGAAGTGGCCTGGCTCGATGTCGCTCGTGACGGCTCGCCGCGGGTTCTCGAGGGCGAACTCATCCACGTGGGCCGTCAACAGCGAACTGAGCGCCACTCGCTCGTTGCCGCTCTGGGGGACTTCGCGGACCTCGGCGAGCAACAACAGGTCGGTGACGAGCGCCTCCATCCGCTCGATCTCACGTTGAACCCGTTCGAGGGCCCGCTGCTGCAGGGGCTCACTAACACTCGGACCCGCGAGAAGCTCGTTATAGCCCTTGATGACCGTCAACGGCGTGCGCAATTCGTGGGAGGCGTCGCCGATGAACTGTTGCATCGTCTCGACGCTCTTGGTCTCGATGGCGATCCGCTGGTGGAGTGCTACCACCATGGTCGCCAGCGCCGCCTGGAGCTCTCGCACATCACGACTGCCGAGACCCGGCGGGATCGGGCCCGACTCGCCACCCTTGGCGACGTTGCTGGCGTAGGCGATGAGCCGCTCCATCGTCTGGAGGTCCCGGCGCATCAACAGTCGCGCCAACACCATCACGGCGAGCGCCGCGAACAGCCCGGCCAGCGCGACGTCGAGTGCGAGACGGCGGTTCTGCTTGGTGATCTCCGACGTCGAGCCGGCGACGAGTAGGAAGTCTCCCCCTCCGACGTTGAGCGAGCGGATGCGAAATCCCGGAAGGTTCGCCGAGGTGTTCACTCGGCTGAGCGAGTTCCTCGCGTCGGCGAGTGTCGGGTGCTTGCGGAGGGCTCCCGGTGGCGAATTGATTTGGGTGACCGTGTTGCTGGGGTCGATGACGTCGAGCGTCAGATTGTAGTTCTGCTGCTGGACGACGTTCAGCGCGTCGCTGAGCGCCGTATTGGGGTGGCCCAGCCCGCTGTCGACCACGGAGTTGATGGTGCCGTCGAGCGTGGCGTACTCGGAACGGGTGCTCAGGTTGACCGCGTACATGCCGACCGACAGTGCCACCACGGTCGTCAGGCAGGCGAGCAGAATCGTCAGGCGTGTCGCCAACTTCACTTTCGACTGTCCGGACTGACGAGCTTGAAGCCCACGCCTCTCACGGTCGTGATGGGCGCGAACCCGTCGTGATGGATCTTGCGACGCAGGTACGACACGTAGGTGTCGAGGACCGACGTCTCGGAGTCGAAGTCGATGTTCCACACCTCGCGCAAGAGCTGCTCACGGGTGACGAGACGGTCCTTGCGCTCGAGCAGCACCTCGAGAAGCCGGAACTCGGTCGCTGAGAGGTCGATGGTCTCGCCGTCGACAGCGATCTCGTGGCGGTCGACGTTCATCTCGATCGGCCCGCTCACGAGGACCAGCTCGTCGCCGGCGTCCGGGTTCGAGCGGCGCAAGATAGCCGCGATGCGCAGCAGGATCTCCTCGAGGCTGAAGGGCTTGCGGACGTAGTCATCGGCGCCGAAGCGCAGTCCCTGAGCCACGTCATCGGCCGAGTCCCTCGCCGACAGCATGAGCACCGGCGTCTGGGTGTCGTGTTCGCGCAGGCGCTCGAGGAACTCGAAGCCGTTCATGATCGGCATGTTGATGTCCACGATGCAGATGTCGGCACTCTTTCGGCGCAGCAGGTCGAGGGCCTCGGCGCCGTTGGACGCGAGCTCGGTCTCGTAGCCTGCGTTCTCGAGGGCGTCGTGAAGCAGGTCGCGCACCCCGGGCTCGTCGTCAACGATGAGGATCGTCGTCATCTCGTTTCCGCCATGCTGTGAGCGTACCGTCCACCATCGTCGGGGTCGGGTGGCCTGACGTGGGCGCTCAAATTCACAGGCAATCGACAATCGCCTCACAGGAATCTCAAAACCTTTGCTCCTACCTTGGAGAGTGTTCCTTTGAAAGGGGTCCACATGAAGAGCATCAAGACACGAGGTGTCGTGGCCATCGCCCTCGTCACCGCGCTGGGAATTGCCACTCCCGCTGTGGCGTTCGGCGACACCACCACGACCACCACCGTGCCCGGGACGACCACGACCGTCAAGGCGACAGTCACCAATCCCTGGAAACAGTGGCGTCACGCTCAACAGGCCTACGTCGATCAGCTGAAGGTCATCCGCCAGACGTTTCACAGCACCGTCAAGACGGCGCGCGACGCCTTCCGCGACGCCGTGAAGGCGTCCAAGGGCTCGGCCAACCGCGCGGCCCTCATCGCCGCGGCCCGCGCTGCGCTGACGCTGTCGATCGCCAACGCGATGGGGGCGCGCTCTACGGCGTTGACTGCGCTCGGTAACCCGCCGGCGCCTCCGGCCGGCACCGCCCGATCGACCTACATCGTTGCGCTGCAGGGGATCAATGAGGCCTATCGCACCGCGGTCGCCTCCGCGCAAGCGACCTTCGCCGCCGACTTCTCCTCGGCCTCCACCCGGGCCGAGCGTGCCACCGTACGCGCCGCGCTGGAACTGGCCATCGCCAACGCCGCCGTGGCCCGTGCCGCGGCCCTGACCACCCTGGGACCACCGCCCGTGAAGAACACCACGACGACCACGGTTCCAGTCACCACCACGACTCTGTAGTCACCAGGTAGTGCACGATCGGCGCTGCTCTCGCAAGGGCAGCGCCGATCTGCTTGTACCCCGTGTTGGTGTGGCGAGTGCCCCGCGACCCGGCCCATTGACGGACTGTCGTCAAGAGACGGGGCCCGGACCTCGCCATCGTGAGCGCACGATTGGAAGCATTTGTCCGACCTGCGTCCATGTTCACAACAGATAATCAACCAGTTCACAGGAATTTCAAAGGTTGTTTCGGTACTGTGGGGTCATCGCAGTGAAAGGGTCGTCCATGAAGAGATTCGCCATCCGAAGCATCGCCTCGGCGGCGATGGTGGCGACCCTCGCGCTAGGCACGCCCGTGGTGGCCTTCGCCGGGAACAACACGACGACCACCACGACCTTCTCGTCGCTTCACGCGTATCAGACGTCCGAGCACGCGTACCGAACGCAGCTGAAGGCGATCAACCTGGCCTTCATCGAAGCGATCGCGGTCGCCAAGTCCGACTATCAGTCGGCCCTCGCAACGGCCACCAGTTCGGCCGATCGGATCACCGCCCGGGCCGCGATGCGTCTGGCGATTGCCAACGCCACCGCCGCGCGCGCCAGTGCCCTGACGGCGCTCGGCAAGCCTCCGGTGAAGCCGCACAAGTTCGGCTCGTCGTTCCACTAACGACGTCGCCTCCTCGATAGCGAGCGGTCCACGTCGCGTTCGATGGTTCTCACCTCACTGAGAGGTCGGGCCCTAGCCCCGCGCGCGCACTTCTGTGACCTGATCGTGACCCAAGAGCCCCACGGTGCGCTCGCCACTGGCCGCCGCACCGTTCGGGATTGAACGTGAGCCGTCGATGATGTCGACGCAGTGGAAGAAGAATCGCCGTCCGGCCTGGTCGACCAGGAGACCGTAACCACGTCGGTCGTCGAAGCCTTCGATGACGCCGGTGATCACGTTCAGCTGGCCAGTGAACCTTGGCGGAGCACCGAAACCATCTCGACGGCGGTGAGAGCCGATTCGCGGCCCTTGTTGGTCTCGTCGGGTCGCGAGCGCTCCAAAGCCTGATCGACGGTGTTCGTCGTGAGCACGCCGAACACGGCGGGGACCCGCGTGCTCAGTTGGACGTCCTGGACGCCGCGCGCACACTCGCCAGCGACGACCTCGTAGTGGCCCGTGTCGCCACGGATGACCGCACCGAGGGTGATGACCGCGTCGTAGGGCCGCTCGGCGTCGGCGTAAGCCAAGGCCATCAGGGGAATCTCGAAAGCGCCGGGGACCCAACCGACCGAGACGTCGGCGCGGTCGACGCCGACCTCGGAGAGCGCCGTCAGCGCGCCGTCCAAGAGCCGGAGAGTAATGGCGCCGTTGAACCGGGCGCAGACGATCGCGACCCGCAGACCGCGACCGTTCGTCGATCCCTCCAGGTACTCCCCCGCCCGGGCCCGCATCAACTCGGACTGGGCCGGATCGATCTCGGTGGCGTCACTGGAGGTCATCGAGTCCTCCGAGCATGTGACCGAGCCGCTCGCGCTTCGTGCGCAGGTAGTCAATGTTGAAGGCCGTCGGACTACTCTCGAGCGGCACCCGCTCGACAATGTTCAATCCGAAGCCCTCGAGCCCGCCGTACTTGCTCGGGTTGTTCGTCATGAGGCGCATGTCGGTCACTCCCAGGTCGACCAGGATCTGTGCGCCGATGCCGTACTCTCGCGAGTCGACCGGCAGACCGAGTTCGATGTTGGCGTCCACCGTGTCACGACCGTCCTCTTGGAGCGCGTAGGCGCGGATCTTGTGGCCGAGGCCGATCCCGCGTCCCTCGTGGCCTCGCAGATAGACCACGACGCCGGCACCTTCGGCGGCCACCTTGGCGAGAGCCGTCTCGAGTTGGGGTCCGCAGTCGCAGCGCAGCGAACCGAACACGTCGCCAGTCAGGCACTCCGAGTGCACTCGCACGAGCACGTCACGAATCGAGTCGATGTCGCCGTACACCAAAGCTAGATGCTGCTCGCCGTCCAGCACGCTCTCGAAAACGTAGACCTGGAAGTGGCCGTGCTCGGTCGGCAAGGAGGCCTCGGCGATCCGACGAACGAGCTTCTCGTGATGGCGACGGTAGCGGATCAGGTCGGCGATCGAGATGATGGGAAGGTGATGGACCGCCGCGAACTGCTCGAGCTCGGGCAGGCGCGCCATGTCGGACTTGTCCGCGGAGACGATCTCACACAGCACTCCCGAGGGGAACTTGCCCGCCAGGCGACAGAGGTCGACGGTCGCCTCGGTGTGGCCGGCGCGCTTCAAGACGCCACCGGGCCGGTAGCGCAGAGGAAAGATGTGCCCCGGGCGGTTGAGGTCCGTCGGACGCGTCGCGGGATCGATCAACGCTCGCACGGTGGCCGCGCGGTCGCCGGCCGAGATTCCGGTAGTGGTGCCGTGGCGAAAGTCCACCGTCACGGTGAAGGCCGTGCGCTGCGCCTCGGTGTTGGCCACCACCATCAACGGCAGCTCCAGCTCGTCGGCCCTCGAGGACTCCAGTGGCACGCAGAACACGCCCGAGGTGTGCTCGAGGTAGAACGCCATGCTCTCGGGCGTCACGTCCTCGGCGGGCATGATCAGGTCACCCTCGTTCTCGCGGTCCTCGTCGTCGACGACCACCACCATCGCGCCACGACGCAACTGGTCAATCGCCTCTTCGATCGTCGACAACGCCATCAGACCTCCACGTCTACGCGTATATCTTCGCCGATTCGCCGCACGTCCACCACTCGGCCCCGACGCAGCGCGGCGACGGTCGGCGTCGCCAGGGAATGCAGGGCGGCCAGGTTCCCCTGGCCTCCGGCGAAGGCGCCGGCCAGGTACCAGACCACGTGGTTCACGAGGCCGGCGTCGAGGAACGAGCCGGCGGTGGTGGGACCACCCTCGACGAGCAACTGCAGGACGTCGTGGCCGCCGAGCTCGTCGAGCACGTGGCCCAAGTCGCCGGACAGTTCGAGACAGGGGCGAACCTTCGCCCCCTCGGGCGCGCGGCCCAGCACGACGCGCAGCGGCTCCACGACGATGTCGTCCAGCCGGGCCGTCAGCGAAGGATCGTCGTTGCGTACGGTGCCGGCCCCGACGAGGACGGCCTGGCTCTGGGCGCGCAGCACGTGGGCGTCTCGTCGCGCCAATTCGCCGGTGATCCACTGACTCGAGCCGTCGGCCATGGCGACGATCCCGTCGAGCGTGCTCGCGACCTTCAATACGACGTAGGGACGCCCGGTCACCCGGTGCCAGATGTACGAGGCCAGCTGCGCGCGGACCAGGTCCTCCTCGACGCCCACCTCGACGTCGATTCCCGACGCCTTCAAGAGCTCGATCCCCCGGCCCGAAGCGCGCGGATCGGGGTCGAGGGTGCCGACGATGACCTTCGCGATGCCGGCCTCGACGATCGCCTCGACGCACGGCTCGGTGCGACCGACGTGGCAGCACGGCTCCAGCGTCACCACCAAGGTGGCGCCGCGCGCGCCCTCGCCGGCCCGGCGCAGGGCCTCGACCTCGGCGTGCGACTCACCGGGCACCTGCGTATGGCCCTCGCTGATCACGACGCCACGCGGGCTGACGACGATCGCGCCGACCCAGGGGTTCGGCGGCGCCAGGAAGCGGGCCTTCTCACCGGCCGCGATCGCCATCGTCATGAGCTCGGTGTTCGAGAACTTCATCGGCGCACCGCGCTGGCGGCCTCGTGCAACTCGCGGGCGGCGTCGAGCGGGACTGGACTGGCGAAGATCGCCGACCCGGCGACGAGGACGTTGGCCCCGGCCTCGACGGCGATCGGCGCGGTGACGACATCGATGCCGCCGTCCACTTCGATGTCGAGGGCGAGGGCGTTGGCGTCAACCTCGCGACGGGCCTCGGTGACCTTGGTCATGACCTCACCCATGAACGACTGTCCCCCGAACCCCGGAAAGACCGTCATCAAGAGCAGGAGGTCGATATCACCGAGGAACGGGGCCACCCGGTCGAAGGCGGTGTCCGGATTGGCCGCGAGGCCGATCCTCAATCCCAGGGCGCGCGCGTCGCTGATCAAGGAGGCGGTGCCCCCGACCTCGACGTGCACCGTGCAGCCATCAGCCCCGGCGCGCGAGAAGGCCTCGAGGTACCGCGCCGGCTCACTCATCATCAAGTGACAGTCGAAGAATCGGGTGCTGTAGCGACGAAGCGACTGCACCACGGGAGGGCCGATCGACACGTTGGGCACGAAGTGGCCGTCCATGACGTCGACGTGAAGCCAGTCGGTCTGGGCATCGATTGCGCGCACCGCCTGGGCTAACTCGCCGAAGTCGGCGGCGAGTATCGAGGGCGCTACTCGAAGTGCTCCGGTAGGGCCGGCGTCGATCGCAGTCACGCGATCAGCCTAGGGCGTTGCCTGAATAGCTACGACCACCGAGCGGACGACGCGTCGAGGCGCGCCCCGGCCCACCAGGAAATCGCCGACATCGGACGCGACCCCTCGGGCTGAACACGAACGAGTTCAACCGGGCCGTCCGCCGCGCCGATCGTGACCTCGCCGTCGTGGCTCGCGATCGCTCCGGCCCCGACCCCGATCGTCGCACCGACTTGAGCATCGTCGATTCGGACACGTCGTCCGTCGACGAACGTGAAGGCCCCACCGAGTCGCACGGTGCGAAGTACCTCCGACCGTGACATCGCCGGCGTCACGTGCCACGTCTCCTTGGTCAACTTCTCGGCGTAGGTCGCCGTCCCCTCCTGAGCCCGGGGATGGGCCAACAGGTCCGGCGACGCGAGGACCTCGACCAGGGCCGCCGCACCGACCAAGGCCAACTCCGCGGTGAGCTGCGCCGCCGTCTTCTCGTCGATGACGACCCGCCGCTCGAGGTGCACCGGACCCGTATCGAGACCCTCCTCCAGCGACATGATGCACACGCCGGTCTCGGCGTCCCCGGCGAGGATCGCCCGCTCGACCGGCGCGGCGCCGCGCCATCGGGGCAGCAGCGAGAAGTGAACGTTGAGCATCGGGACTGCCCCGAGCACGCGCGCCGGGATCATGGCGCCGTAGGCGACCACGACGCCCCGTTCGACCCTGACACCGTCAAGGTCGGCTAGGCGATGGACGACGGGAATCCCGAGCGACTCGGCCGCGACCTTCACGGGACTGGCCGACAGGGCCCCGCCACGTCCTCGCCGGCGGTCGGGACGGGTGATGACGATTGCGACGTCATGACCGGCGCCGACCAGTGCGCGCAGCGACGCCACGGCCGGTTCGGGAGTTCCGAGGAACGCGAGGCGCATCCCGACCTACAAGAGGTGCAGGCCGTCGGGATCGTGGAGTGCGACCGGGAGCTGGCGCTGACGCAGGATCTTCTTGGCCTCCTTCTTCTGATCGGCGTCGAGCCGCTCGATCAGCAACACGCCGTTGAGGTGGTCCATCTCGTGCTGGAAGATCCGCCCCTCGAACTCGTCGGCCTCAACACTGATCTCGTTGCCGTCCAAGTCGAAGCCGATCAGGTGGATGGCGTTGGCGCGGGTGATCTCCCAGCTGAGTCCGGGCACGGAGAGGCAGCCCTCCTCGTAGGTCCACTCGCCCTCCGATTCGACGATCACCGGATTGACCACGACCACCGGGCCCTCGCCCTTGTCGTAGACGAAGAGACGCTTCTGCACGCCGATCTGGTTGGCCGCGAGCCCGACGCCCGGAGCCTCGTACATCGTCTCGATCATGGTGTCGGCCAGCGCCGCGACCCGTCCGTCGATGTTCTCGATCTCCGTCGTCACCTGGTTCAGCACCGGGTCACCGTAGATGCGGATCGGTAGCGTGCTCACCGACCCACGTTACCGCCGAGGACCCCGCGACCACGCCGGTCTACGCGCACGACTACTCGACGGCGACTCGCAGTCGCCCCGGTGGACGTGGTGAGCGACGCAACGCCGCCGACAGCGTCGCGACGTCCGTGGCCCGGACCTCGTAGCCCTCCGACGTGACGTGGACGTCAACTCCCAGGGCGCGCAGCGGCTCGACGAACTGTGCGGCGCCGTCGCCCGAGACTTCCGCGGCGGCCCCGTAGGGCGCAAGGCCCAGCAGGCGGGCCGTGGCCACGTCGTCGGCGACCAGTCCCGCCATCTGCCCGTCGACGAGTGCGCCCACAACCGGGTCCTCACCCCTTCTCGTCTGCAGTACGACCTCGCCCCGCCCGTCGCGACGTGGTCCCACGAGCCGGCCGGCCTTACCAACGGCGGTGACGGCGCTCCGTCGTGACGACGAGCGCGGCGCGAGCAGGTACTGGTCGAAGTCGAGGAAGATCACGACCGCGCACCGCCGTACGTGACGCCACACTGCCTCGGTGCCCACGACGATCCGGTGCACCGGCGCTGCCGGGACGCTCGCGGCGGTCAGTTCGGTCACCGGCTGACCCAGTTGGGCCGCGACGTCGCGCGCCATGGTCGTCACACCCACGCGCACTCGCTTCAGGTTGGTCGCGCCGCACGTCCGGCAGAAGTTCGCGCGCGGCTCATGACGGTCCCGACAGGCCAGGCCCTCCTCAACCTCCTCCTCGGCCAGTCCGCACTCGGCGCAGCGTGCGAGCTCGCCACACTTGCGACAGGCGAACAGCCGGCCGGTGCCGAGCCGCTGCAGGACCACGACCACGGCGACGGGCTCGTCGCCGCGCAGGGCGCGGTGGGCGGCGTCGAGCGCGACGCCCGACAGCGCTCCATCGTGAGGGTCCGCGAGGCGACGGTCCGCGACGACGATCCGAGGCCAACCGGTCGCGACGGCCTCTTCGACCTCGTACGCCCCGTCGTCGAGCAGCGCCGGCGAGGGGACCATCGAGGTGCACCACAGGGGGGCGCCGTCGATTCGGCAGCGCTCGCGCAGCATCGCGACCGCGTCCCAGGTGGGTGAACCCTCCGAACGGAAGGCCTCATCGTCCGCGTCCAACACGACCGCGCCGGCGACCCGGGGCACCGGCGCGAGCGCCGCGCCGCGCGAGCCGACCACGACCGGCCATCCGGCGCGCATTCGGTCCCACTGCGCCTCGCCTGACGCGACGGCGCATCCACGCTGCTCCAGGCGTCCGCGAAGACGGTTAGCCCAACCCTCGGTCGGCACGAGCACCAAGAGCGAGCCCTCATGCTGGCGCGTCGACTCGTAGGCGGCGAGAATCAGCGCGAGTGGGTCGGTCGTCGGCGACAGCTCGTGGACTCCGGGGGCGACCGCACGGACTGCATCGGACACCGATTGTTCGAGCGGCGCCTTGGCCGGCGGGCTCGGCAGGGAGGTGACGAGGTGCCGGGGCGAGCTCGCGAGCAGGAAACGTGAAACCGGGCCGTACCAGCGCTGCGCCGCCCAGAAGAGCAACGGGAGCATCGACGACGGCGGTCCGAAGCCGAGCCACTTCGTCAACGGCTTCAATTCACCTTCCGGCTCAACCTCGCCGACCGCCCACCCGCGCACCGAGCGGTGCTGCAATTGAACTCGCACTCGGTCGCCGACGGCGACCTGGGCGGTTCTCTCGGTCACCAGGTAGTCGAAGGGCCGGTCGAGTGGCGCGACCTCGGTAATGACCTGGACCGCGCGCAGGACCACTTCTACAGCGACAGTTCCCGGCGCACGTCGTCAACGCGGGGCGTCTGCTCCCACGTAAAGCCCTGGTCACTGCGTCCGAAGTGGCCGTAGGCCGCGGTGCGCTGGTAGACGGGGCGGCGCAGGTCCAGGTCGCGGATGATGGCGGCGGGGCGCAGGTCGAACAGCGCGTCGACGGCCTTGGCGATCTTGGCCCGGTCGACCCGCTCGGTGCCGAAGGTCTCGACGAGGACCGACACCGGTCGGGCCACACCGATCGCGTAGGCGACCTGCACTTCGCAACGGTCGGCCGCGCCGGCGGCGACGACGTGCTTGGCAACCCAGCGAGCGGCGTAGGCGCCGGAGCGGTCCACCTTGGAAGGGTCCTTGCCCGAGAATGCCCCACCCCCGTGGCGGGCCATGCCCCCGTAAGTGTCGACGATGATCTTTCGGCCCGTGAGGCCGGTGTCGGCGTGGGGTCCGCCGAGGACGAACTTGCCCGAGGGGTTCACGAAGACGCGCATCGAGCTGGTGTCGAGGTCGGCGGGCAGCATCGGCTTGATGACGTGCTCGAGGACGTCGTCCCTGATCGTGGTCTGGGAGTCGTAGCCGTCCTCGTGCTGGGTCGAGATGAGCACAGTGTCGACCGCCACCGGACGTCCATCCTCGTAGGCGATCGTCACTTGGGTCTTGCCGTCGGGCCTCAGGTACGGCACGAGCCCGGAGTGGCGAACCTGGGCGAGACGCATCGAGAGGCGGTGAGCCAGCCAGATCGGCAACGGCATGAAGTCCGCGTTGTCGTTGCAGGCGTAGCCGAACATCATCCCCTGGTCGCCGGCGCCCAGGGCGTTGAGCATGTCTTCGCCACCGGCACCCGAGCGGTGCTCGAACGCCACGTCCACGCCCTCGGCGATATCGGGGCTCTGCTTGTCGAGCGAGACGAGGATGCCGCAACTGCGCCCGTCGAATCCCATGGCTCCGTCGTTGTAACCAATGCCGATGATCGTCTGGCGCGCGAGGTGGTTGATGTCCACGTACGCGCTCGTGGTGATCTCACCGGCCACGATGCACAGCCCCGTCGTCAGCAGCGTCTCGCAGGCCACGCGCGCCGTCGGGTCCTGGGCGAGGATCGCGTCGAGCACCGCGTCGGAGACCTGGTCGGCGATCTTGTCGGGGTGGCCTTCGGTCACCGACTCCGAGGTGAAGAGGGTGCGGTCGCTCATGGGGCTCCTTGCGCTAACAATGAGGCAACCCTAGTCAAGATGACCAACGCGACCGCTGACTTCGAGCGCAGCGTGACGGTCTCGGCCAACTCGTCGCGGTCGAGCAGGATGACCTCATTGGTGGCGTGCTCGAAGCCGACGCCCGGAGAGGCGACGTCGTTCACCACGAGCAGGTCCACCCCCTTCGAGCGCAGCTTCGCCAAGGCGTTCGCCGCCACGTCGGTCGTCTCGGCGGCGAATCCCACGATGACCTGTCCCGCGTGGCGCTTGGCGACCAGGTCGTGGAGGATGTCGGCGGTCGGTTCGAAGGACAGCTGTGGGGTGCCGGCGCCCTTCTTCAGCTTCTCGGTGGCCGAGGTCACGGTGAAGTCCGCCACGGCGGCGGCCATGATCACGCAGTCGCTCTCCCCCGTCCGTTCGAGCATGGCGTCGTGCATCTGGGCGGCCGTCGCGACGCGAACCACGTCGACACTTCGCACGACGTCGAGGGCCAGTTCGAGGTCCACGGTCGTCACGAGGGTGACCGCGGCGCCGAGCCGGCACGCCACCTCGGCGATCGCGTGGCCCTGTCGGCCCGACGAGCGGTTCGAGATCACGCGGACCGGGTCGATGGGCTCGCGGGTGCCGCCGGCGCTCACAAGAATCCTCTGGCCGGTGAGGGGGCCGCGATAGCCGCGCACGATTCGCTCAACCAGCTCGAAGATGGCCTCGGGCTCGGCCATTCGACCGGCTCCGACGTCGCCCCCGGCTAGTGGCCCCGACTCGGGGCCGAGCACCATCACGCCGCGCCGGCGCAGCGTCGCCAGGTTCTCTTGAACGGAGGGCTGCTCCCACATCTCGGTGTGCATCGCAGGACAGAGAAGTACGGGGGCCCGGGTGGCCAGCAGGGTCGCGGTCAGGAGGTCGTCGGCGAGTCCGGTGGCGTAGCGCGCGATCAGGTGGGCGGTCGCCGGGGCGACCACGACGAGGTCGGCGCCTTGGCCCAGGTGGGTGTGCGGGATCGGCGTGACGGTGTCGCCGAAGAGTGACGTGCGCGCCGGCTCGCTCGCGAGCGCCGAGAAGGTGACAGCACCGACGAATCGCGTGGCGTCAGGGGTGAGGACAGGGGCCACGTGGAAGCCGGCGTCGCGCAGGCGGCGCAGCAACTCGACCGACTTGTAGGCGGCGATGCCACCGGAGACCCCTAGGACAATGCGAGGAGGGGACGGGTCAGGCGTCGCGGAGGGCATCGGTGAAGGCGTCCAGGTCGTTGTTGGCGTCCTGGCGGGCCTGTTCCAACGCCTCGGCCTGAAGGCGTTCGGCTTCAAGCTCCTCGGCGGTCGGACGGTGGAACTCCAGCTTGCCCTGGTAGAGCTCATCCATCGCGAGCGACAGCGACTTGTTCGAGAGTGAGGTGACCTGCGGCGGAATCAGGGCGCCGTGACCCGAGCCGAGGCCGTTGTAGTACTCGTTGATCTCGCGTGCCCGGATGGCCGACACGGCCACGAGGGT
This sequence comes from Acidimicrobiales bacterium, assembly GCA_025351385.1. Classification (GTDB taxonomy): domain Bacteria; phylum Actinomycetota; class Acidimicrobiia; order Acidimicrobiales; family RAAP-2; genus RAAP-2. The sequence continues at coordinate 175,932 of JANXWA010000024.1, read as the reverse complement.
GAACTTGGAGTCCCCGACCTTGTGCAGGAGGGTCTCGATGGGCGGGTCTACGAGGGTGGGGCGTTCGGCCATGGTCTTCATTCCTTTTCCGAGGGGGCTCGCCGGCGAAGACGAAGTTCCTCCAGTATAGAGAGGATTTGCGCCGTCGCGGTCCCCAGATCGTCGTTGACCACGACATAACTGGCCAGTTCGCGGCCCTTGGCCAGTTCCGCCGGCGTGCTGGAGAGGCGGAACTTCACGTGTTCGTCATGGTCGCCCCGGGCCCGCAGACGTTCCTCGAGCTCTTCGAGCGAGGGCGGCATGATCAAGAAGACCACCGACTGGGGATCGGCCCTTCGAACCTGCTCGGCCCCTTGGACCTCGATCTCGAGCAGGACGTCGACCCCCGGTGGGGCGTGGGGAAACGGGGTTCCGTAGAGGTTGCCGTTGAACTCGGCCCATTCGAGGAAGAGGCGGTCGTCGATCGCCTGCTCGAAGGTCGTGCGGTCAACGAAGTGGTACTCGGTACCGTCCTCGGTCTCGCGCCGGGGCCGGGTCGTCCAGCTGCGGCTCAGCCAGAGGTGGTCGTCGGCGGACACCAGGCGCTGGGCGAGGGTCCCCTTGCCCACGCCACCCGGGCCAATGAGAACCACGACGAGTGGTTCAGCGGACAAGGGCTCGGAAGAGCTCGGCGCGCTGCTTGGGACCGAGGCCGCGGATCCGTCGGGTTTTGGCGATGGACGCGTTGCGCATGATCCGCTCAGCCTTCACCTCGCCGATCGCGGGCAGGGCGCTGATGAGGTCGTACGCGCGCATCTGCGCGACGCACTCCTCGCGCGCGGCCAGTTCGAAGAGCTCCTCGAGCGACAACTCACCCGACTTCACCATTCGCTTCACGTCGGCGCGCCGCCGACGGTTCGCCACGGCCAGACGTGACGCCTCGACGCGCTGCTCTTGCGACAGAGTTGGCGGTGTCGGGGTCACGTCGTCAGATTACTCCCCTGTGGCGACATTTGTTCAGGGAAGGGCCGCGCCTAGGTCGTCGCGCCATCGCTGGGTGGCGTCACGCAGTCCCGCGCGGTCGGGGCCAGCCTCGAGGATCGCCCGTCCGACGTTGACGAGCACGGTGCCCTGAGGACAGCGTTCGAACATCCGCGACACGTTGTCAGCCGTCGCGCCCTGGGCGCCCACGCCCGGCACGAGGAATGGTCCACCGAGGGATGAGAGATTGAAGGCGGGGCGATCACGAGTCGCCCCGAGCACGGCGCCGACGTTCCCGAGACCGTCGTCGCGCCGGTTGAGCTCGGAGACCTGGCGCAGGACCATCTCCTCGACCCGTTCGTCGTCGGCGGTGCGCGCCGACTGCAGCACCCGGCCCTCGTCGTTCGACGTGGCGGCGAGCACGAAGACCCCCCGACCGTTCTCCTCGGCCAGATCAAAGAAGGGACGTAGTGCCATGACGCCGAGGTAGGGGCTGACGGTGACGGCGTCCACGCAGAGCGGCGATTGCTCGCCCAGCCACGCCTCGGCGTAACCGACGTTGGTCGGGGCGAAGTCGCCGCGCTTCGCGTCGGCCACCACGAGGATGTCCGCGTCGCGCGCGTCGCCGATCAGTCGTTCGAGGACCCGCAGTCCACTCGATCCGAAACGCTCGAAGAAAGCAACCTGGGGCTTGATGGCCGCGGCGACGCCGAGGACCGCCTCGAGGATCGCCAGCGACGCGAACTCGAGCCCTTCGACCGAGTCGGAACGTTCCCACGCACTCAACAGCAGCGAGCTGGGGTCGACGCCGACGCAGAGCGGTCCGAGGGCGCGGACCCGCTCTTGGAGGCGCTGGCCGAACGGGTCACGCATGGGCGGCCCCGATCAACTCGTCGATGCTTCGGACCTGATGACGGCCCATCCACTGTTCGACGCCCCGTTGCACGAGCCAGGGGGCCCGCGGGTTGGCGAACGTGGCCGTGCCCACCTCGACGGCGTTGGCCCCGGCCATCAGCATCGCGACCGCGTCGTCGCCGTTGGCGACCCCGCCCACGCCGACGATCGCGCAGTCGCGGTATGCCGCGCGACAGTCGAAGACGGCCCGCAACGCGACCGGGAGGATCCCCGGTCCGCTCAACCCGCCGCCTCCGTTGCCGAGCGAGGGCCGTCGACGTTCGAGGTCGATCGAGAGGCCGAGCACCGTGTTCACGAGCACCAGGGCCTCGGCGCCGGCCGCGATCGCCGCACCGGCGATCTCGACGAGCTCGGGGGTGTTCGGGCTGAGTTTCACCCAGAGTGGCACGCCGGCACTTCGCGCAGCCTGCACGATCTCGGCCGTGGCGGACGCGGAGTGCGCGAACATCGTGGAGCGGCCTTCCAGGTTCGGACAGCTGGCGTTCAACTCGAGCGCGACGATCCCGGCACCGTGCATCGCCTCGGCGGCTTCGGCGAACTCCCCGACCGTGCGGCCCCAAATTGAGCCGACGACCGTCGCACCGGCGGCAACGAGGCCGGGCAGGTACCGCTCGCGCCACGCCGCGACACCCGGTCCAGCGAGTCCGACCGCGTTGAGCATGTCGGTCCCCGATGCTGCCAACCGGGGCGCCCGGTTTCCCTCCCATGGATACACCGCCAGCGACTTGGTGACGACCGCGCCGAGTTGGCCGAGGTCGCCGTAGCCCGCCAGCTCGTCGCCGTAACCCGAGGTTCCCGCAGCCGTGAGGACGGCCGAGCGAAGGTCGACGGAGCCGACTCGAGTGGCGAGGTCGGTCATCCGTGGAGTTCCTGGAGCGAACGAACGCGCCACCCCTGCGCGCGCGTGTCCGCAATCCCCTTGGCGGCGGCGAAGCCGGCGCTCAGCGTCGTGAGGCAGGGCACCGCGCTCTGGACGCACGACGCACGGATCAAGGCGCCGTCGGCGCGCGCGCCGCCGCCCGAGGGCGTATTGACCACGAGATGGACGTCACCCGAGGCGATCAGCGACACCGCGTCCACGCCCAGATCGGCGAGGCCTACCTTGCCCACGAGCGTGGCGACCGCGACGTCGTTCGCCCGCAGGTAGCCGGCAGTGCCAACGGTCGCGGCGAACGTGAAGCCGAGCTCGGTGAGCTGGCGGGCCAGCGTCAGGCCGGCCACCTTGTCGCAATCGGCCAGTGACAAGAAGACCTGACCCTTGTCCGGCAGCCGGGTGCCGGCGGCCAGCTGGGCCTTGGCGAAGGCGATGCCGAAGCTCTCCCCGACGCCCATCACTTCTCCGGTCGATCGCATCTCGGGGCCCAGGACGATGTCGACGCCCGGGAAGCGGCTGAAGGGCAGCACGGCCTCCTTCACGCAGACGTAATCACGCTCCGGCGCGACGCTGGGCACCACGCCGAGCTCCTTCAGCTCGGCGATGGACTGGCCCATCATGACGCGCACCGCGACCTCGGCGACCGCTACGCCCGTCGCCTTGGCGACGAAGGGAACGGTGCGGCTCGCCCGGGGATTGGCCTCGAGTACGAAGACCTCGTCATTCTTCACCGCGAACTGGACGTTGATGAGGCCGACGACGGAGAGCGCCGCGGCGATCCGCTCGGTGTGCTCGTGCAAGAGAGCGATGACGCTCTCGCCGAGCGTTTGGGGTGGCAGCGCGCAGGCGGAGTCGCCGGAGTGAACCCCGGCCTCCTCCACGTGCTCCATCACGCCGGCAATGAAGACGTCGCCCGTGGCGTCACGCACTGCGTCGACGTCGACCTCGATGGCGTCCTCGAGGAAGCTGTCGATGAGGATGGGCCGGCTGGCTGCGGCGGCGCCCTCGCGCGCCAGGGAGCCGTGCAGACTGGTCAGGTCCTCCATCACGCGAACGAGCGAGGCGTCGTCGTAGACGATCTCCATGGCCCGCCCACCGAGGACGTAGCTCGGCCGCACCAAGACCGGGTAGCCGATTCGCTTCACGATGGCTCTCGCCTCGGCGAGGCTCGTGGCCACGGCGCCGGGGGGTTGACGCAGCCCCAGCGAGTGGCAGATGGCCGACCACTGCTCGCGGTCCTCGGCGGCGTCGATGGACACCACGGGCGTGCCGAGGACTAGGCCGGGATCGAGGGAGTGCGAGAGCTTGAGCGGAGTCTGGCCGCCCAACGACACGATGACTCCCACGACCCGCGCGCCGTCGACGCAGGCGGCCTGCTCGGCGCGGATCACCTCGGCCACGTCGTGGGGGGTCAGCGGCTCGAAGTAGAGGCGGTCCGAGGTCGAATAGTCGGTCGATACGGTCTCGGGGTTGCAGTTGATCATGACGGTCTCGTAGCCCATCTCGCGAAGCGCCATCGAAGCGTGCACGCAGCAGTAGTCGAACTCGATCCCCTGGCCGATCCGATTCGGACCCGAACCGAGGATGATCACCCGGTCGCGCGCCGACTCGATCACCTCGGACGTGTCCTCGTAGGTGCTGTAGTGATACGGCGTCGTCGCCTCGAACTCGGCCGAGCAGGTGTCGACCGTCTTGAACGTCGTGGGCACTCCGGCCTCGCGGCGAAGTCGCGTCACCTCGTGCTCACTGGCGCCAGTCATGGCGGCGATCTGGGGGTCGGAGAAGCCCCACTGCTTATAGCGCCGCCAACCGCGCCCGTCGAGCGACGAGAGGGCGAGGTCGCCCCGCAGTTCACGCTCGCGCTCGATGATGCCAACCAGTTGGTGCAAGAACCAAGGGTCGATCCTCGTGCGCTCGGCCACCTCGTCGATCGAGGCGCCCCGCCACAACACCTCGTGAAGAGCGAACAGCCGCTCCGGCGTCGCCACTTCGCAGTGGCGCCAGAGCGCGGCGAGGTCGAGTTCGGCGAACTCGGTGGCGATGCCCGGGGCGAAACCGGCACGACCTTGCTCGAGCGAACGGACGGCCTTTTGCAGCGACTCGGCAAAGTTGCGTCCGATCGCCATGACCTCGCCCACCGACTGCATCCGGGTACCAAGCTCGGGCGTCGAGCCCGGCAGCTTCTCGAAGGCCCAGCGAGGGATCTTCGTGACGACGTAGTCGATGACCGGCTCGAAACTGGCCGGGGTGACCCGTGTGATGTCGTTCTGTATCTCGTTCAAGGTGTAGCCGACAGCGAGGCGCGCCGCAATCTTGGCGATGGGAAATCCGGTGGCCTTGCTCGCCAGCGCGCTCGATCGACTGACTCGGGGGTTCATCTCGATGACCAGACGTTCGCCGTCGATCGGATTGACGGCGAACTGGACGTTGGAACCGCCCGTCTCGACCCCGACTCGTCGCAGCACTGCGAAGGCGTCGTCGCGCATTTCCTGGTACTCCACGTCCGAGAGCGTCTGGGCCGGCGCCACCGTAATGGAGTCACCAGTGTGCACGCCCATCGGGTCAAAGTTCTCGATACTGCAGATGACGACGCAGTTGTCGGCCACGTCGCGCATGACCTCGAGTTCGTACTCCTTCCATCCGGCGATCGACTTCTCCACGAGGACCTCGTGGATCGGCGACGCGGCGAGCCCCTCGCCCGCCAAGCGCCGGAACGACGACACGTCGTGGGCGATGCCCGTGCCGGCACCACCGAGGATGTAGCTGGGCCGGATGATGATCGGCCAGCCGATCCGCTCAGCAATGGCCACGGCGTCATCGACATTGCGCGCGAACCCCGACTCGGGCACCGCGAGACCAATGTCGGCCATCGCTGCCTTGAAGAGCTCACGGTCCTCGGCCGTCGAGATCGATTCAGGTCGCGCGCCGATCACCTCGACGCCGAACCGTTCCAGCACGCCGCTCGCGACGAGCTCCATAGTGAGGTTGAGCGCGGTCTGACCGCCGAGAGTGGGCAGCAGGGCGTCGGGGCGCTCGCGCTCGATGATGTCGGTGAGCACATCGGCGTCGAGCGGCTCGACGTAGGTGACGTCGGCGGTGACGGGGTCGGTCATGATCGTCGCGGGATTGGAGTTGACGAGGATGACCCTGAAGCCGTCTGCGCGAAGCACTTGGCAGGCCTGGGTCCCGGAGTAGTCGAACTCGCAGGCCTGGCCAATGACGATTGGCCCCGAGCCGATGACCATGATGGAGTGGATGTCGGTGCGCCGGGGCATCAGGCCCCTTCCAGGACGCCACGACGCAGGAGTGCCTCGAAGCGCTCGAACAGGTAGCGCGCGTCGTGGGGCCCGGGACCGGCCTCGGGGTGATACTGGACCGAGAAGCAGCGGTCCCTCGGGGAGGAGACTCCCTCGATGACGCCGTCGTTCAGGTTGACGTGGCTCACGACGCCGCGCGAGAGCGATCCGGGTGCGACGGCGTAGTTGTGGTTCTGTGCCGTGATCTCGATCCGTCCGGTCGTGAGGTCCTGGACCGGGTGGTTGGATCCGTGGTGGCCGAAGGGCAGCTTGAGGGTCGTGCCCCCAAGGGCGCTCGCCAGCAGCTGGTGGCCCAGGCAGATGCCGAAGATCGGCACCTCGCCCAGGAGGTCGGCGATCACCGCGACGTTCGCGCCGAGCGCCGCCGGGTCGCCGGGCCCATTGGAGAGGAAGACACCGTCGGGGTGAAGGGAGCGCACCTCGCTGGCCGGCGTGGAGGAGGGCACGACCGTGACACGGAACCGTTGGGCCAACTGGTGGACCATCGTCGTCTTGATGCCGTAGTCGAGGGCTACGACATGCAGGTCGCCGTCACCGCATTCGTACGGTTCGTCGATCGAGACCATGGCGACGAGATCCGTGCCGTCGGTGCCCACAGCGCGGCGCGCGGCCGCCGCGACGACGTCGGGGTGGCCGTGGCCGAACGCGCCGGGCAGCGCACCGTGGGTCCGCAAGTGCTTCGTCAGTCGCCTCGTGTCGACGCCGACCAATGCGGGCACCCGATGATGGCGCAAGAAGCCCTCAATCGGCCCCGTCGAGCGCCAGTTCGAGGGACGTTCGGAGAGGTCCCGTACCACGACGCCTCGACACCACGGGTGCGGCGCCTCATCGTCGAGCGGCGTGACGCCGTAGTTGCCAATGTGGGGGTACGTGAAGGCGATGACCTGACCGGCGTAGCTCGGATCGGTGATCACCTCCTGGTAGCCGCTCAGTGCGGTGTTGAAGACGAACTCGCCCGTCGTGAAGCCCTGGTCGGGCAGGTGGCCGGCGGCGTAGCCCTCGAACGTCGCGCCGTCGGCGAGCACGAGTATGGACTCGAGCCGCGTCACCTCAGCCTCCCGTCCACCACGACGAGCCGACCCTTCGCGATCGTGGCGCGCACTCGGCCCGTCATCGAGCGCTGATCGTACGGAGTGTTCGTCGAGCGACTGGCGAGCGCCCGGCGATCGGCCACCCATCGTTCGCTCGGGTCGAAGACGGCGATGTTCGCGTCCTCGCCGGCGGCAATCGCACCCCCGTGGCCGCCGTGACGAACCCGAGTGTCGCTCTGGCGCAACTGTGCGATGCGCGCCGGTGCCCGACTCAGCACCTCGAAGAAGCGCAGCGGACTGCACGACTCGCCGCCGAGCACCTCGAAGGTGAGGGCCGCGGCGTGCTCGAGTCCGAGCATCCCCGCTGGCGCCTCGTCGAAGGGAAGATCCTTCAACTCCGGCGCATGAGGCGCATGGTCCGTGGCGACGGCGTCCACGTCGCCACTTCGCAGCGCCGCGCACAGAGCCTCGACGTCGCCGCGGGGACGAAGCGGTGGATGGACCTTGAAGAGTGGATCGAAGGTGGCGCACGTGCCCTCGTCGAGCGTGAGGTGGTGCGGAGCGACCTCGCAGGTGACGTCCAGGCCCTCGAGCCGGGCCGCAACCACGAGGGCCACGGACCGAGCGGTCGAGAGGTGCAAGAAGTGCATGGGCGCGCCGGTCAGGCGAACAAGTTCAATATCGCGCGCCACCATCAGCTCTTCGGCCAGCGCCGGACGACCGATCAGGCCGAGTCGACTACTCAGCCGACCCTCGTTCATCGACCCGCCACCAGCGAGCGACTCGTCCTCGCAGTGTTGAGCGAGACGTACGCCGAGGGGTTTGGCGTACGTCAGCGCCCGGCGCATCACCGACGGGTCCTGGACCCCCACTCCGTCGTCGGTGAAGAGGCGCACGCCCAGTGCTGCCATCTCGGCGAGGGGCGCCAAGAGCTCGCCACGGCGCCCCAGGGTGATGGCCCCGGCGACCGCGACATCCAGGACCGAATTCTCGCCCCGTGCGAGCACGTACGAGACCATCGCGACGCTGTCAAGCGCCGGTTCGGTGTTGGGCATCGCCACGAGCGCGCTGTAACCGCCAAGCGCGCCGGCGCGCGCACCGCTCTCGACGGTCTCGGCCTCCTCGCGACCGGGCTCTCGTAGGTGCGTGTGGAGGTCGACGAATCCCGGCCCGACCCAACAACCCCGAACGTCGACCTCGACCGCGTCACTGGGCGCGTCGACGCTCGGCGCCACCTCGGCGATGCGCCCATCGACGACGAGGACATCAGCGACGTCGACCGACGTCACTCCGACGACCAGGCCCTGGCGCAAGACGAAGTTCACTGCGACCCTCCCCCGTGGGACCCGGCGACGCACAGGTACAGCACCGCCATTCGAATCGGCACGCCGTTCTGCACCTGGCGAGTGATGACCGCCGCCGCCGAGTCGGCGACCAGCGAGTCGATCTCGACGCCCCGGTTCATCGGGCCGGGATGCATGATGAGCGCGTCGGTCCGCAGACGGCGCGCCCGCTCGACGGTCAAACCGAAGGAGGTCGTGAACTCTCCGAGGCTCGGGACGAACGATCCGCTCCCCCGCTCGCGCTGGAGGCGCAAGAGGGCGACGACGTCGGCCCATTCGAGCGCTTCGTCGAAGTCGTCCACGACGCCGACGGGCCAGTCAGCGAGGAACTCGGGCAGCAGAGTCCCCGGGGCGGCGACGCGCACCTCGGCACCGAGCGCCACGTAGGCCGCGATGTCACTGCGTGCGACTCGGCTGTGACGGATGTCGCCCACGATGAGGACCCGCAGGCCCTCGAAGAGCTCACTTCCAGTTTCGACGCCCGCCGCGCCGCGCCGCTCGGCCAGGACCTGGCGCACGGTGAAGGCGTCCAGCAGGCCCTGGGTCGGGTGCTGGTGCAGACCGTCGCCCGCATTGATGACGCGCACGTGGGGAACGTAGCGGCTCACCTGGAGCGCCGCACCGCTCGACTGGTGGCGCATCACCACCGCGTCGATGCCTAGGGCGTCGACGGTGGCGATCGTGTCGCGTAGCGACTCGCCCTTCTTCATGCTGCTCGACGCGACCGCCAATGACAGCACGTCGGCGCTGAGTCGCTTCGCGGCCGTCTCGAAGCTGAGACGGGTCCGCGTTGACTCCTCGAAGAACAGCGAGGCCACGACGCGACCCTTCAGCGCTGGGACCTTCTTGATGGTTCGACGGTTCACCTCGACGAAGGCCTCGGCCGTGTCGAGCACCTCGACGATGGCGTCACGGTCCAGGTCGTTCAGCGACAGAAGGTTCTCGCCGCGGATCGAGCTCGTCACGGCGCCGACTTCGTGCCGATCCACACCCCGTCGAGCGTGGCCACGATGGCCTCGTCGAGCGAGGTGGGGAGATTCTTGCCGACGAAGTCGGGGCGGATCGGCAGTTCGCGATGACCGCGGTCGACCATGACGGCGAGCTGAACCGCGCGGGGCCGTCCCCAGTCCGTCAGGGCGTTGAGCGCGGCGCGGACCGTTCGGCCTGTGAAGAGGACGTCGTCGACGAGCACGACAGTCTGATCGGTGAGGTCGTGATCGATCACCGTCGAGGCCGGCGTCGGGGCGGGATTGCGGGCCAAGTCGTCCCGGTAGAAGGCGACGTCCAGCTGACCGCAGCGGACTTCGCGACCGGTGATCTCCCCGAGGACCTCGGCCAGGCGCGTGGCGAAGGCGACGCCTCCGGTCTGGAGCCCGACGACGACCAGCTCGTCGACGCTCCTCGTGTGCTCGATCACCTCGTGAGCCATACGGCGCACGGCCCGTGCGACGTCGTCCGAGGAGAGAAGTTGGGACCGCGGGATGAACGTCGGATCGCGCGAGGTCGCGTCACGACGACTTCTCTCTTCCACGATGTCTCCCGTCGTTCGGGCCTCACGGGACCCGCTTCACGACTGCAGTCCACGGTAGCAGACGACAGTGCCGATCCTCGAAGCGCTACGGCGCCGACGTCCCCGGACGATGCTCGCTCGGCTCGCCCTCCTGGTTCCGACGGAACGACTCGATCGAAGGACCTGCGCTACGACCCATCAATCGGTCCAGCACGCTACCCAGTGGTGCCTCGGCGTCGAGGGCGCGCCGGATGACCACGTAGATCGCCGGCAGGGCCCAGAAGTCGCCGCAGACCCAGAGGATTGCCGCTCCGATCTGCTGGTCGGCGAACGGCGCCAGCGTGACGCCCGGCAGACCGGCGTAGACGGAGTACCAACTGACGGTGGTCAGGATGCTCATCGAGATGGCCAGGACCGTCATCAGCACGTTGGTCACGACGATGGCGCTGACCTGGAAGACCGGTCCGCGCGCTGGCTTCATCGGGTGTGAGGGGATGATCTGGAGCCAGAACAGCACGCCGGTGACGATGAAGCTGCCGTGCATCAGCCAAACGTGCACCGCGGCGCTGCGCTCGGCCAGGTCGAACCACGACGGCACGTGCCACACGAGCATCGCAAGATTGAACGAGACGACCGCGAACCAGGGACTGCGAATGAACCGGCCGACCACGCGCAGTGCTTCAGCACGGCGACTGAGGAACAGGAATCGCCCGAGAGTCCGTCGAGCTCCCACGGGCAGGGCGAACATCAGGGGCACCCACGGGGCTCCGGCGACGATCAGCATCGGAGCGAAGAACGCGAGCAGCAGGTGCTCGAGCATGTGCACGAAGAAGTAGTCCGACGCCCAATAGTCGATCGGCGACACGATCGCGAGCATGAGCACGATGAGCCCCGCGTAGAACGCGAGTGCGTTGCGCCGACGCCTGCGGGTACGTGATGGTGCCGAGTGAACGCGCAGCCGCGCCAGTCCGACCTCGTGGGCAGCCACCGTGAGCGCGACGGCGAGCAGCATCGGGTCAAAGGACCAGTGGGCGTCGAGGTAGTTCACTTCGATTCGCGCTCGGGGGACGTGGACTCCTGATTCCGGGCGAGATCTCGCTGGTGCTCGCGCCAGGCCGCGAGCATTCCGTCGAACTCTGGCGCGAGGGTCGGCTCCTTGGAAGCGCGCGTGGGCCCTTCCGGGTGGATCACTCGCCACCACATGTAGACGGAGAAGGCTCCAAGGAGCGGCCACTCGAAGACGTAAGCCCAGCTGAGGTCGTTGCCGCCGAGTGCGCGTTCGATCTCAAAAACGAAGGCCGTGACGCACAACGCCAAGCCGAGCGCCAGCGTCACGTGCGCCTTTAGGGCCTCGGTCCCCGTCAGGCGCTTGGCGGCGACGTTCGCCGTCGCCCCAGCCTCGACTTCATCGTTGCCCACGACGTCACCCTACAAGGCCACCTTGCGATCTTTCGGCCCGAAAGGCGTGACCTGGGCGGTCCTCCGCTCCGGCGGTCGTCTCGGGAACCGAGAATCGACGTCGGTAGAGTGGTCCAAACCATTCGACTGAATAGGCGAGATGACGAGCGAAGATTCCGAGCCTCCCGAAGAGACCCTGAGCGAGGCCCAACGGGCCTCGGCCTTCGCGAACGCGACCGCTCCGGCGGGCCGGCACGGCCGACCCCAGATGGGACGCGCACCGATTCCCGGCAAGTTCGTTCTCCTGGTAACCACCGTCTTCGTGGTCCTCGGCCTCGGTGGAGTCCTGGTCGAGCACTACTTCGGTGGCGTCGGCACGAGCGGTCCGACGACGACCTTCACCCTGGCGCCCACCCCCGTGACACCGTCAGGTCCCCAGGTTGGTGCGTCGACCCGCGCCTTCATTGGCTTGAAGGAGATAGGCGTGGCCACGGCGCCTGACTTCTCCCTGCGCGACCAGTTCAATCGGGTGTGGTCACTCGGGCGGCACCGTGGCAAGGTGATCGTCCTCACGTTCTTCAACCGCGACTGCAATGACATCTGTCCGGTGGTGGGCGCCGAAATCCGCCTCGCCCAACGTCGACTCGGCGCCGCGTCGTCCACGGTCGACTTCGCCGTCGTGAACTCCGATCCCAAGCATCCCGGCCTCGAGGCGAGTCCCCCCGCGATTTCCTACACCGGACTGTCCGGACTTCGGTCCGTCTACTTTCTCACCGGAACTCTCGACCGATTGAACTCCGTGTGGGTCGACTACGGACTTGCCGTCAACGTGGGTAGGTTGGCGAACCAGGTGGCCCACAACAACGTCATATACTTCATCGCTCCAGACGGACGGCTTCGCTACCTCGCATTGCCGTTCGCCAACAAGGACCACTCCGGACGTTTCCATCTGAGTCCGGCCGAGGTGAGCCGTTTCGCCACGGGCATCGCCAACGTAGCCATTAGTCTTGCCAAGTGACGCAGGACCGGCCCTCCGACGAAAGCGTCGCCTACGACCCGGCCTCCATGGCCACCTCGTCGCTCGGCCTCGAGCGTTCACTCTGGTACAAGCGGCCCTGGTTCCTCGTCACCGTGGCCGTCATCATCATCATCGCCGTCTCGGTGGTGTCGGACATCTCCCACCCGATCACCAACGCTGAGGACGTCGCGGCGCAGAACGCCACGATGAAGCAGGTCAACGCCGACATCAAGCAGTGCACGTTCGGGCTCAGCGAGGCGTTTCGTTTCTATCGCGAGGAGACCGGGGGCAGTCTCTCGTCCGCCCAGCACAAGGTCATTGACAAGTACCTAATCGAGGACCAGACCGTCTGCTCATTCGCCGGCCCGAGCATGTCCGAGCTGACCAACAATCTGCAACCCGCCGAGACCCCTGCGGGAAGGGCCCTCGACAAGATGCTGAAGGTGACGATCATCTGGATGGACTCCGACGCCAATGGCGCCATCGCGGACATTGCGTACCTGTTCAAGCACCCGGGGGACACCAAGACGATCCGGGACCTCGGGGTTCGCGAGAGCTACCTCGCCAAGGACCGTTCGCAGGCGCTCGACCACCTCGCTCGAGCCAACGCGATCCTGTCGACCGATCTGGTCACCCTTAAACTTCCCGCACTCGAGAGGCTCTCCGGAACCTAAGCGGGTTCTCGTCGTCACGGCCCGACCAATGGCGACAGCGCGTCGGTCAGTTGGTGCCGAAGAAGCCCCGGGTTCGCTCCTCGCGAAGTAGCCGACCGAGTTCCTCGTTGGGGTCCTCTTCAGACTGCAACCAATAGACGAGGTTCCAGAAGATGATCGGCACGAAGACGGCACCGGAGATGAGCCAGATCAGCCCGGCGCTCAGTTGCTGGTCCGCCGACAGGGACACGCCCTGACCGGCGACGTGGTGGAAGGCGTGGTACCACGACGTATGGGACATGCCGTCCAAGTAGGCGACCACCCACGCCGTCCACATGACGCCGGCGGCGATGCAGATCCGGTACGGGCGGGTCGCGCCCGGCCTCATCGGAGGCGACTCGACGAGATCACTGAAGAGGGCCAGGCCGGCTCCGACGAGGCTCAAGGACTCGATGACCGCCATCCAGGGATGGCGCACGAGGAAGTCGACGACGGGCGCGACCCTCCAGAGAATCGACAGGCCGGAGAAGACGAGGGCGGCCATCACCGCGCGCTGCTGGTGCGCGGTGGAGGCACGGTTCACAGCGACGCGGTCCACGTAGCGCGAGGTCGCCGACGATAGACGGGTCCCGTCAGGACCGACGAGCAGTCCCTCTTTCGACGCGAGTCCCACGCGGTGCCACTGCGCGCCGGTGACCCACAGCGCCGGTACCGCGAAGGCGAAGACCGCGTACTGGATGGCTTGGACGAACTCGTATCGGCCGGCCCACGTGGCCAGCGGCGGAGCGAGGAACGCCACCCACAGGCCGAGACCGAGTACCGCGAGGAAAATCCTAAATTGGCCGATCCCCGTCGATGCCTGCGTCGAAGGGGTGACCGCCGTCACTCGGAGTGGTGACGCTGGAAGAAGCCCCAGAGACATACCGCCACGAAGACCCCCAGCAAGACCACCATCGTCTGTACCTGTGGACCAATGTAGTCATTAACAGCTTGCATCATCACCACCTAACCATTCCTCGTTTCCATCATGACCTGTTTCCGCGCTCTTTCGCAGACGGCTTACATCACGTAGAACATCGCGGTGAGCAGCGCACCGCCGATCGCGAGGAACCCCCAGAAGTAAGCCATCGACGCCACTCCCGCGCGGAACTCCTGCGCCGTCGCGGCCATCGACAGTTCGGGCTTGTCCCCTCCCAGTTCGCGCCGCAGTCGCAAGGAGCGCGCCAGCGTCGTCTCGAGCCAGTACGTGCCAATGACCAGGCTCATGATGTTCATGACCGCGAATCCAATGAAGGTCGACGAATAGCCGCTCGCTCCCGGGTAGAACGACAGCTTCTGGAACTCCCATATCTGGAGGAACAGAGCGACGAGACCGCAGACCACCCCAGTCCAGCCCGCGACCTGGAAGTCGGCGACGTCGCCCTTGCGCAGTCGTCGCTGACCGTAGATCGCCAGGAGCGCCGCGGCCACCGTCAGCAGGTAGATCGACCATCCATAGTAGAGCGGCGCGTGCTGGTTGTGGGGACGCCACTCCATGCCGTTGTTGCTCGAACGAAGGTAGAAGTACGAGAACACGAGCGACGCAAGGAGGAAGGTGTACATGCCGATGAACAGACGGCCACCGGACCATATCGAACCAATCTGCGCTCGCAACTCGAACTCGCGTTCCTCGGGCGTCTCGCTCGGTCCCCGGGACTTGTCAAAGGTTTCAGTCATGCTGTCGTCTCCACTCACCGCTAGGCCTGGTCACTGCTGGTCGTCGAGGAACTTTGCGTCAATCCGTCGCCCATGTCGGCGAACGCCGGCGCACCCGGCTCGCTGTAACGGTAGGGGTCGGTCATGATCACGGGAATGCGCTCGAAGTTATACGGCGGCACCGGATTCGCCGTCTGCCACTCCAGGCCCAGCGAGTCCCACGGGTTCGCGGGGGCCTTAACCGGGCTGATGAACATCGACCACATCAGGTTCGCGAAGAAGATCAGGAAAGAGATGCCGAGCAGGAAAGCACTAACCGACGAGAAGTCGTTGAGGCCCTGCAGGTTGGAGGCGTAGGTGAACACTCGACGGGGCTGGCCGAGCAGTCCGATGACGAACATCGGGAAGAACGTCAGGTTGAAGAAGATGAACATCGTCCAGAAGTGCCACTTCCCGATCCGCGAGTTCATCATCCGCCCGGTCATCTTGGGCAACCAGAAGTACAGGCCGGCCATGAAGGCGAAGAGCAGTCCTCCCATGATGGTGTAGTGGAAGTGCGACAGTACGAAGAAGCCACCGTGCACCGTCACGTTCACCGGAACGTCGGAGAGGAAGACTCCGGTCACTCCGCCAATGAGGAAGTTGAAGAAGAGCGCCATGCAGAAGAGCATCGGCACCTCATATCTGATCTTCGCCTTATAGAGCGTGCCCATGCCGACGAGGAAGATGAATCCCGTCGGAATCGAGATCAGCTCCGTCGTGAGCATGAACAGTGGCCTCATGTCGGGGTTGATACCGCTCTGGAACAGGTGATGCTGCCAGACGAAGAACGAAAGTAGAGCGACACCGATCATTCCGGCGGCGGCGACCTTGTACGCGAAGAGGGGCTTTCTCGTGAAGACCGGCATGATCTCGCCCACGATGCCGAATCCCGGCAGGGCCATGATGTACACCTCGGGGTGCCCGAAGAACCAGAACAGGTTCTGCCAGAGGTACGAGCTGCCCCCGTGCTCGGTCACGTAGAACGAGGTCTGGATGGTCTTGTCCAGGAGTCCGAAGAGTCCTCCCGCGAACAGCACAGGAGTCGCCAACGTGAGCAGCGCCGCGGTCGCGAGTATCGACCAGACGAAGATCGGCAGGCGGCTCCAGGTCATGCCCGGCGCGCGATAGTTGATGATGGTCACCGCGATGTTGAAACCGGCGGCCATCATACCCAGTCCAATGACCGCGAAACCGAGGAGGTACGAGACCATCCCCGGGCCGGCCTGCGTCTGGAGCGGGGCGTAGCCGGTCCAACCGGTCGGGAATCCTCCGAACGGCAGAGCCGAGAAGATCACCATGTAGCCGGCGACGAAGATCCAGAAGCTGAAGGCCTCGATCCGCGGGAAGGCCATGCGGCGTGCACCGATCATCAGCGGCACCAGGTAGTTGCCCAGGGGGCCCACGATGATCGACGTCGCCATCATCATCATGATGGTCCCGTGCTCGCTGACGATCTTGATGTACGTGTCGGGTGAGAAGACGTGCGTGGTCGGGTTCAGCAGCTCGGTGCGAATCGCCATGGCCAAGAGGCCACCGGTGAACATGAACAGCAGTACGCCGACGATGTACTGCATGCCGACGGTCTTGTGGTCGAGGGAGTAGCGGAAGTACTTGCTCCAGCCTTCAACGGCCGGCTCCTCGCCACCTTCACGACCAATCATCTTGGCCAACGGGTAGTTGAGGGCTCCGATGCCGAGCAGCCAACCGAGGACCCCGACGGAGAGTCCCAGTGCGTCGGCGATGGCGTTCTGGCCGCTGTTGGCGATGTAGGGGTAGCTGCTCGAAACGAAGTTCCCGAACCAGTGGCCCAGGACGTAGCCCAGCACGGCACCGACGATTGCGGTGCCGAGATGCTGGCTCAGCCAACCTGGTCGTTGCGTCCACGAGGATGCGGCCGAGGGCGGCGGTGCCGAGATGCTGGCCACCACGTCGGTCGGTCGTTCAGCGCTAATGGTCATCGCGCGATCTCCGTTTCTTTCATCGTTGGCGTCTCATTCATCGTGCGGTCGCCCATGTCACGAGGCCGGGGTCTTCGAACCGTAGGTCTCCACCGTCGAGTAGGGCGTCACGGTACCGTCCGGGTACCAGCCCCCGGACGCCCCGTTGGCGTCGGGCACGTACGTCCAGGCGAACGGCGGGAGGTTCGCGGTGTTCGCGGCGTTGGCTGACTGGGTCGTCGACGCCCAGTTCATGAAGTCGGTCGACGACACGACCTTTCCGAAGTTGTACATCGAACCGTGCCACAGTCCGCACAGTTCGCTGCACCGTACGGTGAAGTTACCCGTGTGCTTGGTCTCGGTGTACGCGACGTTGTTCAACTGCGGGTTGGCGTCGGCCTTGACGCTCAACTGGTAAGCCCAGAAGCTGTGGATCACGTCGAGCGAGGTCACGTTGAAGGCGATCTCGGTGTTCACCGGCAGCACGAGCTTGTCCGACTCGAAGCCCCCAAAGCTCGGGTAGCGGTACGTGAACTTCCACTGCTGGCCAATGACCTGGACGACCAGAACGTGGCCCGGCGTCCAAGAGGAACTGCCGCTCAAGGCGGCCGTCTCGGCCTGCGTCGCTCCCGAGGGCGACCACACCGGATTGGGTCCTTCGCCACCCCCCGATCCGTGCTCGGCGATCACGGCGAAGGTGCCGTAGCCCGCGAGGAAGATGACGATGACCGAAGTGAGGGCAATCCACCAGACCTGGACCTTGCGGTTCGTGCGGGCGCCCTCTCCCCCGACCGACTCGGCGACGCCTTCGCGCTTCGCGCTCCACATGGTTGCCGCGTAGCCCAAGTACACCCATACACCGATCAAGACCGGCAACGCGATGACGAGCAGGACATTGAAGGTGCGCTGGTTGTTCACTGCGGTCTCGGTCATCCGCCCCGGCGGCACGTGGGGTCCGACCAGGAACCAGAACAACAGGTCCGCCACGACCGACAGGACCACCCAGATCATCGTCATTCGACGAAGATCGTTCACTTCGCCCTTGGAGTTCTCAGCAGCCATGATCTACGCCACCACCTTCAAGAAGCCGCCCATGTAGCCTTGCGTCGACATCGGCCCTCCATTTCCAAATAGGTAGCCCAGGCCACAGGGAACGAAGCACTGCCAGGGGTAGTTTCCGGGTCCCGGCGTCTTGAAGCTGAACGTGATGGTGTTGTGGTCGAAGTTCGTGCCGCAGGGCGCCTGACTGCAGGCGTTGGTCGAGCCCCCGCCGATCCCCACGAGAGGTATGTCGAGCCCCAAGGCCGGCACGGTGAACGTGTGGCCGACGCCGTCGCCGGTGTTCGAGTTGTAAGCGCTGGTGGCGGTGCCGTTGAGGCTCATGGTGTTGCCGAGGGTGCCCGTGACCTGTCCCCACTGCTGATTGCGTAGCGGGCTTCCGGAGTCGTACTGCAGGATCGTCATGTTGACCACGGTGTTGGCCGGTAGTTGCCAGGTCGTGCTGTGTACCCATTTGCCTGATGGCGTCTTCACCAGGTACGAGACCCAGGTCGGATGGTCGCCAAAGCCGACGCCGATCGAGGGCACGGTCTGTACGACCAGGCTGACCGGCTGGCCGGCCGAGCCGCTCGTGAAGTTGACGACGCCACCGGGGATCCCAGGGGTGAGGAACGCAGCGACGGCTGCCACGACAAGACCTACGGCCACCACGAAGAGCCCGAGGACCGTCGCTAGCCTCCCATTTCTCGACATACATCTCCCTTACGACGAGGCCACTAGTTGCGCGCTGACCAGAAGGATAGATGTGAACACCTTGTAAAGTCACTATTCGTGCAGCGTCAACCTAAGAAACCTCTTAGCGTTCACCTCGGACTGGCAATCGCAGAGATTATCTGCGTTTCGGCCTTCACCATCGAGCTCTCGCGCGCACTGTCGGGCAACACGCTCTCGTGGGCGTACGTATTCGAATGGCCGATCCTCGGCGTCTACGGGATCTACATGTGGCGAAAGCTCGAAGTCGACGACGGATCTCCCCCGCGCTCGACGCCGAGCGACGTTGATGACGAAGCGCTCCTGGCCTACAACGAGTTCCTCGCCCAGGTGCACGAACCTACGTCGGAGCAATCAAACGAGCCTCCGGCCGGCTGATCGTGGCGTCTCTAGCGGACGCCGGACTGATGGAGCAGGCTCAACAGTTCGCTCACGGCCGAACGCTGGCCCAACCAGTTCGAGAGCGGGTCGTCGGGTATCACCCACTTCAGGTGGCCGCTCGGATCGATGATGAACATGAAGTCCGAGTGGATGCTCATCTTGTCGGTCCGCTTCATGATGACGCTGATGCCGTAGGTCGACCACACCTTCGCGACGACCTTCAGGTTCGGGTCCGTGACGAAGTAGAAGTCCTTCATGGTGCCCAGACCGCGTCGCTCGATGAAGTGCCTCACGTCCGCCAGGCTCTCATGGTAGGGATTGGCCGCGACCGCGACGATGTCGAGGGGGGCGCCCGCCGAGAGTGCGGAGCGCACGCTCCGCAATTGGTTGGCCATGAGCGGGCAGTCAGTCCAGCAAATCGGGTCGAGGAAGGTGAGCAGGGTGTAGTGGCCCGCGTGCTCGCCAAGACGGTACGACGAGCCGAACTGGTCGACCAGGGTGAAGGAGGCGGCGGGGCCCGAGACCTGTGACGCCGGGCCGTTCTGGGCGAGGAAGAACGTGTTCTCCGCCGACGCCAGGCTGGCCCAGCCCATCGAACACAGGGAAAAGACGACTGCGGCGGCGGCGAACGAGGCCGCGACGGCGCCGGTGCTCGAGCGCATCTCCTTGGGCAGCCTCCTCTCACGGGGCAGTGAGGCCTGATCGGAGGGGACGGCGCACCACGCGAGAATCGCGAGGGGTACGAGTGAGTTGAAGTCCGTCGCGAGTCCACCGAAGATGGCGCCGTCTTCGGCGACCAACCACATCAACGCGCAACCAGCGATGAGCGTCCACACCGGCCAACGAAGAGGTCGATAGGTCGACCACCAGAGGCCCGCGGCACTCGCGAGCAGCCAGAGTACGACCACGAGATTGAATCCGCCGCCCATGGTGCCCGCGATCGTGCCTCCCTTCTGGGCCAGCCACGCCAACCAGTGGGGCTGGGGGGTCTTGGTCATGAAGCTGGTCATGGCCGTCAGGGCGTTGGAGTTCCCTCCGTGCCAGAACTCCCGACCCGGCAGACACTGGACGATTGTCCCGATCACCAGCAGGACGCTCAGCGCGCGAGTGGTGTCGCGCGCAAAGCGCTCGGTGAACCTCGCATTGCCCACCACGAGCCACGCGCCGGCCGCGACGTAGAAAATGGTCGCCCCCGGCCAGCCGAAGAGGATCGAGCTGGTCGGCGAGAAGATCCCGCCGGCACCGTTGCCGATCAGCCAGATCATCGAGGCCCAGCCGACCGAGGCCGCGGCTCCGAGCCGGCCGACTGCGCCGTTCGAGACCAGCAGGAGCAGCCCGATGCCCACCTGGATCCAGGCCGCGCCGACGGCGAACGCGACGGGATGACTGTTCCAGACACCGACACCGCTGAAGACGAGGGCGTGCAGCCACGAAGGTGACCCGATCGCCGCCGGCGCGACGACGTCATTGGCCAGGCCGAGCGGCATCGAGGGCTGGAACTGCAGAACGCCGTCGAAGAGCCACAGCGCCCCGAAGCCCCATCGCAGGTAGGTGCGGCTGCGTGGCTCGCGGAGGCCCGCGTCGGAGAGGTTGAATGCGTAGACCTTGCGCAGCACCGTCGAGGTGAGCAGGACCGCGAGCCCGAGTCCGAGGATCCAAGCCACGCTCGACACGAAGAGAGAGTGACGGAAGATCGCCACGACCAGCGGGTTCGTCAGTTGGATCGGCGATCCGCCCATACCCGGCATGTCAGACGTCCTTCGAGCTAGCCATTCAGATGTTCGGCGCAGGCCGACAGCACGCCATTGACGAACGCCGGTGAGCCGTCGGTCGAGTAGACCTTGGCCAGCTCGACGGCTTCGTCAAGGATAACCGCCATGGGCGGCCCGTCCTCCATCAGCAACTCGCCGATCGCGAGGGTCATGATCAGCCGGTCGACGATCGCGATCCGGTCCAGCTGCCAGTCGATCGCGAACTCCGAGATGAGTGCATTCGCTCTCTCTAGGTGCTGTTCGGCCGACGTCAGCAGCACCACGGTGTAAGCGTCGGGCCGCAGCGGCAGCTGATTGAGCACCGTCGACACGTCGCGTGCCTTGATCGTCGCCTCGTAGAAGATCTCCAACGCCCGTTCGCGTGCGTGGTGACGCTGGGCGCCGAGTTCGCTCACTCTAGGCCCGGGTCATGTACTCGCCGGTCCGGGTGTCGACCTTGATGGTCTCGCCCGGTCCGACGAAAAGCGGCACCTGAACCACCAGCCCCGTTTCGAGCGTCGCGGGCTTGCGCGCTCCGGACACTCGGTCACCCTGGACTCCAGGCTCGGTCTCGGCGATGACGAGTTCAACCGACGCCGGAAGTTCGACGCCAATGATCTCGTCGTTGTACAGGATCAGCATCGCCTTGCCGGTCTCGGTGAGGAAGTTGGCGGCCTCGCCGAGGTTCTTCGAAGAGACCGGGACCTGGTCGTAGGTCGATTGGTCCATGAAGACGTAGTCGTCACCGTCACGGTACAGGTACTGCGTATCGCGCTTGTCGATGATCGCCTGCTCCAGGCGCTCGTCGGAGCGGTACGTGCGCTCGATCACCGCGCCCGTTCGGGAGTTGCGCAGTTTGGTGCGCACGAAGGCTCCCCCTTTGCCCGGCTTGACGTGCTGAAACTCGATCACGGTGAACAGGTTGTTCTCGATTACGAGGGTGATGCCGTTCTTGATGTCGGAAGTGGAGATTGCGGCCATGCGCCTGGGGACCTTTCGGGGAACGTGCGGTGCCCAGTCTAGGCAACGGCACTCGAGCCCCGAGAACTAGGGGGTGGCGACGAGTCGCCGCACGGCGTCGAACGCGAGGTCGTAGCTGGTGGCGCCGAATCCGGCCACGGTTCCACTGACGACGCCGGCCAGTGTGCTGACGTGTCGGAAGGGCTCGCGGGCCGCGGGGTTGGTCAGGTGGACCTCGACCTTGACACCCTCGAAGGTCGACAGCGCATCGGCGAGGGCCCAGGACGAGTGCGTCAGCGCGCCGGCGTTGATGACGATGGCCACGGCGCGGCCGCGCGCTTGGTGGACGGCCTCGATGAGTTCTCCTTCGAAGTTCGACTGGAGGTGGCGCACCGTGAATCCCTCAGAGACGGCCATCTCGGTGAATCTCGCCACGTGCTCCGCCAGTGTGGTCGGGCCGTAGATCTCGGGGCTCCGTTCGCCCAGGAGATCGAGGTTGGGTCCGGACAGCAGGACTATCTCATTGCTCATGGCTCTCCTCTGAACGTCTCCAGGACCTGTTGGACCAGCGTCACATCGACACCTGGAACGACTTCGAACCCCTCGGCCCCGGCGAGGACGAACGTCAGGTCGTGGTGGGCCTTCTTGTCGTGGGCCATCGCCTCGAGCAGTGAGGACGTGGGGCAGTTCGAGGGGACTCGTTGGGCCAGGCCGAGTGCGCCGAGCACCTCATCGTGGCGCACGACCTCCGAGTCATCGACTCGACCCAATGCGCGAGCCAGTCGAACCGCGAACGCCAGTCCGATCGCCACGGCCTCGCCATGTCGCAGTTCGTCGACGTTGCGCGCGAGCGACACCTTCTCGAGGGCGTGGGCGAGAGTATGTCCGTAGTTCAAGAGAGCCCGCGAGCCGCCCTCGCGTTCGTCCGCGCCGACGATCGCCGCCTTCAACTTCACCGACATGACGATGAGGTCGTGCAGCGACACCGCCGCGAGTTCGGCGGCGAAGCCGCCTTCCAGGAGCCAACATTTGGCCACCTCGCCCAAGCCCCCGAGCCGCTCGCGTTCGGGCAGCGTCGTGAGCGTCTGGAAGTCGCAGAGCACCCCGAGGGGCTGGTGGAAGGCGCCGGCGAGGTTCTTGCCGGCCCGCAGGTTGACCGCCGTCTTGCCGCCGATCGCGGCGTCGACCTGGCCGACGAGCGTCGTGGGGATGTGCACGACGGGCACGCCGCGCAGGTAGATCGCCGACGCGAACCCGACGAGGTCGGTGATCGCCCCTCCCCCGACGGCTACGACGACGTCGTCGCGCGAGAGCTCGAGGTCGGCGAGTTGTTCGAGGAGGCCATCGAGGCCGATCACGGTCTTGGCGGACTCACCCTCGCCGACCGTGACGACATGCTGAGGGAGACCGCTCACAATATCGAACCACGGCTGACTCGCAAGCTCGGACGACGTCACGATGGCGACCGACTTCGCCTGCGGCGCCCGAGACGCGATGAGGCCGGCGAGACGGTGGCGCGCGCCGTCGTCGAGCACGACGTCGTAGGAGCGTTCCCCCAATTCGACGGTGACAATCATGGCGCCACCCGATCGAACGCGTCGACCACGAGCGTCACCACGGCCTCGATGGTCCCGGTCGCGTCGATCCGAGCCCGTGACACCTCGGCGTACCATCCCCCTCGTTCGGCGCGCAGGAGCGCCAACGCGTTCTCGGGGTCGTGGCCCAGTAGCGGACGATCCACGTCGTCCAGCCGGTCGAGGATGACCGCGTCGTCGCAGTCGAGCCAGATAGTGATCTGACCGGCCAGCAGTTCTCGCGCCGCCGGCGTCGTCACGACGCCGCCACCAGTTGCCACGACGGCATCCCGGGCCAGCGCGCCCTCCAACGCTGCGAGCTCGATGACGCGAAAGGCCGACTCGCCCTCGGTACGCAAGAAGTGCGCCACCGACTGGTCGACCTCCAGCGCCACCAGGTCGTCGGTGTCCAGCACATCGCAGCCCCAGCGAGCGGCGACCGCGCGCGCGACCGAGGTCTTTCCCACGCCCGGCATCCCCACGAGGACGAGACGGGACACGGTCACCCCGGGGGTGCGGCGGAGGCCGCAGAGCCCAGGTTCTGAATGTACGAGGCGTGGTTGCGGGTGAACTCCGCCACCGAGTCGCCGCCGAACTTGCGTAGCGCCTCGTTGGCGAGCACCAGCGCCATCATCGCCTCGGCGACGACACCGAGGGCCGGCACCGCCGTCACGTCGGTTCGTTCCTTGAACGACACGGTCGACTGGCCGGTGGCGACATCGACCGTCTCGAGCACGGGCCGATTGAGTGTGGCGAGGGGCTTCATCGCGACCTTGGCGATGATCGGGGACCCGGACGATATGCCGCCCTCAAGTCCGCCGGCGTGGTCGCTGCGCCGGACGTAGCCGCCGCCGAGGACGAAGGTCTCGTTAATGGCGATCGCGTCGTGGGCCACACTGCCGCGTTGGGCGGCCTGGGCCATGCCGTCGCCGATCTCGACGGCCTTGACCGCCTGGATGCTCATGAGGGCGCCCGCGAGCAGTCCGTCGAGCTTGCGATCCCAATGGACGTGGCTGCCCAGTCCCACCGGCACGCCGTAGGCGATGACCTCGACGACGCCGCCCAGGGAGTCGCCCTCCTTCGCGGCGGCCTTGATCTCGATGATCATCGCCTTCGCGGCCTCCTCGTCGAAGCAGCGGACCTCGCTCGCGTCGACGGCCTCGAGGTCGCTCGCGATGGGTCGACGTCCGCTCGTCACGGCGGCCCCCCCGATGCGCACGACGTGGCTGATCACCTCGACGCCGATGGTCGCGAGCAGGGCCTTGGCGAGCGACCCGGCCGCGACGCGTGCCGCGGTCTCGCGTGCGCTCGCGCGCTCGAGGACGTCACGAGCGTCATCGAAGGCGTACTTCTGCATCCCCGCCAGGTCCGCGTGACCGGGACGGGGCTTGGTCAGCTTGGTGCCCGGAGTTCCTGCGGCCGCAGACATCTCCTGCTCCCACTTGGGCCACTCGGAGTTTAGGATCTCGATCGCGACCGGCGAGCCGAGGCTGCGTCCGTGTCGAACGCCACCGATGAGACGCAGTACGTCACGCTCGAAGCGCATGCGCGGCCCGCGCCCGTAGCCGAGGCGACGGCGGCCGAGTTCGTCGCCGACCTGTTCGACGTCGATGGCGAGGCCCGACGGCAGGCCCTCGACGATGACGCTGAGCGACGGTCCGTGGCTTTCGCCGGCAGTGAGGAAGCGCAACATCGTTCAATTGTAGGGCCGACGCCCCAGGGCTACTGCTCTTTGGCGTAGAAGGGGTTGACGCCTGACGCGTGGTCCGTGACGTCCACGACGCCGGTCAGCGAGGGGATCGCCTCAACGAGCGAGGTCTCGATCCCCTGGGACAGCGTCATGCGGCTCATCGCACAACCCTGGCAACCGCCCGACAACTTGACGTAGGCGACCCTTTGCTCCTCGTCGAGTGCGACGAGGTCGGCCCGACCACCGTGAGCGGCGATCGAGGGATTGATGCTCGACTCGAGGACGTCCACCGCCATCAGAGCGAGTGGTCCTTCGATGCCCAACGCCAGGATCTCAGCCGGGACTCCCGGATTGACCTCCTCGGGCGTCGGAATGTTCGGGTTGACGAGAACGAGCCCGCCACCTCCCTCGTTGGCGAACTCGAGGCGGCTTCCGCGCAGGCGCTCGACGCTGCTCTTGGGCACCACGATTGTGACGCCGCCGTCGTTGCCGATCGCGGCGCCCTCGGGAGCGTCGGCGCGGTCCGAGAAGTACAGGTCGTAGGCGTAGCCGGCGCCGCGAGTGCCGGTCACCTCGATGAACAGGGCCAGTCCGTCACTCTGCTCTTCGCTGTTCAACGCGTCGGTGACGACGTTGCGCGCTTCGTCGGTGAGTGAGAGGACTTCGAAGGTTTCGACGGTGGTCATGACCCAAGTCTAGAGGTGCCCTCGGTCGTTGTCGACGGCAACTAAGTTCTCCGTGTGACAACTATCCCGTCCGACGCTCACGAATGGATCAGTTTCGAGGACACGAAGCGCCAACGGACGTGGATGTTCGACGTGACGTTCCTCGAGAGCAACTGGACCTGCATCTTCGGCAACGGGTGCCAGGGGGTCCTGACCGGTCCCACGCCCGAACTCGTCCAGGGATGCTGCAGCTACGGTGCCCACTTCGTCGACGAGAAGGACCGCCGGCGCGTCGAGAAGGCCGCCAAGCGCCTCTCCCACGACCAGTGGCAGTTCAAGTCCAAGGGCGCCACCGCCACGACGCGGGTGAAAAAGAACGGCGAGATCGTCACCAAACTGGTCCAAGGGGCGTGCATCTTCCTCAATCGACCGGACTTCCACCGTGGCCCGGGCTGCGCCCTGCACGTGATGGCGATCGACAACGAGGAGAGCTACATCCCGTTGAAGCCCGAGGTCTGCTGGCAGTTACCGCTACGGCGCGACGACGAGGTCCAAGACAGTGGTCACGTCATCACGCGCATCGCCCAGTGGAACCGCGGACACTGGGGCGGCGGCGGCGAGGAGTTCCACTGGTGGTGCACTGAGGACGCGTCGGCGTTCATCGGCACGTCGCGCGTGGTCGACTCGATGGCCGAGGAACTCGTGGCGATGGTCGGTCAGATGGTCTACGAGCAGCTGCTGGCGTACATGGACTCCAGGGCGAAGCAGCCCAAGGGCACGCTGCTCCCGCACCCCGTGTTGCGCAAGAAGTCCTAGTCAGCCCTCGGCCCGCAGCGGGTCCTCTTCATTGAACGCGGTGCGCGGGAGGCTGCCGAGGATCTCGTCGAATCGGTCCTCTTCGGCGAGACACCACTCGGCGTGGACGTCCTCGGGGGCGGCGCCGCACTCGACGCAAGTCGTAGCCCGGGGTCCGGTGGAGCGCTTGAGTTCGCGAGCTTCCACAAACCTGCGGTGGCGGCCTTTTTTCACGTCGACTCCTCACTGGCCGCAGGCCATAGCTGGCGGCGACCGCAACTCAGCGGAACTGAGTTGAGTATCCATGATACCAACTCATCCCTTCGCACGAACCCATAGCATCAGGTCGTGAGCCAAGCCTTTGACCCCAACGAGATGATCCGGCGTTTCCAAGAGCGCGCCGAAGCGGTGAAGCGGCGAGGTTTCCCGCCGGTCGAGGGGCCCGAGCGACTTCTCTTCATCGAGGCCGCAAAGCTGGACTTCCAGGACTTCGCCATGCTCGCTGACGCCACGGCGACGTTGGAGGACGGCATCTTGCGCCTCGAGGTCGATCTGCGCCCGCGATCGGACTAGGGCAGCACCGCGGTCGACACCCGTGCCGAGGCCTCGGACAGCGTGGCCACGCCCCGGACCAGCAACGCCAGGGCCCC
Source organism: Acidimicrobiales bacterium (assembly GCA_025351385.1). GTDB lineage: Bacteria > Actinomycetota > Acidimicrobiia > Acidimicrobiales > RAAP-2 > RAAP-2. Next base: position 149,003 of record JANXWA010000024.1, on the reverse strand, counting down.
GGCGCGCGCACTGACGCTCTGGCGAGCCTCGTAGCACTTGTTGGCTCCTTGGGCGAGGTCGGCGTAGGCCCGGTTGAGCAACGTCGTCGACTGAGCGTCTGGCGCGGGCAACGCCTGTTCGGCGTGGCCGTCGTCGGTGAATAGCACCGCGCAGACGGTGTGAAGGTCGACGGCGGTCGAGTCCGTCGAGCGCAGCCCGACCGCGGCGTGCTCGACGTCGGCGATCAGTGTCCGTGAGTTCACGAAGTAGTTGCTCTGCTTCACCCATGACGCCATGGCCTGAGCCGCGCTGATCGATCCGCACGCGCCGAAGAGGAGAGCGGCGGCGGCCAGCACGGTGACGCGGCGGATCACGCAATGACCACGAGGTGCAGCAATCGCCGACCGCGGCGAACCACCAGGTACCGGCCGTGCAGTGCCCAGGAGATGTCGATCGCCGTCTCGGCGTGGACGCGCACGTTGTTGACGTACGCTCCGCCCTGCTCGAGGAATCGGCCGGCCTCGCCCTTGGAGCCGGCGAGTTCGCAGCGCACCAGCAGTTCGGCCGGGTCTACGCCGGCGGCGACCTCGGCCCGTGACCACGTGGACGACGGCGCGTCGGCGACGACTTGGAGCAACGTCGCCTCGTCGAGTTCGGCGATCGACTCAGCGAAGAGCGCCTCACCGGCCCGTTCGGCGTGGCGCGCCGCCGTCTCGCCGTGCACGAGCGTGACCACGGCGTTGGCGATAGCTCGTTGTGCCTGGCGCTCCTGGGGACGCGTGCGTGTCGCCTCGTCGAGGTCGAGGATCGTCTGATGGTCGAGGAAGGTGAAGAAGCGCAGCAGCGCCGGCGTCGTGGCGTCGTCGGCGTTCAGCAGGAATTGGTGGAATTCGAACGGCGAGGTCATCGACGCGTCGAGCCAGACCTTGTCGTTGCCAACCTCGGACTTGCCGAACTTCTGCCCGTCTGCACGCAACAGCAGGGGCGACGTGAGGCCCGCGACCGTGTTGCCGGTCTCTTTGCGCACGAGCTCGGTGCCCATGGTGATGTTCCCCCACTGGTCCGATCCGCCGAGCTGCAGCGTGCAACCGTGGTCGACGTTGAGCCGCAGGAAGTCGTAGGCCTGCAACAGCATGTAGGAGAACTCGGTGAACGAGAGCCCGACGTCGTCGCGGTCGAGGCGGCTCTTCACGGACTCCTTGGCGATCATCTGGTTGACCGTGAAGTGCTTGCCCACGTCGCGCAGGAAGTCGGTGAGGGTCACCGTCGTCAGCCACTGCGCGTTGTTGAGCAGTAGCGCCTTCGACGGGCCGGCCGCAGGGGAGAAGTCGAGGAAACGGCCCAGCTGTTCGCGGATCCCCACCAGATTCTCCTCCAGGAGCTCCTCGGTAATCAGGGGCCGCTCGACCGCCTTGAAGCTGGGGTCGCCAATCAACCCGGTCCCGCCGCCCGCCAGAGCGATCGGCCGGTTGCCCGCTAGTTGGAGCCGACGCAGATTGCACAGCTGCAGCAGGCTACCGAGGTGCAGCGACGGGGCGGTCGGGTCGAAGCCGATGTAGGCGGTGACGCCACCGGCGCTCAATCGATCGAGTATTGCCTCGTCGGTGGTCTGGTGGACCAGCCCGCGAAACTGCCAGTCCTCACGGAGAATCATTGGCACAGTCTACGAGTCGAGTGCCCTACAGGAGAGCGCTGGACGACGGGATGTGGGTCTGCAGCCAGAGCACGAACGAGTGCCACGTCCCGGTCATCTCGCAAACGCCGATGGCAATCAGCATGAGGCCACCGACGCGACCGATCACCCTCTGGTGACGTCGCAGCCACCCCGATGCGCTCGCCATCCACTCGGTGGCCAACGCGGCCACCACGAACGGGATGCCCAACCCGAGGCAGTAGAAGAAGGCCAGGACCGATCCGCGCAGCGCCGTCGTGCCCGAGGATGCGGCGAGCCCGAGGATCGCCTCGAGCGTCGGCCCGATGCAGGGGGTCCAGCCCAGCGCGAACAAGAATCCGAGCAGTGCCGCGCCGAGGATCGAGACCCTCGGCAGATGATGGATGCGGCGATCGCGCTGCAGCCACGACGAGGGCCACCAGCCGGCGAAGAAGAAGCCGAGCAGTACCGTCACGACGCCGAAGACGATCTCGAGCGTCCTCTGATGAGCGATCAGCGCCCCGCCAAGGCCACCGAAGAGGGCGCCGTAGCTCACGAACACGAGAGCGAAGCCCAGGACGAAGGCCAGCGACCCCAGTACCGCACGGCCACGCCCGGAGCGGCCCTCGATGCTCCCGGTGGCGCCGCTGAGGAACGCCAGGTATCCCGGCAGCAACGGCAGCACGCACGGCGAGGCGAACGAGACCAGCCCCGCGGCGACGGCCAGCGGCAGCGCGGCGATCACCGGTAGCGACGAGACCGAGGCGATCACTCTCCGCTCACGATGCGCTCGACCTCGGCGTTCCACTCGTCGTGCACCACGACATTGTGCGCCCGCGACGGCACGCGAGCGACCACGACGCTCACGCCGCTCCGGTCGAGCCCGGTCGCGATGGCGCTACGCAGCTCGTCGCGCGTCGTGACCACGACGCCGACGTGACCGAAGGCCGCGGCGATCGCGGCGAGGTCGTGGGGGCGCGGCGTGCCGAAGAGCCGCTCAAAGGGTTCGTGGTCGAGGGTCGTCGACTGGGGAAGGAAGGAGAAGATTCCACCCCCGCCGTTGTCGACGACCACGACGACACAGGACCCGCCCGCCTCGCCGAGTCCGTCGACGAGACCCGACACGTCATGGAGCATCGTGACATCACCGATCAATCCAATGGCGCGCGACCCGGCCGCCACACCCAGCACCGTCGACACGACGCCGTCAATGCCGTTGACGCCGCGGTTGGAGAACGTCGGCGCCCGGCGCGAATCCGACCACCACTCGACGTCACGCACCGGCATCGACGAACCGACCACGAGGGCGGTGGCGTGGCGCGCGGAGGCCGCCACGACCTCGCGTGCGACGGCGGGCTCACTGAGTGCACCGTCGACCCCGTCGGCGCCGTTCAGCCACTCGCCCACCTCGAGCGACGTGCGACACCACAATTCGAGGTACGCGGGGTCGGCGCTCGCCGCGAGGTCGCGCTCGGGCAGTCCGGCCACCGACTCGCTGACGAGTCGGTCGGGGTCGGCGATGAAGCCGGCCCCGTCAAAGCCGATCGTGCGAGTGTTCCACGAGCGCAACCTCTCCTGGAGGACCTTCGACGCGGGTAGTCCCCCGAGTCGAACCACGACGTCGGGCCGAGCGGCCACGGCGAAGGAGTCGATGCGGAGCAGAGGGTCGAAGAAGGCGAGCGAGCCCTGCGCGGTGGCGTCGCCCAGGACAACCCAGTTCATTGCGACGCAGTCCTCGATGACCGAGGCCGCGACGCCCCGGCCGACGACGCAGAGCACACGACGGCTCCGCAGGTCGATCTCGGCCCGCGGGGTGATCCACTCGTCGAGCGGATCGTCGAGGTGCGCGGGCAGCGCGAACGGCTCGCCGATGAGCGGCTCGGCGAATGCCGCGTTCAGGTGGACCGGCCCGGAACGGCCCGGCGCGTTCACGGCACTGCGCCACAACCGGGTGGCGAGGGTCCGCCAGGTCGGCGCGGCGGCCAAGACCGGCACGCCCGGCTCCTCGGACCGTCGGACCATGCCGGCGTAGAGCTCGTGCTGGTCGATCGTCTGCGGTGCACCGACTCCGTGCAGTTCGGGGGGTCGATCAGCCGTCAGCACGAGCAGCGGCACGTAGGCCTGATCGGCCTCCGCCACGCAGGCGTGCAACTCGGCCGCCGCGGTGCCGCTCGTGACGACGATCGCCACGGGCCGCTTCGTGGCGAGCGCCCGGCCGAGGGCGAAGAAACCGGCACTGCGCTCGTCGATGCGCACGTGAATGGTTAGCTCGCTTCGCCCGGCGCAGGCCAGCACCAGAGGCGTCGAGCGAGAGCCTGGGCATACGACCACGTCGACGAGGCCGTGGCGGATCCACTCGTCGAACAGCGTCGCCGCGAACGTCGCCTGGACCGCGCTCGGGCTCGGTACGCTCTGTGACAATGTCGCTCCTCGGTGTCCAACGTCACGGCTCGGGTCCAACCTTCGTGTGGCTGCACGGATTCACCCAAACCAGGGACTCGGCCCATCAGTTCCGCTCCATTCTGGCAGGAACCTACGAACTGCTGACTCTCGACCTCCCCGGACACGGCGAGAACGCGCGAATCGCGGCCTCGCTGGACGAGACGGCCGACCTGCTCGCCGAGACTCTGCCGGACGAGCCCTTCATCCTGGGGGGCTACTCGCTGGGAGCGCGCGTGGCCCTGCACTTCGCGTTGGCCCACCCCGCGAGGGTCCGCCAGGTCGTCTTGCTCGGCGCGTCACGCGGCATCGAGGACCCCGACCAACGGGCGCTGCGTCGACGGCGCGACGAGGCCCTCGCCGAGAGGGTCGAGGCGGTCGGCGCGTCGCAGTTCCTCGACGAGTGGCTGGCCCAGCCGATGTTCGTCACGCTCCCGTCGGACCCGCGAGAGCGTCGAGCGCGCAGCTCGGACTCGCGGGGGCTGGCCTCCTCCCTGCGTCGTTCGGGCACGGGCACCCAAGAGTGGCTCGCGCCGCGCCTGGCGACTCTGGACGCCCCCACGTTCGCGCTCGCGGGCGAGGACGACGACAAGTTCATGATCGAGGCCATCGCGATCGCCGAGGGCGTCGAGCGGGGCGCGATCGGAGTCGTCGTGGGCGCCCATCACGCCGCCCACCTCGAGCGTCCCGAACTGACCGCCCGCGGTATCGAGGAGTTCACAGCCCGATTCTGAGCGCCAGCACGACGGTCAAGAGGGCGCCGACCTGAAGCTGGGACCGGGCCGAGTATTTGAGCATCGGCAGCAGCTCACGTCCGTTGAGGTCCGAGTAGGCCAATCGCAGTGCCGGCATGTACGCGACGAGGGCCACCACGCCGACCACGTAGTGGCCGGCGCCCGCGATCCCCACCAGGGCACCCACCACGCAAACCAGGTAGAGGGTCGAGGCGCGAGCCCGGCCGAGTCGGGCCGCCAGCGTCCGCTTGCCCGCCGCGCGGTCGCCCTGCACGTCGCGCAGGTTGTTCGCCTCGAGCAGTGCACACGCCATGAAGCCGGTCGCCACCCCGAGCCACCACGCCCGGGTTGGGATGGAGAGGTGCTGCACGTAGGCCGTACCGACCGTCGCCACCATCCCGAAGTACACGAAGACGAACAGCTCACCGAGTCCGAGGTAGCCGTAAGGCCTCGGGCCGCCGGTGTAGAGCCAGCCCGCGAGGATCGCGGTCACCCCGATCGCGACCAGCCACCATGACGTGCGTGACGCGAGCACGAGTCCCGCGACCGCCCCGACGAAGAACCACGTGAAGGCGACGTCGCGGACCCGTCGGGCGTTGACGAGCCTCGACGCAGTGAGACGGAACGGCCCGACGCGCACCTCGTCGGTGCCCCGTACGCCGTCGGAGTAGTCGTTGGCGTAGTTGGTGCCGATCTGCAGCGCGAGCGCCACCACGAGGCACAACGCCGAATTCAGCCAGTTGATCGACTGAGGCCGGATGAGCGACGTGCCCACGACGACCGGGACCGTGGCGGCGGGCAGGGTGCGCGGGCGCGCCGCGAGCACCCAGCGCCGAAGAGGCCCGGGAGCCTCGGTCATGGACGCTTGGGGAACTTCGAGAAGTCGGGCTTGCGGTGCTCGACGAAGGCGTCGCGACCCTCCTGGCCCTCCTCGGACATGTAGTACAGCATCGTGGCGTCGCCGGCGAGCTGCTGGACGCCGGCCAGACCGTCCTCGGCCGCGTTGAAACCGGCCTTCAGCATCCGCAGGGCGATCGGGGAGAGGGTCAGCATCTGACGGCACCACGCGACCGTCTCACGCTCGAGGTCCGCGAGGGCGACGACGGTGTTGACGAGACCCCAGTCCAGGGCCTGGCGCGCGTCGTACTGACGACAGAGGAACCACACCTCCTTGGCCCGCTTCACGCCAATGGAGCGCGCCAGCAGCGACGAGCCATAGCCGCCGTCGAACGAGCCCACCCGGGGGCCGGTCTGGCCGAACCGGGCGTTGTCCGCGGCGATGGACAGGTCGCACACCAGGTGCAGGATGTGGCCGCCGCCGATCGCGTAGCCGGCGATCTGGGCGATCACCGGCTTGGGGAGGCGACGAATCTGGATCTGCAGGTCCAGGACGTTGAGTCGTCCGACGCCCTGGCGCGCAACGTCGTCGTCGCCGAGGTAGCCGTCGTCGCCGCGAATCTTCTGGTCCCCGCCCGAGCAGAAGGCGTCGGGGCCAGCGCCGGTCAGGATGATCGTGCCGACCGACGTGTCGTCACGGGCCCGTTCGAAGGCGTCGGACAGCTCGAACAGCGTCTGGGGCCGGAAGGCGTTGCGCCTTTCGGGCCGATTGATCGTGATGCGGGCCATCCCCTCGGCCACTTCGTAGATAATGTCGTCGAATTCGCCGCGCTGCTCCCAGTTCGGGAGGGGCCAGGAGCGGTACTCCTCGACCGGGTCGATCGGCGAACCATGGATGACGGTCTCGGGCATAGCGACCACGCTACCGTTCCATCACACCGGAGCCATCAGCGTCCCAGGCACCGCTCGTTCGCCGGGACGGTCCTCGTGGGACTGCAGTCGCTCGGCGAGCGTGGCGCGCACGTTGGCGTAGGCGGGGTCGTCGAAACGGTTGATCCGCTGGAGCGGGTCGTCGGAGAGGTCGTAGAGCTCGCCTTCGCTCCCGTCGTGCATCGTGCCCGGGCGGTACTCGGTGTACAGGTGTCCCGTGGTCACGACCGACCGTACGTGGACGTCCACCCCGAAGAGCGCCGAGTCCCACTCGGTGACCGTCGCATCGAAAGACCGCACTAGGGCGTCGTCGTCGTTGATGGGAAGTGACGGGCCCTCCACCCACGCCGGGGCCGGCTTGCCCGCGACCGCGAGGAACGTCGCGGCAAGCGACACGAGGCTCACCGGGGCGCGCACCACACTGGGCAGGGGCTTCGTCGAGGGCGCCGGGCGCCAGATGAGGGGCAGGCGCATCAGACCGTCGACGTGGTACGGGCCCTTGAACAATAGTCCGAAGTCGCCCTGCAGCTCGCCGTGGTCGGTGGTGAAGATGACGTCGACGTCGTCGCCCCATCCTCGGGCCGCGATGGCGTGGAGCACCCGACCGATCGCCTCGTCGATGAGCTCCACCTCGACGGCGTTGAGGGCGTTCACCTCACGGACCTGGTCGGAGGTCAACGTCGCGGGCACCCACTTGGCGGGCGCCTCGTAGTTGCTCACCAGGCGTCCGTCGTACCAGGCGCGCCAGTGCCTCGCCTTGGCGTCGAGCAGCGACTCGCGCTCACTCGCGCGCTCGGGATAGTTCACCGGCAGCGCGACGTCGCGCCACGGGATGCGCCCGACCTCGGTGCGAGGCGGGTCCCACGGGTGGTGGGGGTCGGGAAAGCTCATCCAGCAGAACCAGTCCTGGTCGTCTCCCTGCCCGGCCAGCCAGTCGATCGTTCTCTCGGCGACCCAGTCGGTGTGGTACCACTCGCGCGGCACGTCGTTCATCTTCACCTGGGGTGCGCCGGTGTCGCCGCCGCCCACGGCGCTGACGTTCAAATCGTGGTCGACCACCTGGTAGAAGCCGCCCATGGCCTCGGGGTGGTAGCGGGCCATCCACTTGGCGTAGTGCAGGGGGCCCATGACCCCGTGGGTCGCGAACTCCAGGTAGTCGAAGCCCCGGTGGACCCCGCGCCGACCATCGAACCAGTCCTGCTCGATGGTGGGGATGCCGAGATTGGCGAGCGAGTTCTCAGCGAAGCGCCCGAAGGGGTCCATGAACGGCTCGAAGTGAGCCTTGCCGATCAGTGCGGTGGCGTAGCCGGCGTCGTGCAGGTTTTCGGCGACCGAGGGCGCGTCCACGGCGAGCGGCACGCCGTTCATCCACGCGCCGTGGGTCGAAGGGTACTGGCCCGTGAGCATCGAGGCACGCGACGGCATGCAGACCACCGACGTGGGCTGGCACCGCTCGTAGCGGATGCCCTGCGCGGCGAGCCCATCGAGCACCGGCGTGCGCGCCAGCGTGCCGCCGTTGGCGCCGAGAGTGTCGTAGCGCTGCTGGTCGGTGGTGATGAAGAGGATCTTTCGGCCCACGACTACTCCTTGGTCGACGCTTCGGCGATGCGCTGAATCTCGTCGAGGGCACCGACCGTTCCCCCGTCGATCAGCAGAGCCAGCAAGTCCGGCTCGGCCGTCGTCGAGTAGACGCACAGCGAGTCGTTGGTGCCCAGTGCGATCACGTCGATCACGCCAAGGTGGAACCGGTACATCGGCGCAGTGACCCGGTACGCGAAACGGCGCAGCAGGTTGTCGATGGTGAGGATCTCCTCGGGCATCTCGAGGCCGATGGAGGTGGTGATGACCCGCCGATTGCCGTCGACGGTGCATGACTCGATTCCTGGGAACCATTGGGGGATGCTCTCTGGTCGCCGGACAACGTCCCACACGACGTTCGCGCTGGCCGAGATCCTCCGTTCGTGACGCAGTGATGCCACGTGTACCACCCCCCGTGGGACCAACCTAGTTCCTAAACATCTAGTCTGGTTTGGTGAACCCCTTAGTCGCGCTCGATTTCGAGCTCGGTCCGGACCTCGAAAGGGCAATCCGCGACCGGGTCGACGCCGGCGAGGCCTTCTGCGTGCTCGATCGACGCCTCTCCCAGCGCCGTCGCGCCAAGGATCTCGAGGTCCTCGGCGCGACCGCCGTCCTTGGCGAGGACGGCCTCAATCCGCTCCCGGGCGTGCCGGTCGACGACGAGATCGGCCTGGTGATGCTGACCTCAGGATCGAGCGGTCCGGCGAAGGCCGCCGAGTTGAGCTGGGAGGCGCTCGCCGCGAGCGCGGCCCTGACCCAAACGACGCTGCGGGGTGCCGACCGGCCGGTCTGGTACCCGTGTCTGCCTCCCAACCACATTGGCGGGCTCGCCGTGCTGCTGCGCGCCATCATGGGCGACGCCGATCTCCTCTGGGGCGACCCCGAGGACCTCGACACGGCGCCGTCGCGCGGCGCCACCCACGTGTCGTTGGTGCGCGCACAGCTGGCCCGGCACGACGTCAGCGGTTTTGCGAAGGTGCTGTTGGGTGGCGCGCGCCCCCCGAGGGACCGGCCCGGCAACGTCATTACGACGTGGGGCATGACCGAGACCGGCTCGGGCATCGTCTACGACGGCGTCGCGTTGGCGGGCGTCGAGGTCGCCAGCGTCGACGGCGAGCTGTGCGTTCGCTCGCCCACTCTCTTTCGCTCCTACCGGAGCGCGGCACGACCCGTAGTCGTGGGACCCGACGGCCGCAACGACTGGTTCCCCACCGGCGACGGCGGCGACGTCATCGACGGAAGGGTGTCAGTGCGCGGTCGTCTGGGATCCGTCATCAACACGGGCGGTGAGAAGCTCTGGCCCGAAGACCTCGAAGCGGTCCTGGCCACTTTGCCGGGCGTGCGCGACGTCGCGGTCACTGGCGTCGAGGACCGCGACTGGGGCCAACGCGTCGTCGCGATCGTGGTCGGCGACGGATTGGATCTCGATGACGCGATCCGTGCGATTGCCGCGGAGTACATCGGGCCCTGGGCCAAGCCCAAGGAGATTCGCTACGTGGCGGCCATTCCGCGAACCGGTAGCGGGAAGATCCGCCGGGCGGACCTGGCCCACCTCTTCTAGCCAACGCCTCCCAGGGGCTGGTTCGTCGCTCCACCGTCGATGACGATCGTCTGACCCGTGATCCACGACGACGCGTCGCTGACGAGCGTCAACGCCATCGACGCGATGTCGTCAGGCTCGCCGATCCGGCGAAGCGGGATACGCGAAGCGATCTCGGGTTCACGCTCCTCCCACAGCTTGCGGGCGAGGTCGGTGCGGACGAGTCCGGGGGCGATGGCGTTCACCCGCACACCGGGGCTCAACTCCCAGGCCAGCTGCTTCGTGAGATGAATGACCGCGGCCTTCGTGACGTTGTACCAACCGATCCCCGGTTCCGGGCCGAGCCCGCCGATCGAGGCGATGTTCAACACGACTCCCCCGTGGCCCTTCATCCACTGGTGCCAGGCGGCGGCCGTGTGGGTGACGATAGAGGCCTGGTTGACCTCGTAGGTCTTTTGCATCAGCGCGTCGTCAATGTCGACGAGGGGCCCGAAGTAGGGATTCGTCCCGGCGTTGTTGACGAGGATGTCCAACGACCCGAAGTGCTCGATGGCCTTCTCGATCAGACTGTTCGCATCCTGGCGGGATCCGACGTGGCTCGCGACACTGAGGACCTTCGACGGATCGTCAAAGGTCGACTGCGCCTTGGCGAGGTTCTCCGCCCGGCGTGATGAGATCACAACCGACGCTCCTGACGCCACGAGTCGCTGAGCGATGGCGAGTCCGATGCCGCGACTGGCGCCGGTGACGACGGCGATACGACCTTCGAGCGAGGATTCCACGGGTCGAGACTAGACCGTCGACGCCCAGCGGGCACTAATTGGTGGACGAGGAGTTGCTCCGACGGGCGATCGCGTCGACCACCACAGCGGCGAGTAGGACCAACGCCGTCACCATGTAGAGACCCGCGGCGCTCACGTTGATGAGAGCCATGCCGTTGTAGATGGTGGCGATCACCAGTCCACCGACGACGGCGTGGATCATCTTCCCTCGTCCGCCGAAGAGGCTGGTGCCGCCGATGACGCCCGCGGCGACGGCGTAGAGCACGTAGGTGCCACCTTCGATGCCGGTCGAGATCCCGTTGAGTCGCGAGACGTAGAGCAGGCCCGCGATGCCGGTGGTGAAACCGGAGAACACGAAGGCGAGCAGACGATAGCGGTTGACGTTGATGCCGGCCCGGCGCGCCGCCTCGACGTTGCCCCCAATCGCGTAGATGTACCGACCGGCCCGGGTCTTGGTGAGGATGAATGTGCCTGCCGCCAACACTCCTAGGTCAATCGGGATGGCGAAGGGCATGCCGTTCAAGAAGGTGAAGGACGATCGGTTCGTGTTGAAGATGATGGCCAGTAGCACGCCGGCCGCCGCCAACGCAATGACCTTGGCAAAGCTCAGCCACATGGGCTTGGCCTCCAGCCCCGCGGAGCGACGACGCTGATCGGAGCGCAGGATAATCCAGCCGAGCAAGACGACCGACGCCACGATCACTACCCAGGTGGCCACGGGGCTGAGGTCGCCGTTGACTAGGTCGTAGAGCACCTTCTCTTGCACGGGGAGTGATCCTCCCGTGTTGCCCTGGCTATTGATGAGGTAGAGCAGGACGCCGAGCAGTCCGATCTGGCCGGCCAGGGTGACAATGAAGGAGGGCAGTCGCAAGCGAATGACGATCGTGCCCCACACCACGCTGATCAGCACGCAGGCGAGCACGCCGAGCGGGAGCGCGATGAACCACGACCAGTCGTGCTGGGTGCTGGTGAGGATGACGGCGACGGCCCCGCCGATGCCAGCCGAGTAACCAATGGAGAGGTCGATGTCGCCCATCAGCAGCAGCCAGATCTCGGCCATCCCCAAGAGGATGAAAATCGTCGCCTGGATGAAGAGATTGGTGATGTTCCCCGCCGAGAGGAACACCGAAGTTCGAGCTTCGAAGTAGATGATGAGGACAAGAAGCCCTATGAGGATCGGACCGAGGCCCGTGTCGCCTTGCCACAGCCGTCGAATCTGTTTTGCCAGTGACACGGACGACGACACGTCGTCAACCTGCTCAGACGAGCTGGCCTCCAAGGGGGTCGACACGAGAAGGTACCTTCCGTTCAGTCGCCGTTGGGCGAATTCGTAGGCACGCGACTCGACGCACCGGTCGTGATCATCTCGACGGCGCTCGCGACGTCGTAGTTGGCGATCGGTCCGTGACTCACCAGCGTCCCGAGGTGCATCACGGCGATGCGGTCCGCCACCTTGAAGACGTCGTTCAGGTTGTGCGAGATGAGGATCACGGCAATACCTCGTGAGGCCAAGGTGCGCACGAGCTCGAGCACCTGGGCCGTCTGGGAGACGCCGAGCGCGGCGGTCGGTTCGTCCATGATCACCAGTTCGGAGTCCCGCATGACCGCACGGGCGACGGCGATCGCTTGGCGCTGGCCACCCGAGAGCGAGCCGACCAGTTGACGCACGGACTTCACGGTGGACACCGCCAAGTCCTTCAGAAGCTCCTTCGTCGCCAACTCCATCTTGATCTCGTCGAGTTGGGTGAAACGAGTCTCCTCGCGGCCCAGATACATGTTCTGGACGATGTCGAGGTTGTCGCACAGGGCCAGGTCCTGGTACACCGTCGCGATGCCGAGCTCGCTGGAGTCACGAGGGGTGTGAGGATGGACCTCTCGGCCCTTCCAAAAGATCTGTCCGGCGGAGGCCGGGTAGATCCCGGAGATCGTCTTGATGAGCACCGACTTGCCGGCACCGTTGTCGCCGATTAGCGCCGTTACTTGGGCCGGAGGAACGTCGAGGTCCACGCGCTTGAGCGCCTGCACCGGACCGAAACTCTTCGCGATGCCGCGAAGACTGAGCAGCTGCTCCTTGTCAATGACGCCGACCCCCGAACCACCTGTGGTGTACCCGGCTTCGGACACACCACTCGTAGGTGGTTCGGGGGTCAACGTCATTGTTTAGAGACTACTTAATGCCGTACGTCGTGCAGTCCACTGCGTAGGTCGGCTGGGATGAACCAGCAACCGTCGGCGACGTTGCCGTGCAGAGATCCGAAGGCTTGATGACCTTGTCAGCCACCACGGTCTTTTGAATCTTGTCAGCCGTCACCCAGGTCGCGGTCAGCAGCACTGAACTCACGTTCTTCTTGGTCACGGAGTCAGGCGTGGTGCCATTGACGAGACCGGCGGGCGGCTTGATGCCGGCGCGCAGGTACACGGCCAGGGAGGCAGCGGCCTGAGCTTCGAGCCAGATCGGCTTGTAGACGGTGCCACACTGGTAGCCCGAGATCACGTTCTGGAACCCAACGAGTGAAGCGTCTTGGCCGGTGAACGGGAACGTCTTCGGCTTGAGACCCTTACTTTGCAGGTACGCGATGATGCCCGAGGCGTTGTTGTCGTTCGGGGTGACCGCAGCGTTGATCGACGGGTGCGCGGTGAAGGCGCCCTGGAAGTCGGTCAAGGCCGTAGGACCATCCCACGTACCGGCACTCTCGAGGACAGTCTGCTTCGCGCCAGTGGTCGTGGTCGCCGTGGTGTTGAACCCGGCGGCCGTCAGCACAGCGTTGTAGCCCTTGGCGAACAAGGTCGCGTTGTTGTCCGTCGGTGAACCGTAGGAGATGTACACCACCGGGTTCGCGACGTTCCACGCCGTCAGACACGAAACCTCACCGTTGCCAATCAACGTGCCCACCGCGACATTGTCGAAGCTCACGTAGTAGGCACGTGCGCCTCCGAGTGTCAGGCGGTCGTAGTCGATGACCTTCACGCCATGAGCCTTCGCGAAGCCCTCGATGACTGCACCGGTGGTGGAGTCAAGGGGGTCGACGAGCAAGACCTTGGCGCCCCGAGCAATGTCAGCCTGCGCCATGTTGAACTGCGTGGCGTCGCTGCCCTGGGCATTCTGGACGATGAACTGCTTACCCGTGAGTCCGGCCGCCTTGAAGGCCTTGATCAGGTACGGAGCGTCGAACTCGGTGTAACGTGCCGACGTCTTCGTGTCTGGCAAGATCACGGCGATCGAGCCGTGGCCCTTCTTGACAATGGACTTCAGGTACTTCATGGTCGAGAAACTCGGTGTGAACGTGCTGTTCTTGACCGTCGGTGTTGCTCCGGAGCTGACGCTAGGCAGCATCGCGACGACAAAAGTGCCGACCAACGCCACTGAAGCGAGAGCCCTTCCTGTCTTAAACTTCATTATCCCCAACCCTTCTTTGACACCGTCGTGGTGTCGGTAGCAATTATTTACTTCGTGAACACTTAGTGAAATCTCATGTCCGATTGGTGAAATTAGCACGAGAATCTCCATTCCATTGTTCACGGGGCTTGATTTCCCCGAAACCATTCGCATTGAGCGGCAAATACTTTCGATTCGACGGCCGACCTACCGCTGATTGAAGCCTCATCACGTCGGATACGGTGACGCACCGGCACGTAATTGACTCAAATTGTTAGTGGCTAATACCTGATCAACAGCTTTTTATAGTGGTGAAGACTCCTAGAACGCACCGACCTCCGTGCCCGCGAGCGGCCGGACCGCCATCGTGGGCATCGGTGACGTGACTGACTCGTCAGGGCACTCCATTCGACTGCGTCGAAGGGAGTCCGATCTCCTCTACGGGTGGGCCAACACCGCCTCCATGGTCTCCATGATCGCCACCGTCTCGTCGAGGGGCATCCCTGGGCTCTCCAGGAGTCCCTCACGAATGCATCGCGCGACCTCGGTCGCCTGGTAATGCAGGCCCCGTCCCTCGGAGGCGAACTCGAAGCGCTCGGTCTCGCCTCCGCGGGCGATCAGCGTGAACGACGTTGGCGCGTAGAAGTCACCATCGATTTCGATACGCCCCTCAGTGCCGGCGATGCAGGCCCTCGTCGCGGTCCTCGCGGCCGACGTGCACGTCAGGACCGCCTGGGCGCCGCCCGAATAGCCGAAGAGCATGGACGCCTGACCATCGACGCCGGAGAACGACGGATCGACCATCGCGGTGATCCGATCGGGGGTGCCCAGCAGCATCGACGCGAACGAGATTGGGTAGACCCCGAGGTCGAGCAGGGCGCTACCCCCGAGCTCAGGGGCGAAGAGACGTGAGGTCGGGTCCTGTTCGAACCATTGGCCGTGGTCGGCCTCGACGACGACGATTCGACCAAGCCAGCCCTTGGCGACCATGTCGCGCAGGGCCACCACGTGGGGCAAGAAGCGCGTCCACATCGCCTCCATCATGAAGAGGTTCTTCGCCCGAGCGGTCTCTACGAGCCCTCGAGCCTGCGCCGACGTCATCGTGAAGGCCTTCTCCACGAGCACCGGCTTGCCGTGCTCGAGGGCCAGCATCGCGTTGTCGAAGTGCATCGGGTGCGGCGTGGCGACGTACACGACGTCGACCGACGGATCGTCCACCAACGCCTCGTAGGAGCCGTGGCGGCCCTCGACGTCGAACTCGTCGCCGAAGGCCTCGGCCGACGGTTGCGAGCGTGAGCCCACAGCGGCGACCACACCCCCGTCGGTGTAGGGCAGGTCGCTCGCGAAGGTGTGAGCGATTCTTCCGGTACCTATGATCCCCCATCGCAGCGGCTGTGGCAACGTTTCCTCGCAGTGTCGAGTCCGACTACTGACAGAGTATCGACCGTTCGATCGCAGCCCCGTCGAGCGCGAAGCAATTGCGTCGAGGTCGATACGCTGAGCCGGTGACCAATCGCCTCGCCGACGCTTCGAGCGCCTACTTGCGCCAACACGCCGAGAACCCGGTCGATTGGTGGCCGTGGGGCCACGAGGCGCTCGACATGGCGCGACGCTTGGACCGTCCGATCTTCCTCTCGGTGGGCTACGCCGCGTGCCATTGGTGCCACGTCATGGCACACGAGTCCTTCGAGGACTCCGAGGTCGCTCGGCTCCTGAACGACTCGTTCGTCGCGATCAAGGTCGATCGCGAGGAGCGACCCGACGTCGACGCGCTCTACATGGCGGCGACTCAGCTCGTCGCCGGCCACGGCGGTTGGCCGATGTCAGTCTTTCTGACCCCTGACGGGAGCCCCTTCATGGCCGGCACGTACTATCCGCCGGTCGATCGACAGGGCCAAGTGGGGTTCCGGCGACTACTCGGGGCAATGCGCGACGTCTGGTCGAACCGCCGCGACGACGTCGTGGCCCAGGCGGCCCAGCTCCACGAGGCGCTTGGCCGTGAAGTTGCCTTCATCGACCACCTCTCCCCGAGCGTCCAGACGCTCGACCTGGCGGTCTCGCGGCGACTGCTGCGCGACGACCTGGCCGGACGCGTTGACGGCGACGGCGGCTTCGGGGACGCTCCGAAGTTCCCTCGGCCCAGTTACGTCGACGCCCTGATCCACTTCGACGACCCCGGGTCTCGCGCGGCTGTCACGAGGACGCTCGACGCAATGTCCCGACGGGGACTCTACGACCACTTGCGAGGCGGATTCGCACGCTACAGCGTCGACGGGTCCTGGCACGTGCCCCACTTCGAGAAGATGCTGTGCGACCAGGCTCTCCTCGCGCGCGCCTATCTTCGCGCCGCACGCGCGCTGCCCGGCCACGACGACTGGCGCGCCGTCGCGCTCGACACGATGCGCTTCGTGCTCGCCGACCTCTCGGTCGACGACGGCTTCGCGTCGTCCCTCGACGCGGACGCGGGCGGCATCGAGGGTTCGCACGTGACCTGGACCCCGGGCGAGGTCGGTGCCGCTCTCGCCTCCGCAGGTCGGAAGGATGACCTTGGGGCCGCATTGGCGAGATGGCGCATCGAGACACCCGGTCAGTTCGAAGGCCGCTCCATTCCTCGCCTCGCCGAGGGCCAGCCCTTCGTCACGCCGCCCCAGCTCGAGCGTGCGCTTCAAGCGATGCGTTCGGCGCGAGCGAAACGGGTCCAACCAGGCCGCGACGAGAAGGTCGTCCTCGAATGGAACGCGATGTTCGCTTCGGCCCTCACCCTCAGTGGTGACGTTGATCTCGTCGACCGGGGTCTCGAGCTGCTCGACTCGCTGGCGCGAACGCACTTCGACGGGTCCGTGTGGTGGCGCACCGAACGTCGCCAGGCCCACGCGACGGCCGGTGACGTCGCGTGGTTGCTCGATGCCTCCCTCGACGCCTTCGAGACCACCGGCGAGGAGGTCTGGACCGGTCGAGCGTTGGCGCTCGCCCGATTCCTCGTGACGCACTACTGGGACGGCGACGTGCCCACGGCTGACACCCCCAACGCCGGACGAGGGATCTTCGCCCAGAGCGACCTGGTCACCGACCTCGCCATGCGCCCGAAGGAGATCTTCGACGGCGCGACACCGTCGAGCCATGCGGTCGCCTGTCGCGCGCTCGCGCGACTCGCGCTGTGCACGGGGGACCCCGGTCCAGCGGTCGTGGCACGGCGACTCGTCGAGCTGGCGAGGCCGCTGCTGATCCAGCATCCCGGCGCAGTGCCCGACCTACTCGAGGCGGCCGGTTTCGCGCTCGAGGGCGTCGAGGTGGTCGTCCCGGGACCGGCCAACCAACTCTCCGACCACGTACGATCGACGGCTATGCGGCGCTCTGTCCTCGTCACCGGCTCGGGCGATTCAATCCTCCTCGCCCATCGAGAGATCGGACTCGCCTACGTCTGCCGCGCGGGCGTCTGCCGTCTCCCCGTGGGTGACGTGGCGGGACTCGAGCGCGAACTTCGCGAGGTCGAGAGCTGATGTCGATCTTCAATCGTGACCCCGCCGCGCGAGCGATCAAGCACCTCGTCGAACGCTCCGCCCACCGTCCGACCGTCGACCTCACTCCGGGATCGACGGTCGTCGGCCTGGTGCTCGGCTCGACGAACGAGACGACGACCGTCGTCGACCTCGGGTCCCAGGCGATCGTGCGATGGCGAATCCCCTGGCCGGCCGACTCCGTGACCGATCTCGTGGTCTTCGACGTCGTCGAGGGCCAACTCGCCGCGGACATCGAGCGCAACGACCTCGCCCAGCCCGAGTCCGTGACGCTCAGCGACCTGCCACGGCGGCTCGGAACCTATCGCGGTCGAAGGGTCCGGGGATGGCTCGAGCAGTTGGCGAGTCCGGCCGACGGCCCCCTCTTCGGATTTCGCGGCCCGAGTGCCCCGTACTGGGAGTTCCGCGGCGAGCGGCCGAGCGTCGCGCTGATCGCGGCGGACCGCGGCCCTCAGTTGCTGCGTCGCCACGACGACGGCTCCACCTGGGTACGCTTCGGCTGGTTCGGCGACGACGTCTGGCTGCTCTGCGAGGACGCTCACGCGATCAGGACGATGGAGGCGACGCGGCGCACGTCGCTCGCGGGCAAGGACCTCGCTTCGGCGCTCGGCTTTCGTCCGACGTACGTGCTGACGACGCTGTCGATGCCTATCGACGGGCACTGCTACAAGAGCTGCACCGGACTGCTACCTCGGGGCTGATCGGCCTAGCGGAGAAGCTTGCCCGAGGCGAGGCTCTCGGCCATGGCCCAGCCGAAGACGACGAGGCGCTGGCCCTTCTCGGGAAATAGCCCCTCGAAGAAGGTGGTGGCGCCCTCGGGTACCGGCCCCTTGGCCGCGATGTAGTCCAGGCCCCCCACCGGCCCCGGCGACACGGTCATGACGAAGGTCTTGTCGTCGATCGACTTCTCCGAGCCAAAGCGCTTGGCCAGGCGTCGTCCCCAGGCCCGGTCCTCGCCCGTGGGGCGGTAGCCGAGGCGGGGCACCACGTCCTCGAGCCCCGCGAAGGCCCGGAACCCGTCGGCGGTCGTCAGGCGTGAACTGAGCAGCACATCCTCGTCAGGGAAGGCCAGGAGGGCGCGACGGAACTGGTCGTGGAGGATCGTCTTCAACGTCTGGTCGGACTTCGCGTTGCGGTCGACGAGCAAGAGCCCCACGAGCAGTGAGGGCGTTCCGCCAATTCGCTCCAGCGTGCAGAACGAGTAGCCGCGCAACTTGTTACCCTCACGAGCGTGGGTGACGAGGACCCAGTCCTCGCGCTGCTTCGACAGGAATCCGATGTCGAAGTTGGGCTCGCGATCGACGCAGAGGTCGGCCATCTCGGCAAGTTCTGCGTCGCTGAGTGCGGTGGTGTCTTTCGTGGTGACGTTCATTGCCATCCGTCCATTCTACGGGACATCGGACCCCTCGGGAACTGGTTATGCCCGAATGACGTTTCGCCCGAATTCGGTGCGCAGATCGGCGACGACGCTGGCGATATTCACGTTGAACTCCGGGGTCAGGCGGAAAACCTTCCCCGCGTCGCCGGTTTCGACGATCACGGGTGACTTGCCGGGGTACCGGGACAGAATCTCGCGAAGGGTCGCAATCGACGATTGCGTCAAGTCCTCGGGGCGAAGGGACAGCCGGAGCTCTCCGTCGCCTCGCACGACGTTCAAGAGCTCCACCTCCATGGCGCTGAAGCGAAGCTCCTCCTCGAAGCCCGGTCGGACCTTGACGAGCACGATGTTGTCCTTGGCGAGGAAGCCGCTGTACTTCTCGAAGTTGTTCGCCGAGAAGTTGATCTCCATCGACCCTCCGAGGTCCTCGAGCACGACGCGGGCGTACTGCTTGCCCATCTTGGTGGTGCGGATCTGCACCTCGGCGAGGATCCCACCGACGGTCACGGCCCGTCCGATGCGCGACAGCTCCTCGCCGCGCTCGCGGATCGAGATGATCGTCCCGTCGGTCCGGGCGACGAGTGCGCCCTCCACCTCGTAGAGGGGGTGGTCCGAGACGTAGGTACCCAGCATCTCGCGCTCGAAGTCGAGCTTCACCGACTTGTCGAACTCGAGGTCCGCGATCTCGATCTCGGTGCCCTCCCAATCGTGGTCGGCGCCGCCGTCGCCCATGGACGCGAAGAGCGTCGAGATGCCCAGCGAGAGGTCCTTGCGCCGGCTGAGAGTGACGTCACAGATCTCGTCGACCTTCAAGAGGAAGCCCAACCTCGCCACGCCGAGCCCGTCGAAGGCCCCCGCCTTGATGAGCGACTCCATGGAGCGACGGTTCAAGACCGCCGGGTCGACGCGGCGCACGAAGTCGTAGACCGACGCGAAGCGGCCGTTCGCCTCGCGCTCGAGAACGATCTTGTCCACCAGCGCCTCGCCGACGTTGCGCACCGCCGCCATGCCGAAGAGAATCGTCGCCTCCTGGGTCTGGCTCGGTGCGTACTCGGCGAACGACTCGTTGATGTCGGGCACACCGACCGTGATGCCCATCAGACGCGCCTCGTTCAGGTACACCGAGGCCTTGTCCTTGTCGTCGCGAAACGACGTCAGCAGCGCCGCCATGTACTCGACCGGGTAGTTGGCCTTCAGCCACGCGTTCTGGTAGGCAATCAGCGCGTAGCCGTACGCGTGGCTCTTGTTGAAGGCGTAGTCGGCGAACGGTTCGATCTTGTTGAAGATGGTGGCGCCGAGCTCGCGGCCGTAGCCCTCGCGCTCGGAACCGTCGACGAACTTCGCGCGCTGGGCCTGAATCATCTCGCGGATCTTCTTCGAGCAGGCCTTGCGCAGGTCGTCGGCCTCGGTCATCGAGAAGCCGGCGATCTTGGTCGCGACACGCATGATGTCCTCTTGGTAGATCATCAGGCCGTAGGTCTCGCCGAGGATCTCCTCGAGGTCCGGGGTGTCGTAGCTCACGAGCTGACGACCGTTCTTGCGGTCGGCGTAGTCGTTGTGGACGTTCTCACTGAGCGGCCCCGGTCGGTACAGCGCCACCAGCGCGGCGATGTCGTCGAAGCTGGTCGGCGCGAGGCGGCGCATGAGCTGGCGCATCTTGTCGCCTTCGAGCTGGAAGATGCCGATCGAGTTGCCGAGCTTCAGCATGTCGAAGACCTTCGCGTCGTCGAGTTCGACGTGGTCGATGTCCACGTCGACACCGTGGCGGCGCGCGATGTGCTCCAGCGTGCGCTCGATGATGGCCAGGTTGCGCAGCCCGAGGAAGTCCATCTTCAAGAGACCTAGCTTCTCGATGGCGCTGGCCTCGTACTGGGTGACGATCGGCGCGTCCTCGATCGAGCCGTTGGGCCCGGCCTTGCGCTGCACCGGCACGTACTCGAGCACCGGCTCCTTGGTGATCACGACGGCGGCGGCGTGGATGCCGTCCTGGCGGCGCTTGTCGACGAAACCCTTGGCGACGTCGACGGCGTGCTTCACCTCGGGGTCGGCTTCGTAGAGCGCGCGCAGTTCAGTGGCCTCGGCGTAGCGGCCCTCGTAGCCCGGCATGGGCGTGAAGCACGCTTCGAGTGGCAGGTCCTGTCCCATCACGAGAGGCGGCATGGCCTTGGCGATCTTGTCGCCGAGCTGGGGCGGATAGCCGAGCACCCTCGCCGCGTCGCGCACCGCCGCGCGGGCCTTAATCGTGGAGAAGGTGACGATCTGGGCCACGTGGTCCGAGCCGTAGCGCTCGGCGGCGTAGCGGATCATGTCACCGCGGTAGCGCTCGTCGAAGTCCATGTCGATGTCGGGCATCTGCTTGCGTCCGGGGTTCATGAAACGCTCGAAGATCAACCCGTAGCGAATCGGGTCGAGGTCGACGATGCCGAGGCAGTACGCGATGCAGCAGCCGGCCGCCGATCCGCGTCCCGGACCGACCCGTATGTGCTTCTCACGGGCGTGGCGGATCAGGTCCCACACGACGAGGAAGTAATCCGAGAAGCCCATCTCCGCCACGACGCCGAGTTCGTAGTCGATGCGCGCGCGCACCTCGTCACTCAAGCGGTCGCCGTAGCGCCACGCCGCGCCGGCGTAGCTCAAATCCCGCAGCAACCGATTGGCGCCCTCCTTGTGGGTGGCGGCCTGGAACTCGGCCGGAATCGGGAACTCGGGCAGGGCGTCGTTGTCGAACTCGATCGTGACGTCGGCGCGCTCGGCGACCAGCAGCGTGTTGTCGCAGGCTTCGGGGATCTCGCGGAAGAGGTAGCGCATCTCCGCGGCCGACTTCAAGTAGTGCTGGTCGCTGTGGAACCGGAACCGATTCGGGTCGGCCACGAGCGATCCGGTACCGATGCACAGCAGCGCGTCGTGCATCTCGGCGTCGTCGTGGTGAACGTAGTGGAGGTCGTTGGTCGCGAGCAGGGGCGCTCGCAAGTCCTTGGCGATGCGCAACAGCTGGGGGTTCGTGCGGATCTGCTCGGGAAGTCCGTGATCTTGCATCTCGATGAAGAAGTTCTCCGCACCGAAGATGGTCTGGAGTCGGCCGGCCAACGCGAGGGCCTTGGCGTAGTCGTCCTGCAGCAGGGCTTGCAGCACGACGCCGCCCAGACAGCCCGAGGTGGCGATGAGACCGTCCGAGTAGCGCTCGAGGAGGTCCCAGTCGAGCCGGGGCTTGTAGTAGTAACCCTCGAGGAACGCGAGAGACGAGAGCTCGCGTAGGTTTCGGTAGCCCTGGTTCGAGCCGGCGAGCAGGGTCAAGTGGTGGTAGAGCTTCTGACCACCGTCGGTGTCCCCGCCGGTGTCGTCGATCTTGCCGCGGCGCGGTGGTCGGTCGAACCGGGAGTTCGCCGCCATGTACGCCTCGAGCCCGAGGATTGGCGTCAGCCCATGTCGCCGACAGGTCTCGTAGAAGTCGATGGCGCCGTAGAGATTCCCGTGGTCCGTGATGCCGATCGCACGCTGGCCGTCGGCCTTGGCGGCGAGCACGAGCTCCTCGACCCGCGCGGCGCCGTCGAGCATCGAGTACTCGGTGTGGTTGTGCAGATGGACGAATCCCTCAGCCATCAGTTGGTCACCTCCTCTCGATAACGGCCCCGGGTGAGTGGGATGGCGGACCGGCAGGCTAACTTCAGCGTGTCACTGGCCACCGGCGCGCCTAGAGGTAGGTGCCGGCGCGAGGTTCGCCGGCCCCGGAGTTCAGTGACCGGTCGCGCATCTTCTCCAGCTGCGCCGCAGCGGCGGCCTGCTGGGCGAAGAGCGACGCCTGGATGCCGTGAAAGAGACCCTCCAGCCATCCGACGAGCTGAGCCTGGGCGATGCGCAACTCGGACTCGGTCGGGACTTCGGCGCTGAAGGGCAACGCCATCTTCGACAGTTCGGCCCCGAGGTCCGGAGACAGGGCCCCGGAGAGTTCGGCAATCGACATCTCGTAGATCTCGCGCAACCTCGCCCGTCCGGCCTCGTCGAGGGGAGCGCTGCGGGCCTCGTCGAGGAGCGACTTCACCATCGACCCGATGCGCATCACCTTGGCCGGTTGGCTGATGTAGTCGCTGTTCTCGTCGTCGGGCTTCACCTCGGCCTCGCCGGGGGCGAGCACCTCGTCGGGGTTCACGGTCACGCTGTCGTTCTGGTCGTCTTCCACCTACCCACTGTGCCAGACGCGCGCACCGGTCCGTGGGTGGACCCGGACCCGGCGACCGACCTCCGGTAGAATGCTGCCGTGAGGGTATCGACACGCGGTGACTACGCCAGTCGGGCACTGTTGAGCCTGGCGCTCCGGCTCGACCACGCCGTTCCAGTCTCCGTGCGCGACCTCGCCGAACGCACCGGCCTCCCCCAGCCCTACCTCGAGCAGATCCTGCTCAGTCTGAAGGGAGCCGGGCTCGTGCGGTCCAAGCGCGGCGTCGGCGGCGGCTACGTGCTCGCGCGTCCGGCCGAGGAGGTCACCCTCGCCGAGATCGTGGCGGCCGTCGATGGTCCAATCGTCGCGGGTGATTTCGGCGAGCCCCACAAGGACGGTGCCTGTGACCACGAGGGTCAGTGCGTGCTCCTGGGCGTCTGGGCGGACGTCGGCAATCACATGCGCGAGCACCTATCCAGCTTCACCCTGGCGGACATGGTGCTGCAGGCCCGAGGCATCAAGCCCGTGGCCCGTACCCACAGCGCCTGAGCGATTCTCCGGATTCTCCAAGGGAGAATGCCTTGAAGTCCGGTGACCCCCGTGGTAAATTAGTTAGGCGGCCGTAGGAGAAATTCTCGGTCGTGGATGTGCCTTTTTCTCCAACCCCCTAGGAGATGCTTGTGACTGTTATCGTTCGCCGCTCTGCGGTCAATACCAACGACATGTTGGGTCTCTTGATGCGCGACCTCGATCGCTACCCGATGCCGAACTACGACGAGCAGGTCGAACTGGCCAAACGGGTCACGGCCGGTGACGAGGAGGCCAAGAAGCAGATGGTCGCCGCGAACATGCGACTCGTGCTGCACTGGGCCCGTCGATACCAGGACCGCGGCGTCGAGATGATCGACCTCGTTCAAGAGGGCACCTTCGGACTGCTGCGAGCCGTCGAGAAGTTCGACTGGGAGCGCGGCTTCAAGTTCTCGACCTACGCGACCTGGTGGATCCGCCAGGCCCTCCAACGCGCAGTCCAGCAACACGGCCGCACCATCCGAATCCCCTTGGAGGTCGGTGAGCAGTTGCAGCGACTCGAGGCGACGACGGCCGAGTTGACGTCGATCTTCGCGCGAAAGCCCACTGACGACGAACTCACCGAGGCAACGGGCATGTCCAAGGCCGAGCGCGACAACCTCCACGGCCTCGCCGGCGTCACCGCCAGCCTCGACCAGCCCGCCTCGTCCGACTCAGCGACCACTCTGGGCGACCTCGTGGCCCCGAGCCAGCACGACTGGGTCGGCGACATCGAGCAGACCATGATGGATGACCAGTTGCACGGGGCGCTGGGCAAGTTGAACGACCTTCAGCGCGAGGTGCTGACCCTGCGCTTCGGTCTGAACGGCGCCACTCCCCTCTCGCTCCAGGCCACCGCCACCAAGATGGACATCGGCGTTCGTCGGGTGCGACGGGCCGAGGAAGAGGCCCTCACGCTCCTGCGCGAGGACCACGCCGTCGTCGCGGCGCACGAGAACGTCTAGAGCTCCACGCCGACCGGCACCAGTGACCGCAGGTCGTCGGGCAGCGCCACGGTCGTGGTCAACCACTCGTCGGTTCGGGGATGGGCGAAGGCCAACGTCGTCGAGTGGAGGAAGAATCGATCCTCGGCGAGACGCCGTTCACGGCGGTGACCGTAGCGCGGGTCATTCACGACCGGATGACCGATTGTCGCGAGGTGCACTCGGATCTGGTGGGTGCGTCCGGTGTCGAGTTGTAGGCGCAGCAAGGTCATCGCGTGGGGCCGGTCAATCCGAGTGATGACCTCGTAGCCCGTGCGGGCCGGCCGCCCGTCCGCACGAACGGCCATCATCGTCGGTGTGCGGGTCGATCGTCCCAGCGGCGCGTCGACGACACCGCGCTCCTCGGTGACGTGACCCTCGACCATGCCGAGGTAGGTCCGATCCATCAGTCGTTCGGCCAACTGGGCACTCAGGTTCAAGAAGCCCTCGGGGGTCTTGGCGACAACCAGTACGCCCGACGTCCCCTTGTCGAGGCGGTGGACGATTCCCGGTCGGAGGGGGTCGCACAGACCGTCCGCGCTCAAATCGGCGATCTCGGGGTAGATCGCCAGGAGGCCGGCCACCAGCGTGCCGTGACGCTGCCCCGCACCCGGGTGCACCACTTGGCCGGGGGCCTTGTTGACGACCGCGAAGTCGGGGTCGTCCAGTACGACGTCGACCGCGACACTCGCGTCGGCCTCGACGAAGCCGCTCTCGGGTGCCGGTAGCGCCGCCACGAGGTGCTGGCCCACCTCCACGGACATCGATGACTTCACGACCACCTTGCCATTCAGGCTCACGGCGCCGCTGGCGAGAATCTCACTGGTCTCGGACCGAGAGAAACCGGTCAGCATCGAGAGCACCCGGTCGATCCGTATCCCGTCGAGCGAGCCGGGTATGACGAGGTCGAGGACTTCACCGTCGAAGGCGTCAACCGGTTCGTCGCTCATCGTGCGAGGAGTTTCTCGCCCGACAGTGAGGCGACGACGAGCGTGATGAAGCCTGCCGTGATGGCGACGTCGGCCGTGTTGAACACCGGGAACGAGCCCAGTGCCACGAAGTCGGTGACCTGGTGGGGGCTGGCCGACAGGCGGTCGACGACGTTCGCGAGGCCCCCGCCGATCAGCAGTCCGAAGCCTACGGCCGGCGTCCCTGACGCGGCGTTAAGTCCGACCGCCACGACGACGAGCGCGACGGCGACCGTCACGATGCTCGTCACCAGGGGCCCGGAGCTATTGAGCGAGAACGAGATTCCCGAGTTGTACCGCAGGCGCAGCCACACCGCGCCACCGACGTGCACAGCGTGGTGTGCCAAAGCGTGACGGGCCCAGTACTTGGCGACTGCGTCGATCGCCGTCACCCCGACAGCCACCACGACGACTGTGACGTTGACGCGGGACCTTAGACGCTGGCGCGGCACGAGACGCACATGAACACTGGCAGTTGCGCCAAGAGCCGAGGCTTGGAGATCGGCTCGTAGCACTCGTCACAGCGACCGTAGCTCCCGTCGTCGATGCGTGCCAGCGCGACGTCGATCTCATCGACCTTGAGGCGCAGAAGCGATGCGAAGTCCTTCTTCTGATCGCGGTCGATGTCCGAAGCGACGCTGCTGCCGTCCTCGTCGTCGTACTCCAGTCTTTCACGGTCGACGAGCATCTCGTCGGCCTCGGACTCCATCACCGCGATGTCAACCTTGGTGACCTCCCGAGTTTCGAGCAGCAGTCCCCGAAGCTCCTCGAGGAAGGCAATGTCGCTGCCGTAGGGCTTGGAGAGCATCTTGCGCTCGAGCGCTTCGAGACGCTTGCGTTCCTCGGCCTCACGGCGCTCCTGGCGCTTCAGCTCCTCTTGGTTACGTCGATCGATCTCACGCAGTTTGCGAAGCTTCTCGGCCTCGATGGCCTTGCGCTTCGCCTCGATCTCACGCTGCTTCTTGGACTCGGCGGCGGCCTTCTCTCGGGCCTTGCGTTGAACCTCGCGCTCTTTGGCGGCGGCCTTGGCCTTGGCGGCCCGCTCCTTTTGGGCCTTCACCGCGGCGGCGGCCTTCTGCTTGGCGGCGGCGGCCTTGGCCTTGGCGGCGGCCTTGGCCCGCGCGTCGCGCTCTCTCGCAACCCGGACGGCGGCGGCAGCCTTCTGCTTGGCGGCGGCGGCCCGCTTCGCCGCGGCCGCTCTCTGTGCGGACGTCGGAGCTGCGGACTTCCTGGTCGGCGCCTTTTTCGCCGGCGACTTCTTGACGGGCGCCCTCTTGACGGGCGCCTTCTTCACGACCTTCTTGGCAACCGGTGCCCTCTTCGCCGATAACTTCTTGACGGGAGCCTTCTTCGCCGGCATCCTCTTAGCGGAGGGCTTCTTGGCGGGTGCCTTCTTGGTGTTCTTCGCGGTGGACGGCATATTCAACTCCTCGGGGTGGCACGAAACAAGTGCGGGCCGACCCTACCAGTTGGCGCAGGACTTACTGCCGATCGTCGCGCGAAGGCTGTTCGAAGTTGAGCACCTGGCCGACGCTCTGTTGCTGAGGTGCGGGGGCCGGTGCGGGAGGAGGGGTCTGAGCGGGGCGGGGCGGAGGCGCCGGCGAGGAGGGTGCCGGCGCGGGACCGGAGGTTCGCGCACCACCGACCTGCAAAGAACTCTCCACCCAGCGTGCGAACTCCGCCAGTGCTCCGCCCAAGCGCTTGCGCTCGGTCTCGAGCTGGCGTGACAATGTCTCGACGTCCTCGCTGAGGCGTTGCTTAAGACCGTTCAGACGGTTCACCTCGTCCTCGGCCCGACTTCGAGCTTCGGCGACGATCTCGCGGGCACGCTCCTGGGCCGACGTCGTCATCTCTCGGGCCTTGGCCTCGGCCTCTTGCTGGGCCTGCTCAATGAACTGCTGGGCCATGGCGATCATTGCGGTGACCTGCTCGGCGCCCGAGACCGAGATCGTGCGCGGCGCAGCTGGAGCCGCGGCGGCCGGGGGCGCCGCGTGGGTCGCCTGACCTGGCGCGCCGAGGTCACGCGAGTCGAGCTGATTGATCCGCTCTGCTGCCTGGCGCAATTGCTGACGTTGCTGGTGGACCAACTCCTTCAACTGGTGGACCTCGCCCGAGAGCCGTTCCAGGAACTCATCCACCTCGTCAACGTTGTACCCCTTAAGGCCGACCTTGAAGGCCACCGTGTCGATGGCGTCGAGTGCTGAGAAGGCGTTGTCCGAGCTATCCATGGAGCCACCCTACCGCCAACGTGCGACGGGGTCACGAATTACCGAGCTAGATGATCCGGTTCACGAACGCGAGCACGATGATCGCCACCAACACCGAGAAGTCGATGCCGACTCCGCCGAAGCTCGGGCGCGGGAGGATCTGTCGCAAGGGTCGCAGCAGGGGTTCGGTCAGTCTCGCGAGCACGTGCTTGATGGTGGCCAGCCCACCGGACGAGTTGGTGGTCGGGAACCAACTCAGCAGCGCCGAGATGACCAGGACCCAAATATAGATTCCGATCAAAAGATGGACCAGGCTCATGCGTCGCCGGGCTCACGATAGTTCGTGGCGCGCAGTCGATCCTTCGCTTCGGGACCTAGGTGCATGCCCTGGGGACTCACCAGGTAGATGCTCGGACTGAGCACTTCGATCTTGGCGTTCAGCGCGTAGGCCGTGCCGGCGGTGAAGTCGACGAGCCGTCGCCCGAGACCGGCATCGACGTTGGTGACGTTCACCACGACCGCGCGATTCGAGCGCAGGAGGTCGGTGATGCGACGCGACTCGTCGTACGAGCGCGGAACGAAGATCGCGACATCGCGCTCTTGGGAGAATGAGGAAATCCCACGTGGTGCGCCGGAGCTGGGCATCGGTCGTACCCGCGAGCCCTGGCCGGTGGAGTCGAGGACGGAGATGGACGACACGCGGTTGACGGGCGCCGGGACGCGCCCCTGACCGGGACCGCCCGAGGTGGTCGGAAAGGGCCGCGATCCGCTCGTCGCGGGCGTCGCCCACTCCGGCTCCTCGTGGCCGGAAGGCTCGTCGGAGAAGGGCCGAACCGGTGCGGTCGAACCGTACTCGCCGTACTCGTCTTCGATGAGGCCTAGGAAACCTAGGAACCCGCGCAACTTTTCTTTCATCGACATCTCCTTGCGGTTCCAGCGCCTGGGACCATGTTAGGTCAGGGCGCTGCGTCAACGCCCCGTGGACCGAAGAGGGCCCGTCCTACGCGGACCTCGCTGGACCCGAGTTCACAGGCCAGCTCCAAGTCGTCGCTCATGCCCATCGAACGCTCGACGAGACCGAGTTCGTCGGCCAGGGAACCGGTCGCCACAAAGGCGCGCCGTGCGCCCTCGAGATCCATCGGAGCCACCGTCATCAGCCCTCGCACGTTCAGTCCGAGCGCTCGTCCCCGTCCGACGAGCGCTTCGACGTCGCTCGGCGCGGCGCCGTTGCGTCCGACGGCGTCGGTGAAGTCGACCTGCACGTAGACCATCTGGTCGGGTCGATGGTCCGCAATGCGCTCGAGCTCCCTCAGCCGCGAGACGCCGCAGATGACGTCGGCGCAGTCGACGATCCGTTGAATTTTGTTCGTCTGCACCGCCCCCAAGTAGTGCCAGGTGACCGAGAGGCCCTTCGTGGCGTCGCGCTTCGCGCAGAGCTCGCCGACGTAGTTCTCGCCCACTGTCGAGAGCCCGAGGGCAACCGCGACACGAACGTGCTCGATGTCGAAGGTCTTGGTCACCGCCACGATCCGAACTCCCGACGGGTCTCGACCGGTCGAGGCGATGCGGTCCCGGACTCGGGTCAGGTTGGCCGCGACCCGCTGCGCCAGTGCGTCGCTAGCGGAGGAAGCTGGGGAGGTCGTCATCGCCACCGACGTCGAAGAAATCGTCATTGGTGGTGCTGGTGAAGATGTCGCTGCGCGGGCCTTCGGTCATCATCGGCTCGCTCGTCGTCGCGACGACCTTGGCGGGAGCGTTGTGGTCGAAGCCCGCGGCGATCACCGTCACCCGCACGGCGTCACCGATCGACTCGTCGATGACGCTGCCGAAGATGATGTTGGCGTCGGGGTGGGCGACCGAGTGGATGATCTCCGCGGCCTGGGTGACCTCGGAGAGGGTGACGTTGGGACCACCGACGATGTTCATCAGGATTCCCCGCGCCCCGTCGATCGAGGCCTCGAGCAGCGGCGAGGTGATGGCGGCACGTGCCGCGTTCACCGCGCGACCCTCGCCGGTCGACGTTCCCACACCCATGATTGCGGTGCCGGCGTTGCGCATGATGGCATTGACGTCGGCGAAGTCGGTGTTGATCAGACCGGGCACGGTGATCAGGTCAGTGACGCCGCGCACCGCCGACAGCAGCACGTCGTCGGCGATCTTGAACGCGTCGAGCATCGAGGTATCCGGTGCGGTCACCGAGAGCAGTCGGTCGTTGGGGATGACGATCAACGTGTCGACCTTTTCGCGCAGCGCCTGGATGCCCTTCTCGGCCTGGATCGCACGCCGCTTGCCCTCGAAGGAGAACGGGCGCGTGACGACGCCGATCGTGAGGATCCCCAGCGATCGGGCGATCTCGGCGACGACCGGGGCGGCGCCGGTGCCCGTGCCGCCTCCCTCACCGGCGGTGATGAAGACCATGTCCGTCTCCATCAGGGCTTCTTCGATCTCGCCCCGATGGTCCTCCGCCGCCTGGCGACCGATCTCGGGGTCGCTGCCAGCTCCGAGGCCCTTAGTCAGTTCGCGACCGATGTCGAGCTTCAGGTCCGCCTCGCTCATGAGAAGTGCTTGCGCGTCGGTGTTGGCCGCGATGAACTCGATGTTGCGCAAGCCCGCGGTAATCATGCGATTCACCGCGTTGACGCCGCCCCCACCCACGCCGATGACTTTGATTACGGCGTGGTAGTTGGTCTGATTGAGACTCATGGGCTCCCCTTGGGTTGACTCTTCTATTGTGTCGCACCGTCGACGAGGGCGCGAACATTGGCGAACAAATGTCAACGAAGGCTAGTCATCCGCCGGATTATGGTCAAATGGCACCCCTACGAGGGGGCCGGACCGGTCACCGCGAGCTCGTCGGGGACGGTGACATCGACGACGTCGCCCGGGCGAAGCGTGCTGTGCGAGATGACTGAGGCGATCGCGACGAACTTGGCGTGCAGCTGCGTCGCCGGCCCGAGCACGAAGCTCACCGGCGTGGTCATCTTGAGGGTCACGCGTCCTTGGGCATCCACGGTGATCAGCGACACTTGGGCGCCGAAGGCCACCGGCAACCGTCCGGCCACGTAGGCGGCGGCGCTCCCGGCGTGCAGGAAAGGCCACGTCGCACTGCGCGGATCGAGGTACTGCAGGGTCGGCAAATTGACGTGCAGGGGCGCGGCGCCGAGGTCCCGTCCGGCGCGATCGACGTACTCCAGAACGTGGTGGGCGCCAAAGGCGACGGCCACCGGGGTGCTCTCGTGGACTCGCACGACCAGCGTGCTCGGCCAGTGCTTGACGATCGAGAGGCCCGTGATCCAGCTGAACCGGCTCAAGTTGCGCTCGATCGACCGAGCGCTGAGTCCGAACATCGTCGGATGGCGCTCGAGGCCCGACGCGGCCAGGACCTGAGGCTCGGACTCATGGTGCAGACCGACGATCGTGACGTTCTGGACCCGGAAGTACGACGTGTGCAGCACCCACCGCCCCCCGAATGCCAACGTCGCCACCACGGCGATGGCGACGAGCGTTCCCTTCACGAACCGCCATCGCCGGGGTGCCGTCGAGCGCTCGACGGGCGCGTCGCGTCGAGGCGAGGCGCTCGGGGTCCGCGACGGGCGACCCGGGCGCACCTTGGTCAGCGTACGTCCACCGTCGGCGTTGAGGGGCTTGCGCCGACTCACTCGAGCGCTCCGAAGCCGAGGAAGCGGTGCTCGCTGTGCAGTTCGACGCCCGTGCGTTCGAGCACCCTCGACCGCACCGTTCGCATGAGTTCGAAGACGTCGTTCGCGCTCCCGCTCGGGTCGGCGATGATGAAGTTCGCGTGCTTCGGACTCACCTGGGCGGTGCCGACACGTAGGCCCCGGCAGCCGGCCGCCTCGATGAGTCGCCCGGCGTGGTCGCCGTCGGGATTGCGAAAGACGCTCCCGCCGTTCGCGCCCCCCGGCTGGTTCACTCTTCGCCAGCGCACGACGTCGCGGATCTGCTCCTGGGCCCGCTCGACGTCACCGTGTCCAAGATGCAGCGTCGCGGAGGTGACGAGGTCCGACCGGGCGATGGCGCTCGTTCGATAGCCGAATCGCAGCTCGTCGGGCGACCACGTGCGCCACGAACCGTCGCTCCAGGTGCGCACGGCGCCAACCGTCGCCGCCATGTCCGATCCGTGACCACCGGCGTTCATCACGACGGCTCCCCCGATAGTGCCCGGGACTCCGACGGCCCACTCGAAGCCGACCACGCCCGCCGCAGCCAATCGACGCGATGCCACGGGCAGGTCGAGTCCGGCCCCGGCCTCGACCACGACGACGGCCTTCTCGTCACGCCACCTCAGGTCGGAGAACTCGCCCCCGAGATGGATGCCGAGGACGTCGTGCTCGCCCTCGGCGACGAGGAGGTTCGATCCGTTGCCGAGAATGCACCAGGCGAGGCCGCACCCGAGCATCAACGACCCCAGCTCGTCGAGGTCGGCCGTCGACGAAAGGGTTACGAGTGCGCGCACGGTGCCGCCGACTCGATAGGTGGTACGGGCCCCGAAGGCCGCGTGCTCGCGCACGCGCGGTCCTCCCCGCTCGACCAGCTCGGCGAGCGACATCAGTGGAGGACCCCGTCGAGCCGCGCGGCGATCGACGCCACGTCGCCCGCGCCGAGCAGCAAGATCGCGTCGCTCTGGTCGCGAAGCGTCGAGAGCTCCTCGGGCAGGTCGGCCAGTGACGCGCAGTACGACACGGCCGTCAGGCCGCGCGCGCGCACCGCGTCGACGACGAGCTCGCCGGTGACGCCGTCGGGGTTCGGCTCGCCGGCCGTATAGATGTCGGTGACCACGACCCGCGACGCCTCGTCGAAGGCCGAGGCGAAGGCGTCGGCGAGCGCTGTCGTGCGAGTCACGCGATGGGGCTGGAAGACCGCGATGACGCGTTCGTAGCCCGCGGCCCGCGTGGCGGCAAGGGTCGCCGCGATCTCGCCGGGCAGGTGGGCGTAGTCCTCGTAGACGTCGACGCCGTCCCATGAACCCAGGAGCTGAAACCGTCGCGGGGCTCCCTCGAAGGCCGCCAGGCCGGCGAGCACCGCCGCGCTGGACACGCCAAGCTCGATCGCCAGTGCACCGACCACGGCAGCGTTGGCCACGTTATGCGCGCCGGTTACTCGCAACGCGATCTGCAGGTCGACGGCGCCACCGCGCAGCGAGAACGACGCTGATCGGCGCGACAGCGTCACGTCCGCGACCGCCCAATCGACGCGCTCGCCGGTACCGACGCGCACGACGTCACGCGCGGCCCGATCGCTTACGCGCGCGGCTCCGTCGTCGTCGCTCCAAACGACGACCGGGCCGCTCACTCGATCCACCAGCTCGGTGAACGCCACGTCGAGCACGCGCAGCGATCCGTAGTGGTCGAGGTGGTCGGCCTCGACGTTCAACAGTCCGAGAGCGTACGGTCGCAGTAGTGCGAAGGTGCCGTAGCTCTCGTCAACCTCCAAGAGCAGGTCCCCGCTACCCCAGCGTCCGTTCGGCCCCGCCCCGGTGACCTCGGCGCCGAGCAGCCAGGCGTCGTCGGCGCCGGCCGCCCGCATGACGTGAACCATCATCGAGGTGGCCGTCGTCTTGCCGTGGGTGCCGGTGAGCCCGATGATCCGACGCGACTCGCCCAACTGGGCGAGGGCCTGCGCCCGAGAGAGCATGGTGCAGGCCCGATCCCTCGCCGCAGCCAACTCGACGTTGTCGTCGCGTACCGCAGGGGACCACAGCACCACTTCAGCGCCGTTGAGGTGTTCGGCGTCGTGGCCGACCGAAACGACCACTCCCGCGCCGCGTAGCTCCTGAAGCGTCGGCGAGTCGACGGCGTCGCTCCCGCTCACTACCGCGCCCATGTCGACGAGGAGTCGCGCGAGACCGCTCATCCCCGCGCCACCGACTCCCACGACGTGGATTCGTGACCCGGCGCGAAGCTCGCTCATCGTCCGCGGACCTCGAGCACCACCGCGGCGATCGACGCCGCGGCGTCGCGGCGACCAAGTGACCCGGCGGCCTCGGACATGTCGGCCACCGTCGAGGAGCTCATCATCGTGTCCAGGTCGTGCGCCAGGCGCGCGCCGGTGCACTCGACGTCGGGCACGATCACCGCTCCGCCCACGTTGACGACCGCCCGGGCGTTCCTCGTCTGATGGTCCCCGGGCGCGCCGGGCAGGGGCACCAGGATCGACGGAATGCCCAATGCGGTCAGCTCGGCGACCGTCGTGGCGCCAGCGCGACAGACGGCGACATCGCAGACGGCCCAGAGTCGGGCCATGTCGGCGAACTCGATGATTCGATAGTCAAGCCCGTCCAGGGTCGCGTGTCGCCCCACGATCGAAGCGAAGTCCCGTCGACCGGTGACGTGGAGAATCGTGCGGTCGGAGCGCGAGCCCCAGAGGGCGACGAGCTCACCCACGGCACCGTTGACCCTCGCCGATCCGAGCGAACCGGTCATGACGACGACGACCTGACGGCCGGGGTCGATCGGCGGAACCATCCGTTCGCGAGCCGCTCGCCGAGCCGTGGTCGAGCGATCGACCGCGACGACGGTGTCACGCAACGGAGCGCCGGTCACCGTCGTGGCGCTGTCGTCGACGGGGAGGGCGCTGCACCGGCGGGTGGCAAAGCGTGCGAGGAAGCGGTGGGCAGCACCGGGCGCGGCGTCGAGGTCGACGAGGACGAGCGGACGACGCCAGAGCACGGCCGAGAACGCCACGGCGAACGACGCGTAGCCGCCCACCGATACGACGACTGATGGGCGCCAGCGGCCGACCTTGATGAGAGCGACGACCATCGCACCGAGCAGGCCGAGCATCGCGCCCGCGTTGTCAAGGAAAGCGTCGGGTCGCACCGAGCGCCGAATCCCCCGACCCGCCAACAGCGTCAGCGAAATGCCGTCCGCCGCCAACAGCACGCCCTCCTGTCCGCGACGGCTGCCAACGAAGCGCAGGTCGCCGGGTGCCACACCCCCGGCCACGAGTTGCTGGGCGATTGCCTGCATCGGGAAGATGTGACCGCCGGTCCCACCGCCGGTGATGACGATGGGGCCAGCCATCAGCGGTCTCGGCGCGTGTCCTGGGTCGCGCGCGGACGCGCCACTGCGCGAGTCGGTGCGCGCCGCTCGATCCCGGCGCGCGACGTCAGGACTCGATGCTCGCGGATGGTGACGTCGCTCGATCGGCTGGTGTCGTGGGCGATGTTGTAGAGCAAGCCCACGGCGGCCAGTTCGGTGATGAGGGCGGTGCCCCCGTAGGAGAAGAACGGCAACGGGATGCCGGTGACGGCCCACCAGCCAACGACGGAGGCGATGTTGATTATCGCCTCGACCGCAATCCAGGTGGTGATCCCAACGGCGATCAAACGGTATGCGTCGTTGGTGCACTGCTGGGCTATTCGCACCGACGCGAGGAGGAACGCGACGAAGAGCCCGATGACCAAGAGTGTGCCGACCAGGCCGAGCTCCTCGCCAATGATCGAGAAGATGAAGTCAGTGTGGGGATTGGGCAGCAGCCCCCACTTCTCGCGACTGTGGCCGAGCCCGAGGCCGGCGACCCCGCCCGTCCCGAGCCCGATCCGCGACTGCAACAACTGGTAGCCGCTGCCCAGGAGGTGGGTATTGGGATGCAGGAAGGAGAAGAATCGCCTGGCGGAGTAGGGCTTGTAGGCCATGTAGGCGCCGAAGACGACCACGCCGAGCACGGCCACCCGACCGAGGAGGTGACGCGAGAGGCCGCCGACGGCCAACATCGCAAAGGCGATCGCCAGGATCACCGACGACGTACCGATGTCGGGCTCGATGACCACCATCGCGCAGCCCAGGGAAATGGGGAGCGTGCGTAGCGCCAGTTGGCGCCACTGTCCGAGCTCGTCGTGGTGGTGCTGGACGACCCACGCCACGAAGACCACCGTTGCCAGCTTGAAGAGCTCCGAAGGTTGCAGGTAGATGACGTGGAGATTGAGCCAGCGCTTGCCGCCGTTGGACGTGACCCCGATCGCCTTCACCGCGAACAGCAGGACCAAGCCCAGGGTGATGAGCATCGGCGCGCTCTTCACGAGCCGATCGAGGCGCACGCGCGCCATCACGTGCAGCGCGAAGATGCCAAAGCCCAGGAACACAAGGTCGTGGATCATGATGGACCAGGTCGATCCTCCGTTGGCCGACGCCTGCCCCTCGCTCGCCGAGGCGACCGCGATGGTGCCAAAGGTGACCAGCAACGTTGTGATCAGCAGCAGGACCCGACCATTGGCGCCACCGCGCGGCATGGGATGAAGGAGACCTCGGAGGCGAGTACGCGTCGCCACCTAGACCACCTTCGCGATCTTCAAGAAGTCGCCATAGAACATGCCGAGCCCCAGCATCGCCAAGAGCCCCGCCAGGATCCAGAGTCGGACGATAATCGTGAACTCGGGCCAGCCCTTTAGTTCGAAGTGGTGGTGGAACGGCGCCATGCGAAAGACCCGCCGCCCGAAGAGGCGAAAGCTGACCACCTGCAAGATCACCGAGGCCGTCTCAGCGACGTAGAGCCCGCCGATGATCACGAGCAGCAGGTCGAGGTTCATCAAGAGGCACAGCGCTCCCAGTCCCGTCCCGATCGCGAGCGAACCGGTATCGCCCATCATGATTCGAGCCGGCGCCGCGTTCCACCAGAGGAAACCCAGACAGGCCCCGACCAGGCCCACCGCGACGAGACCGAGGTCCAGCGATGCACCAAGGTGATAGATGTTGAAGTGGCGAAACTGCCAGTAGCCGATGATCGACAGCACGCCGAAGCAGAACGTCGCCGAGCCGGCCGCCAGCCCGTCCAGTCCGTCGGCGAGGTTGACCGCGTTGGACGTCGCGACAATGACGACGATCGCGAAGAGCATCCAGCCGAGGGCTGTGAGATTCCAGCCGGGCAGCGAGAATCGGGTGAACGAGAGGTTCGTCGAGGTGTGGACCCAGCGGATCGCGGCAACGGCGAAGGCGGCGGCGATCACCAGCTGACCGACCACCTTGCCACGCTTGTTAAGGCCGAGGTTGCGCGCGTTGCGAATGCCGAGGTAGTCATCGAAGAAGCCGAGGACCCCCGAGGCGACCATCACGACGATGGCGAGCTCCCCTGCCCGCGTGAAGACAATCGAGGTCCCGACATGACCCATCAGGTAGCCCGTGACCGCCGACAGAACAATGACGACGCCGCCCATGGTTGGCGTGCCAGCCTTCACGTGGTGGGTCATGGGGCCGTCCTCGCGGATGCGTTGACCGAGCGAGCGCTTGGTCAAGAATCGGATCCACAGCGGCGTGAGCAAGAGAGCGCAGATGAAGCCCACGCCGCCTGATTCCATCAAGCTCAGCATGGCGTCCTCATCTCAACAGCTCCCGGGCGACGGCGCGGTCGTCGAACGCCACGACGGCATCGCCGATCGTCTGGGTCGTCTCATGACCCTTCCCAGCCAGCACGATCACGTCGCCGGGCGTGGCTCGATCCACGGCCTGGGCGATCGCGAGGCGACGATCGCTCTCGCGATACACCGTCGCGTTGGGGAGGACACCCGACATGATGGAATCAATGATGGCATCTGGCGGCTCTGATCGAGGGTTATCCGAGGTCACGACCGTTATATCGGAGAGACTCGAGACGACTTGACCCATCTCGGGTCGCTTGGACCGGTCGCGATCTCCTCCGCATCCAAAGACCGTGACGATCCGACCCGTCGGCACCATGCCGCGGACATCACGGAGCAGACGGCGTAGGCCCTCTGGTGTGTGCGCGTAGTCGACGACGACCGTCACGTCACGTCCCTGCACCACTTCGAACCGACCGGGGATCGATTTCACGCTCCCCATCGCCGACGCGATGGACGCGGCTTCAGCGCCGAGCTCACCCATGATCGCCATTGCCACCAGCGCGTTATCGACGTTGTAGTCGCCGATCAGCGGCGTATTGACCAGGTGGTCGCGCCAGAAGAACGTGGAGCCTCGAAGGGATGTGACGACGTTGGAGGCCTCCGTGCGCGACACTCGAGTCACCGGCAAGGAGGTTGACTCGGCCAGTTGCGCACCGTAGTCGTCGTCGATCCAGATCACCGCTCGCTGGGCGTGCTCCACGGTGAAGAACTTCGCTTTGGACGCGAAGTACTGCTCCATCGTCCCGTGGTAGTCGAGGTGGTCATGGCTCAAGTTCGTGAAGGCGGCGATGGTGAAGACCAGCCCTTCGATCCGCTGCTGGTCGATCGCGTGGCTGGAGACTTCGAGGGCCACGACCGAGTGGGGCTGTCGCGGGTCGAAGTCCCCGACGAGCCGCGCCAGGGTTCGGAACAGCTCCGGACCGGCCGGGGTCGTGCGCTCGCTCGTCAACGTCCCGATGTTCGCTCCGTTCCACGAGAGTGCACGCGCGAGCTCGCTCACGAGGGTCGTGACCGTGGTCTTGCCGTTGGTGCCGGTCACGCCGACCAACCGGGTCTTCGTCTCGGGGTGGCCGACGATGGTGGCGCTGGCGTGGGCGCACAGGGCGCGCAGCTGCGAATCGGGGACCACCACCACCGGCACATCGAGAGTGATCCGTTCGGCCGCCACCACACAGACCGCACCGTGCGCGACGGCGTCACCAACGTAGTGCAGGCCGTTCGAACCGATGCCGCGCAGAGCGAAGAAGAGCGAATCGGGCTCGCATAGTCGCGAGTCGGTGTCGACCTGATTGATCTCGATCGCGCCCGTCGCGACGTCGAGCGTGAGATCGTCGAGGATGTCACCCAACTGCATCAGGTCACGTCCGACGAGATACTGGCCCCAGGGCCGGTGAGGGGCTTGACCTTCGTGCCGTTGGAGGGGATGCCGTAGTGGTGCAGCGCGTAGGACATCACCGCTTGGAAGATCGGCGCGGCCACCGCTCCACCGAAGATGGTCGTCTGGGGACGCTCCACGACCACGATCATCGAGAGCACCGGGGCATTGGCTGGCGCGAAGCCCACGAAACTCGCGTTGTAGGACCCGACGAGCAGCTTGTCCTTGCCCGGATAGGGCATCGTCGCGGTGCCGGTCTTGCCCGCGACGCTGTAGCCGGGGATGATCGCGTTCGTTCCTGTACCGGCGAGCACCACCTGCTCGAGCATCTTGATCATGGTCGCGTCGACGCTCGGCGAGAGCGCCTGACGCTGGACGCTCGGCGGAGTCGCCTTGATCGCTCCGTCGGCGTACACGTAGCCGCGTACCAGCTTCGGCTGAACAAGGACACCGCCATTGGCGATGGCGTTGTAGGCGTCGAGCACCTGAATGGGCGGGACCGCATCGACCTGTCCAATCGGTAGGGCGACCTGGTCGCTCGCGTACCAATTGGCCGCGTTGACCAGCAGCCCCGACGACTCGCCCGGAAAGTTGACCGAGGTCGTTTGACCGAAGCCCAGCCGCTCGACCTGGGCCAGCAGTCCGGCCTCACCCACCAGCTTGCCGACCTCGTAGGTGCCGATGTTCGACGACAGTGCGAGGACCTGGGTCGCGGACAGGCGCTCGGTGCCGTGGCGTTCGGCGTCGTGGAAGTACCGTCCGCCGACGGACACCGAGTAAGGGACGTTGAACATCGTCGTCGGGGTAATGAGACCGGCCTGCAGGGCGGCGGAGAACGTCACCACCTTGAACACCGAGCCCGGTTCGTAGGTCTGGGAGAACGCCAGGTTGTTGATCGTCTGTTCGATGCCTGGGACGCCGACGCTCTTGCCCCAAGAAGGAATCGGACCGAGCACTCCAGCCTTCGTCCTGGTGTTGACCAGCGAGGCGTCTGCCAGGATCTCACCCGTCTTCACGTCCATCACGATCGCGACTCCCGAGAGGGCCTGCGTGGCGGCCAGTTGTCGAGCCAGGTCCCTTTCGGCCACGTACTGGAGTGAGGTGTCAAGGGTGAGCTCGAGTCCAACGCCGGGCTTCGCCTTCTTGATCACGGTGCTAAATGAACTGGGTAGGTTGACGCCCGACGACGACACGAACTCTCGGGTGACCCCGGTCTGGCCGGCAAGTTGCGTCTGGTACTCATACTCGAGACCGGCGGAACCCGCTCCGGCTCCGTTCGTCCCGCCCAACAACGACGTGGCGATCGGTCCGTTCGGGTAGCCGCGCACGGACGAGTCCTGCACCACGATGCCGGGGAACACCATTGACGCGAGCTTGCGGCCCGAGGCGAGATCGAGCTTGTTGTTCAAGATCACGTAACCGTTCTTCTTCTGCGACAAGAGCGCAGTGAGTTTCGCGACGGGCACCTGGACGAGCGCGGACATCGCCTGGGCCTCGCGCGCGGGATGGGTGATCTGAATGTCGTCGGCGATCACCAACGACGTGGGTCGCGACACCGCGAGGATCTGGCCGTGCCGATCGTAGATTCCGGCCCGCAGGGCCGTCGTCGTAAGGTTCACTCGAACCTGGGCGACGGAGATCTTGGCGTAGTGGGCGTGGTCGACGACTTGGAGCAGGACCAGCCGGGCTCCGAGCGCGACGAAGGCCAGGACGAGCGTCGCTCGCAGTAGGAGCAGACGTCGTGCCCCGCTCCCCCGGCGACGCGTCGAACCGCCCTGGGCGCGGGTACGGGTGTGAGTCGAGGTGTAGTGCTGCGTCACCGAATCGTCCTTGACGTCGCCGGTGCATAACCAATGAACTTCGGCAGCTGCAGAGGCTTGTCAAGTGACGTAGACGGGACTTGCGTCACCGTGAGGGGGTCAACCAGGTGCAAGGCGCCGGCCTGGGTCGCGATACGACTCGGTGCGGCCATGAGGGTCAGAGATCCCACCTGTTCGGCGTAGGTTGACTGCTCTTGCAACAGTTGACTCTGGAGCGCGTGGAGTTGGATCTGTCGGTTCGCCACCACCATGCTGCCGGCGAGCGACAATGCGAGAGCCACAACCACAATCATCGCCGACTTTCGCATCGCCGACGCGCCACGCCAGATCGAAACCACCAACCGGCGGCGGGGCGCTACCGCCCCGTGCGAGGGACGACGCGTAGCCGGGCGGGCCGGCGGACGGGCCGGACGTCGAGAGTCGACGCGGCGCGGGAAGCTGATAACGGTCACGGCGCCAACTTCCGTGCGATGCGCAGCCTCGCCGAGCGGGCCCTGGGATTGGTGGCGATCTCCGAGGCGCTCGCGAGTCGAGCACTAGCCTTGTCGACCGTGATTAGAGCCACGGCACCGCACACGCAGCCGAGCGCCGGCGGACAGTGGCATCCTCCCGTGGCCGCCTCATGGAAGACGGACTTGACGACACGGTCCTCACCCGAGTGATATGAGATGACCGCAAGAACGCCCGAGGGTGCGAGGACGTCGAGGGCCGCGCCGAGTCCTTCGGCCAGTTGGGCCTCCTCACCGTTCACCGCGATGCGCAACGTCTGGAAGACGCGCGTGGCGACGTGGCCACGTCGCCGTGCTGCCATCGGCACCGCACGCTCTACCGCCTCGGTCAGCTCGTCGGTGGTTTTCGGTTGACGCGCCAAGACTGACTTCGCGATGGAACCGGCAAATCGGTTCTCGCCGTTGGCGCGTAGCTGTCGCACGAATTCGTGCTGGTCGACGTGGCTGAGGTACTCGGCTGCCGTCTGACCCCGCGTGGGATCCATGCGCATGTCGAGTGGAGCGTCGGATCGGAATGAGAAGCCCCGTGACGGATCGTCCAGCTGGTGCGAGGAAACGCCGAGGTCCATGAGGACCCCGACAATCGGCTCTCCCCGCAAGAAGTCCCAATGGTCACGCACGACGCCGGCGAGCGTGGCGAAGGTGGCGTCCACGATACGAGCCCGGCCCGCGAACGCGGCGAGACGTTTCGCAGCTGCTTCGCGCGCCTCGGGGTCGCGGTCGAGTCCGAGAATTCGCAGCTGTGGCGCGGCCTCGAGCAGCAGCGCCGCATGCCCCGCACCGCCCAAAGTGGCGTCGACGACCACCCCAGCCGGCAGACTGGTAAATAACTCTATGATTTCACTCACGAGCACCGGTGTGTGGTAATTGTCCTGGGCCATCTGCAGCCTTTCAATCGTCAAGACGGAAGAGAGGGCGGAGGAGGATTCTCTACCCGTCTTGACGATTGCCAGGCTGCGCATGGTCCGCGGCCGGTACACCTGTTGCACTCCTTGCACTAGTTGCTGCCCTGTTTGAAGATCTCCTCAGCGGCGTTCACCTGTTCCACGTAGGTCGCCGGATTCCACAGCTCGATATGGTCAAGGGCTCCGACGACCAACACGTCGCCAACGAGCTGGCCGTATTCGCGTATCGCCGAGGGGAGGGCGAAGCGTCCCTGCTTGTCGAACTCCACGTCCGAGGAGTTCGCCGCCCAGTAGCGGACCTGTTGGCGCTCGAGCGCGCCGCCGCTTCGACTCTGCTCCAGTCTCTCGTCGCTCTGACGGGCAAACTCCCTCGGGGTCCACAGGGCGATGCAGCCCTCCGTGTTGGGACTGAGGTGACCGCCCCGCTCGAACTCACCACGAAACTTCGCGGGCAGGATCAGTCGGCCCTTCACGTCCAGCGAGTGCTGATACTGACCCACAAACCCGAGCATCACTGTCCTTCCATGGGTTCACCACTTTCCCCCATTTCGTGACACATTACACCACTTAACCCCACTTCAACGCAAATTGAGGCCTATCTTGGCCATTTCTCGGGTTCTGGACGGCACGCGGTGGTTGAGCGAGAGGCGACGGTCAATGGAGCTGGAGGGACTAGGCGGTCAAGTGGCGGTGGCGCAGTTGCCAGGGTCCGCTTGCCTGCACGAGCTCATCAACCAGGGCGTCACGATCGCCCGACAAGTCGGCGAGGACGAGGTGGTCGAGAGCACGAGCCAGTCCGTCGGGTGCCGACGACAGCAGCGAGATCACGTCGTTCGAGGGAGTCGAGTGGACGACCGTCGAGATGAAGATCCCCTCGCGAACGCGCCACTGCGTGAGTCCCACGGCCTTTCGTCCGTCGACGAAGACCTCGCCAGGGCCCCGCCCCGCGAAGCAGACGAGCCGGTGCGCCGGATCGCCGTCCAGCGAGCCGACGTGGACCGAAACCACGCCAGAGACGCGACGAGCCAGTACCTCACTCCACCACTG
The DNA here is from genome assembly GCA_025351385.1 of Acidimicrobiales bacterium. GTDB lineage: Bacteria > Actinomycetota > Acidimicrobiia > Acidimicrobiales > RAAP-2 > RAAP-2. The sequence continues at coordinate 106,350 of JANXWA010000024.1, read as the reverse complement.
GCCAGCGAGTAGTGAACTGACGTGCACATCGCTCGACCATCGAGGATCACTCGTTGGCAGCCACCAGTCAACCCACAGGTCGCCGGGCTGAAGGTAGACCAAGCCGCCTCCACCACGTCGCCGGCGTACGGGTCTGTCGCCCAGGCGGCCGCGATCGAGCACGTCGATTGATTGGTGACCGCCCAACACGAGCGTCGGACGATCCAGTTCGACGACGAACATCGAGGCCTCGCAGTGGCGAAGTGCCTCGTAGTCGTAGAGATCGGCGACGTTTCCGCTCACGAGGCGCGCGGCAGGTACGGCGCCCATAGCGGATCGGGGTCCGGCACGTGGCGCCAGCGCCACCAGGGACCGTCGGGGATCCGAGGCTCGAAGTGCATCCGCCAACCGATCTCCTCGAGGAGTCGGTCGCCCTTTTGCATGTTGTGCCGACGGCAGGCCGCCACCACGTTGGTCCACACGTGGCCACCGCCCCGGCTGCGCGGCACGACGTGGTCAATAGTATCGGCGTGTTCTAGGCAGTAGGCGCACTGGTAGCTGTCGCGCAGCAGGAGCGATCGTCGCGTGAGCGGTGGTGTGCGCACCCGCGACGGTAGCTTCACCATCTCGTGCAGCCGAACGATTGCGGGGATCTCGACCACGATGGTGGCCGAACGGCAGATGCTCGGATTCTCGGAAGTGGCGATCGGTTCGGCTCGGCCGGCGAGCATCAGCACAACTGCTCGTCGCTCGCTCACGAGTTGCAGTGGCTCGAACGTGGCGTTCAACAGCAGTACGCGCCCCATCGCGACCAACTACCTTCCCACTCGCTGACGCAGCGACCACGTCGCCGCGTCGACCATCGCCTGAGGTGTGAGCCGCTCGGCCGGCGACCCGCTGATGGTCGACATCCGAAAATCCCAGTAGGTGGGATCGGGAAGGGGCAGAAAGGGCGCGTGGCGCCACCAGTCACGTCGGCGCAGCCGCCAACCGGCACGCACCAGCGTGGAGGTGCGAGACGGATGACGCAAGAGATACGGGCCAAGGCCAGGCGACCAGTAACGACTCACGATTGTCCCCCACGCCAACCGACCAGCGCGGCCCCCAGCAGGGCCCCGTCGACCCCGAGACCGGAGGGACGGATCTCCAGGTCCTGGGAGTAGTGCAACATCGCCACCGCGTGAGCCGATTTGTTCGCTACTTCGAAGAACTCGTCGCCGAAGCCGAGCGCCACCGATCCCGCCAGGTAGCAGTGGTTGAAGTCCAGCACCGATGCAAGCGAGCCCACGGCGCGCCCAACCAGGTCGCCCGTGCGATGGCGCGTGGCCTGGTCCGCTTCGATCGCAGGACGGCCCGTTCGAGCCTCGATCGCCCAGCCCGACGTCTCGGCCTCGAGGCAGCCGTACGATCCGCACGAGCAGAGTGCGCCGCCGGGCACGACGTTGAGGTGGCCAATGTGGCCGGCGTTGCCGGTATCGCCGCTCAACAGTCGACCGTCGATAACGACGCCGCCACCCACGCCGGTCGACACGACCATCGACAGGTACGAACTCACATCTTTCGCCGCACCGAACTCGCCCTCCGCCAATGCGAGCGCCCGAGCGTCACCGTCGATGTGCACGTCGAGGTCGAGGCCATCGAGGAGAAGCCGGCGGAGCGGGAAGTCCCGCCACGCAGGGATATTGAGCGGCGACACCTCCTCGCCGTTGAAGGTCATGGGTCCAGCGCACGCCACACCGACGACGCCCACGGTCTCCACGCTCGCAATCCGTCGAGCCATCGCGATGATCGCGCCGATGAGGTCGACCTCGTGGTCCGCGACAAGGATCCGGTCGCGAGAGCCGAGAGTGCCGTCAACTCGTACGAGCGCGCATTCGACCTTGGTCGCGCCAATGTCGAGAGCTAGACACGGGAACGCGCGTGGCGCGTCCCCGGCGGAGGTCATTCTCGAGTGCGGCGCTGACGCGACAACCAGTCGCGAAGCGAACTGGTCCGGGGACCGTAGTTCGCGTGGGCGTCGTCGCCCTGGGCAGAACGGGTGATGTCCTGCCAGGACGCACGGCCCAATAGACGAGCGTTACGCTCGATTACCACTGCGGAGACGAACATCAAGGCCACGCCAACGAGTCCCAGGAGGACTGACGTCGAGAAGAAGAGGACCAGGATCACGAGACCAGCGACGAAGCCGGCGATGCCCCAACGCACGCGCCGCCCACCGTGGGCGTAGACGTTGGTTTCACGCACGTTCTTTGCGAAGCGGGGATCCTGCTTGGAGAGGGACTCCTCCAGCTCGGCCAGGATTCGCTGCTCATGCTCGGAAAGTGGCATCGCGTCTCCCTTCGATAGATCCTGAGCCCATTGTACCTATTCCCCCGCCAACTTCGCACGTCAGATTGGGAAGTCTGGTCGGCTAGAAATGACCTCAACGAAGGGAGACGAGTGACCGACCAGCCTCTGCGAGTGGCCATGATCTGCACAGGCAACATCTGTCGCTCGCCCATGGCCGAGGTTGTGCTCCGCCAGATCGTCGCCGAGGATCCATCACTCGCCGGTCGCGTGGACGTCACGAGCGCCGGTGTCGCGAACTGGCACGTGGGCAGCCCGATGGACACTCGCGCCCGGTGCTCGCTCAACCGGGCCGGCTTCCTTGCGGAGGGGAGCCTGGGTGCCCACGCCGATCGCGCCTACCTCGACGAGCAAGACGTCATCGTCGTGATGACTCGTGAGCACCTTCACGAAGTACGATGGCGTCTGACGAATCCATCCACCGAGGTCGTCATGCTCCGCAATCTTTTGGAACCGGGTTTGGACCTCGACGTCGCCGATCCCTACTACGGCGGCGACATCGACTTCGACGAATGTCTCGACGTGCTCAGTCGAGGAGTTCGGCGTTTGACATCGGAATTTCGTCGGCAATTGGATGCAGACTCGTTCGAAGCGTGACCTCGGGCAAGAAGAGCGACAGGATCACGGCCAGGACGCCGAACGGCAACGCGTAGCGGTAGACCGTCTGGACCGATCCGGCGATGGCGTGCAGGATCACCGACAGCTCATTGGCCGGCAGGCGACGCAGGTTGGTCGGCGTCCACAGCGTCGGCGAGAGGATGTGGTGCACGTCGGGGTGGGCGGCGATGCCCGCCGCCAGCTGGTGCGGCAACTGATTCACGTACAGAGCACCGAAGACGGCCGTCCCGAACGAACCGCCAATCGATCGAAAGAAGTTCGCCCCGGCCGTCGCGGCACCAAGGTCGCTGACGTCGACGGCATTCTGCACCGCGGTGACCAGGATCTGCATCACGAGTCCGAGTCCGACGCCGAGCACGGTCATATAGAGACCCATCATCCACGACGAGGTGCTGACGCCAAGGGTTCCGAGCAGGCCGAGCCCGATCGTCATGATCGCCGTGCCGAAGATCGGAAAGGGTCGGTAGCGCCAGCCTTTGGACACCAACTGTCCCGTCACGATTGACGCGACGAGGAGCCCCGCCATCATCGGCAACAGCCGGAGTCCGGACATCGTGGGCGAGACGCCACGTACGAGCTGCAGGTAGAGCGGCAGGAACACCATTGCTCCGAACATCGCAAACCCCACGACGAATCCAATCGCCGAAGCAGACGAGAAGACTCGATTGGCGAAGAGTCGAGGTGCGAGCACCGGTTCGGACGATCTCCGCTCGATCATCACGAAGACCACTGCCGTCACGACGCCAATCACGAGGAACCCGATCGACTCCGTCGAACCCCAGGCGATTGTCGTGCCACCCAACGACGTGAACAGGATGAGGGCCGACGCGGAGATGGTGAGCGTGATGATGCCGGCGTAGTCGATGACGTGCGCTACGCGCCGTCCGGCGCTCGGCAGCTTGGCCGCGCAGACGACCAGGGCAAGGATGCCAAAGGGAAGATTGACGAAGAAGATCCAGCGCCAGGACCAGTTGTCGACGATGACGCCGCCGAGCAGCGGGCCGAGGACGGTCGCCGCACCGAAGGTCCCTCCGAAGAAGCCGGCGTAGCGACCTCGTTCACGCGGCGGGACGAGGTCGGCGATCACAGCCTGGGCACCGACCATCAGCCCTCCCCCGCCGAGCCCCTGGAGCGCTCGAAACACGATGAGCATGACCATGCTGTGCGCGACTCCGCAGAGCATGCTGCCCACGAGGAATATGATGATCGCCGCCTGGAAGTAGACCTTGCGACCGTGAAGGTCGCCGAGCTTTCCCCACAAGGGGGTGCTCACCGTCGAAGAGAGGAGGTAGGCGACCACGACCCAAGTGATGTGATTGGCTCCGTGCAGGTCGCCAACGATGGTCGGCAACGCCGTGGCCACGATGGTGCTGTCGAGGGCCGCCAACAGCATGCCTAGCATCAATGCGCCGAATACCCAGTACAGCTCCCGCTTGGGCATGGGCGCCGCGAGCTGATTCGTCATTGTCACTCCCACTTCAGAACTCGAGAAGGGCGCCGCTGGCGCGCAACGTTGGAACTCACCCTAGTGGTGGGGATTAAGGCTCAACCTTCCCCGTGGAGCCCGGCCAAAGTTGGTGAGCGCCGGCGACATCGTACGTTCAACGGACCGTGGGACTGGACGCTACGTCGCGCCGGTCGCCGATTACTACGTCGTCGCGAGTCCGATGGGGCAGCTCACACCGGTGCCACCGAGCCCGCAGTAGCCATTGGGATTGGCGACCAGGTACTGCTGGTGATACTCCTCGGCCAAGTAGAAGGGGCCCGCCAAAGCGACCTCGGTCGTGATCGGTCCGTAGCCGGCCGCGTGCAGACGCTCGGCGAAGGTCGCGGTGACCTCGCGTGCGATCCGCTCCTGACGTTCATCGAGGAAGTAGATGGCGCTGCGGTACTGCGTGCCGACGTCACCGCCCTGGCGGTTGCCCTGGGTGGGATCGTGATTCTCGTAGAAGCAACGAATCACTTCGGCGTACGACACTACCGCCGGATCGAAGACCACCTTCACGGTCTCGGCGTGTCCGGTCATTCCCGAGCACACCTCTTGGTACGTCGGGTTCGGGGTGTAACCGCCCTCATAGCCCACGGCGGTCGACACCACGCCGCCCAGCTCGAAGAACTTGCGCTCCGCACCCCAAAAGCAGCCCATTGCGACGTAGGCCGTCTCGGTGCCGACCGGAGCTGGCGCCGCCATCGAGCCGCCGAACACTCGGTGCGGCTGGGCGACGATGATCGCGTCGGCACGACCCTTCAGTGCCTGCTGCGGAGTGACCATCTCTTTGCGCGAGTGCATGGTCTAAGAGTACGGGTTCCCGGCGCCTGTTCGCACTCACGTAATCTTTGGCCATGGACGAGCACGGAGAGGACCTCGAAGTGATCGTCTCGACCATTCGCGGTGCCGGAAAGCGCTTGACGACAGCTAAGCGCACGGTCGCCGAGGTCCTGGTCGCGGCGCCCGGGCACCTCACGGCCGACGAACTCACCCGCGCCGTTCAGGATCGCCAGCCCGATGTCAGCCCCTCGACCGTATACCGAATCCTGGAGGAGTTCGAAGAATTGAGCATCGTCGTGCACGCCCACCTCGATCAGCACGCGGCCGTCTATCACCTCGCGGGGACCGTCCACGGACACCTGACCTGCGAGGAGTGTGGCGCTACGTTCGAGATCCCGGCTTCGCACTTCGACGCGCTGGACAAGGACCTCCAGCGCACATTCGGTTTCGCACTCAACCGCCACCACACCGCGATCACGGGTGCGTGCGCGCGCTGTCAGTCGCTGCGCCGCCAGCGCCACTGACGCTCCCCGAGCCGCTTCCTGATGCCGTACGCCTGAGCGCCTGACTCGTGTCAGTAGAGTCACTGAAGGAACTAAATGATAGTCGTCGACCACCTCACCAAGCGCTACAGCAAGACACTGGCCGTCGACGACCTGAGTTTCGAGGTGAAGCCGGGCGTCGTCACCGGGTTCCTCGGACCGAACGGCTCGGGCAAGTCCACGACGATGCGGATTATTCTCGGCCTCGACCACGCCACCAAGGGCGGCGCCACAATCAACGGCAAGAGTTACCACGACCTGAAGTCTCCTCTGCACGAAGTCGGGGCGCTGCTCGACGCCAAGGCGGTGCACCCCGGGCGCACCGCACGCAATCACCTGCGCGCGCTCGCAGCGTCAAACAAGATCAAGTCGGCGAGGGTCGACGAGGTCCTCGAGTTCGCCGGGATCAGCTCCGTCGCCAACAAGAAGGTTGGCGGCTTCTCGATGGGCATGAGCCAGCGACTCGGCATCGCTGGCGCTCTGCTCGGCGATCCCGAGGTACTTCTTTTCGATGAACCGGTCAACGGCCTCGACCCTGAGGGAATCAAGTGGATCAGGGAGTTCTTCCAGTCATTGGCCAAGGAGGGGCGGACCGTTTTCGTGAGCTCGCACCTGATGAGCGAGATGGCGGTCAGCGCCGACCAGATCATCGTCATTGGACGGGGAAAGTTCATCACCCAAGGTTCGGTCGACGACCTCACGGCGACGGTCCAAGGCACCGTCTTCGTACGTGCCTCCGATCCCCAGAGGCTGACGACGGCGCTACGCGCCGAGCAGGGCGTTGTCCAGGAGATCAATGACAACGGACTCTCCGTGAGTGGCCTCACTTCGGACCAGGTGGGCGAGATCGCCTTTGGCGCCGGCGTCGTCCTTCACGAGCTGACCCCGCAGCGCGCGTCTCTTGAGGAGGTCTTCATGGACCTCACCGCCGACTCCGTCGAGTACGGAAGTCACCCGACGGGAGCCGCGTGAACGGCGACGTCACGCTCCTGTCGGCCACCAAGGCCGAATGGATCAAGTTCCGTTCGGTGCGCTCGACGATCATGGGGGTGATCGTCACCTTCGTGCTGACCATCGGGCTAGGTGCTCTCATCACGACCGCTGTCCGCGGCCACTACAACGAGATGGACCCACTGCGCAAACTCACATTCGATCCCGTCTCGACAAGCCTTGGCGGCACACTCTTCGCCCAGTTTGCGGTCGGAGTGATCGGCGCGCTGTTCATCACGAGCGAGTTCTCTTCGGGATCGATCCGCTCGACCCTCGCCGCGGTGCCCCACCGAACCCGATTGGCGCTCAGCAAACTCATCGTGCTCTTCGTCTCGCTATTCGTCATGTGCGAAGTTGCCTGCTTCATCACATTCCAGCTTGGTCAGGCAATCTTCTCGGGCGCAGTTCCAACGGCGTCGCTGAGCAGCGGAGCGGTGCTGCGATCAGTCTTGTTCGCCGGCATCTACCTGACGTTGCTCTCGATCATTGGCTACTCGCTGGGACTCATCCTGCGTCAGAGCGCTGCGAGCATCAGCGTGTTCACTTCGCTCCTGTTGATACTGCCGATCGTAATCTTCCTGTTACCCCAGAGCTGGCAGAACCACGTGGCCAAGTTCGAACCGTCGGCACTGGGCCAGTCGATGATGTCGCCGACCACGGCCGTCAATAGCTTCGGCGCCGTGAGTGCTCTCCTGATCCTCACCCTCTACGTGGTGGTCGTTTTTGGCGTCGGCGTCACCCTGCTCAACCGCCGCGACGCCGGAGCGAGCCAGTAAGAACGTCTCGTAGGGTGGCACCATGGACTTGATTCATGCACTTCGAACCACTGGCTCCGTGCGTGACTTCACCGATCGGCCCGTCACCGATGACGTCCTCTCGGCGATCCTGGACGACGCCCGCTTCGCCCCTTCGGGCGGCAACCGTCAGGCGTGGCACGTCATCGTCGTACGGGACCCGGGCCGTCGTGAGACCCTGCGCGACCTGTACCTTGACGGATGGCACGACTACGTCGCTCATCGCCTCGCCAGGCTCACCCCCTTCTCGCCCCTCGCCACCGAGACCGACCGCGCGGCCGCCTTCGCGCAACGCGACGCGGCCGTCGCCCTCTCGCAACCCAACGGCTTCCCCGAATCGCTGGACCGGGTGCCGGTCATGCTGGCGGTCCTGGCCGACCTGACGGCACTGGCGGCGACCGACCGCGACCTCGGTCGATACCAAATCGCCGGCGGCGCGTCGATCTACCCGTTCGTCTGGAACATCCTGCTCTCCTCGCACGAACGCGGCGTCGGTGGCGTGATGACCACGGTGGCCATCCGGAACGAGCGCGGGGTGCTCGACGCTCTCAACGCACCACCGAACTTCGCTCTCGCCTCGATCGTGGCACTCGGCTATCCCGCGAAGAAGGTCACGAAGCTGACGCGACGGGCCGTGGGCGACTTCACGACAGTGGACGCCTTCGACGGAGCACGGTTCGGCGCCGACTGATGGGCCAGCTACAGGACCTTGGAAAGGAAGCTCTTCAGCCGATCCGACGACGGTGACGAAAGTACGACGCGGGGATCGCCCGACTCTTCGATGACGCCACCGTCGAGGAAGTAAAGAGTATTAGCGACCTCCCGGGCGAAGTTCATCTCGTGGGTCACGACGATCATGGTCATGCCGGTCTTCGCAAGGTCCTTCATCACGTCGAGGACCTCACCGACCAACTCGGGGTCGAGGGCCGACGTCGGTTCGTCGAAGAGCATCAACTTCGGCTCCATCGCCAGGGCGCGAGCGATGGCGACGCGTTGCTGCTGCCCACCGGAGAGCTGGGATGGATAGTGCTTCTCCTTGTTCTCAAGTCCCACTCGAGCGAGGAGCTGGCGGGCCTTGGCCCGGGCGACTTCGATCTCAATCCCCTTCACTTTGACCTGACCAACGGTGATGTTGTCGAGCACCGTCAGATGCTGGAAGAGGTTGAAGCGCTGGAAGACCATGCCGATCTGCGCGCGCTCACCGCAGATCTGCTTGTCGTTCAGTTCGTAGAGCTTGCCCCCGCGAGCCACGTAGCCGACGAGCTCGCCGTCCACGCGCAACTCGCCCGCGTCGTGCTTCTCGAGGTGGTTGATGCAGCGCAGCAGCGTGCTCTTGCCAGAGCCAGATGGTCCGATCAGACAGGTCACCTCTCCACGGGCGACGCTGAGGTCCACGCCCTTCAGCACGACGACGCCGCCGTAGTGCTTATGGACGCCGATCGCCTCGACCATGGGCGTCACGCCCGACGTGCTCATGCTCGAACCCCCTTGGGAACGCGAGCCGTGCGGAACTTACCGAGGACGCCCTTCACGTCGCTGCGCAGGCGTGCGATCGGGGTGGGCGGCGGCGTTCGCAGCGCCCCACGGGCGAACTTCCGCTCGAGGTAGAACTGGCCAATCGACAGGATCGTCGTGATGATCAGGTACCAGAGGCTCGCCACGATCAATAGCGGGGTGTTCTGGAAGTTCGCCGCCGAGATGTTCGACGTCGCGCCGAAGAGGTCGACGACGCTGACGGCGCTGACGAGTGACGTCGTCTTCAGCATCGAGATCAACTCGTTGCCGGTCGGCGGGATGATGACGCGCATCGCCTGGGGCAGTACGACGAGACGGAGCGTCTGAGGGCGCGTCATACCAAGCGAACTCGCGGCTTCGGTCTGGCCCTCGTCGACGGCGAGCAGCCCCGACCGGGCGATCTCGGACATGTAAGCGCCCTCATTGAGACCGAGTGCCACGCAGGCCGAGACGAACGCCGGCAGAATCGAGTTGACGTTGAGGTGAACGAACGTGATGTTCGTAAAGGGCACGCCAATCGTGAGGCTGTGAAAGATGGTCGAGATGTAGAACCAGAAATACAGTTGGACGTAAACCGGGGTTCCTCGGAAGAACCAGGTGTAGGACCAGGCCGTCGACGACAGCAGCCGGTTGGGCGAGAGTCGCATGACTGCGAGGACGACTCCGATCACGATGCCCAGGGTCATCGCTATCAGCGTCAACTCCACCGTGATCACCAATCCGTGCAAGACGTCTGCGGTGGTGAAGTACCGACCAACGACGTCCCAGCCGAATCGCCACACCATGAGGGGGTGGCACGTACGGACGCCCCCCACCGTCCGACAGACTGTCTGGCTTGTTTGTGAGGGCACCTTCGAGAGCAGGGTGTGGACCAGCATCGCGAGCAGCACCAAGGCGAAGAGACTGGCGACCCACTGTCCGTAATGACGAACGGGGACGACCTTGGCTGCGTCGTCCCCGTTCGAAGTCATGCGTTTCGTTCTACTACATGTTGGCTACGAGATCGCTCCGTTGAGGACGACCTTGCTCGCCGAGACGGCTCCCGAGGACACTCCCCACTTCGAAAGGATCGCCCCGTAGGTGCCGTTGGCAATCATGATCTTCAACGCGGCCGCGAAGGCCTTGGCGAGGCCCTTGCCGGCGGGTGTCTTCGCTGTGGCGATGCCGTACGGCGCGACGTTGACCGCACTGCCGACGAGCTTGAAGGTGCCCTTGGCCAGCGAGACGATGTAGCCCGCGATCTGGCTGTCGACGAATCCAACGTCGGCTCGGCCCGCGAGGACCGCGGAGTTGGCTTGGTTCTGGTTCGCGAACGCCAACACCGTGACCTTCTTGCCGGACGGACAGGTCTTCGACACGGCCTGCGCGTCGGTCTGCTCGACGGTGCCGGTCTCGACAGCAACCTTCAGGCCGCAGAAGCTCTTCAGCACGGTGAACTTCACCGTGGACGAGGACTTCGCGTAGACGCCCTCACCGGCGGTGAAGTAGTCGACGAAGTTCACCTGCTTCTCTCGCGCCTTGGTGTCGGTGAACGAGGAGTTGCCGACCTGGTACTTCCCGCCCTGGATACCACCCAGGATGCCACCGAAAGTGACGTTGTTCTCCTTCACCTTGATGCCGAGGGTCTTCGCGATCGCTTGGATCATGTCGACGTCGAATCCGACGATCTTCGTTCCGCTCATCGACTCGTCCGGTGGGTAGGTAGCGTCCGTGGCGACCTGCAACGTCATGTGCTTGTACGTCGCCGGCACGAGTGCGGCGGCCCCCGCGTTGTAGGTGCCGCTGGTGGTGGCGGCGCCCGCGGTCATGCTGGTGGCCAGCACCAGTGAGGCGACGCCCGTCGTGACGAGTGCCTGACGCACCCGATGGATTCGCTGCATGAAATCTCCCTAACCTTTTGTATTCGCCGACGTCGGCGTATGGCTTCCATTGATACCAGATATCCAGAAACAAAGGCACGCAGGCCGGGATTGGTGGGCCTATGTCTCCAAGACGAGCTCGGCCACCGGCTGCGGACGCCCGGCCGGCAGATGGAAAAAGACGATGAACGCGACCGCGAGTGCCGTCGCCGCGGCCACGAGGCAGCCCCGGTGCAGTCCCTCCATGAAGGCGTTCGTGACCTTTCGGTCGAGCGCGGGGCGCAGGGCGGCGGGCAACTGGGCAACGGTCGCCTGGGCGGCCTGCATCGAGCCTTGGGCCACGTTCAACTGCGCGAGCGTCAGCCCGTGCGCCCGGAACGGCGCCATGGCGTGGCGGATGTCCGGGCCGAACAGCGACGCGAAGACCGAGCCGATGACCGCGACACCCATCGTGCCGCCCAACTCCCGGGTCGTCTCGTTGCCGGCGGCGCCGCCACCGATCTGCTCGGGCGCGAGCGTCTCCATCGTGGCGGCGACCGAGGGCGCGTTGACGAGCGAGAAGCCGATCGCGAGGGTGACCATCGACCCGACGATCGGACCGCCGTACGGGGCGTTCGCCGCGAGCGTCGCCATCCACCAGAGCGCGGTCGCGGTGATGACGAGGCCGAGCGCTACCACGTAGCGCGTCCCCAGACGAAGTGCGGCGAGCGCCCCCAGCGGCGTGGTCACTATGACGGCGATGGCGAAGGGCAGCGTGTGCACGCCGGCCGACAGCGCCGAGTAGCCCCGCACCATCTGGAAGTACTGCGTGACGAGGAAAATGAAGCCGAAGAGGCAGAAGAAGTTCGTGGCGATCGCTCCCGCGCCCGCCGAGAAAGTGCGATTGGAGAAGATCCGTACGTCGAGCAGAGGGCCGTCGCGGCGAAGCTCGTAGTGGGTGAAGGCGAACAGGACGAGTGCGGCCAACGTGAACAGGCCCAGAATCGAGCCCGAGAGCCAGCCCCACGACGGGCCTTCGATGATTGCGAGCACGAGCGCCGTGACACCGACCGTCCCGAGTTGTAGTCCGACCAAGTCAAGGGGTCGCCGCAGGGGGCTGCGCGATTCGGGCACGACCAGCGCGATCGCTCCGATGCCGACAAGAGCGAGGGGCACATTGACCAGGAAGATCGAGCCGTACCAGAAGTGGGTGATCAGCGCACCACCGGCGATCGGGCCCAGCGCGATGGCGATGCCCGTGGTCGCCCCCCAGACGCCGAAGGCCTTGGCTCGCTCGCTCGTGTCCTCAAAGACGACCGTGAGCGTCGAGAGCGTCGCTGGGAAGATGAACGCCGCGGCGCCGCCCATGAGGGCCCTGGCCGTCAAGAGGGTCTGCACGTTGTGCGAGAAGGCGGCGAGCAGGGAGAAGAGCGCGAACGCCGCCAGCGCCGTCAGCATCACACGCTTTCTTCCCAGCCGGTCCGACAGTCCCCCGCCGGCGAGCAGAAGTCCGGCGAAGGGCAGCGAATAGCTGTCGACAATCCACTGCAGCGACGAATTCGACGCGTGGAGGTTGCGCGAGAGCGTGGGCAGCGCGACATTCACGATCGTGTTATCGACGACCACCAGGAAGACCGCGATGCACAGCACGAACAGCACTAGCCATCGGCGCTCACGTGGAAACGTCGGCACAAACCCCCCTGAAGGACATCGTTCTATACTACTTATCAAGCGACATTTCGGCCTGTCCGAACACTTTATAGGGAGTCGGCCCACCAAACGGGTACTCGACGGTCCGACGATGGAGGATCGGACCGTCCTCGCCTTGACGAGATTCGCAGCGCGTCACCCTAGGCGGAGCTCGCAGCGACGCGGTCCACTGCGAAGCCCGCGGGCCAGCGTCCGGGTCGCGACGGGCGCAACAGCATGTCGGTCAGTTCGCGCCGCAGGTGCTCTTGGCGCCATACCAGCTGCTCTTGGGCGGCAAGGACTATGCGCTCCGCGTCGCGACACTCGATGCGCCACGTTGGATCCTCGACCAGGTCGTAGCACTTGAACGAACCATCGGCGAACTGGACGTAGGCGAGCTCGTCGCTCAACGAGACCGCCAGGTTCTGACGCGAGAGCGTGCGGTCGCGGGGCCAATCGACAGAACGGCTCTTGATGAAGTACTCGCGATAGTCCCACTCGTAGTGGGCGGCGCGGCGCCACGGTGCGGCGCGGTCGGCGAATAGAGGCGCGAGCGAGCGACCGTCGCACTGCACCGGTTCGTCGAGTGACAGCGCGTCGGCGAGGGTGGGCAGAAGGTCGACGTTCTCTGTGAACTGACTCACAGTCTCGCCAGCGAAGCCGTCGCGGGGGTCACGCCACAGACCGAGCACGTGGTAGCTCTGGGGGAAGAAGCCGAGCTTCTCGATCAGTCCGTGGTCACCCAGCTGCTCACCGTGGTCTGACGTGACCACCACCATTGTCTCGTCCCATTCGCCGCGCTCTTCGATCGCGCGCACCACCCGGGCGAGCTGGGCGTCGACCTCACTGATCATTCCGTAGTACTGGGCGCGCAGCGCTCGGATCTGATCGGGCTCGGTGGGCGCGGCACTGGCCGCCACCGAGAGCGCAATCTCGTGCACCGGGTGGCGCGACTCCGTCGCGACCGGCGCGATCGGTAGGTCCACGTCGGCCGGGTCGTACATGGAGGCGAACTCCCCCGCTGCGGCGTAGGGGGGATGGGGACGCAGGTAGCTGAGGTGGGCGAACCAGCCGCTCTCCTGGCGCGAGAGCCACTCTTCGAAGCGGGTCGTCAGGAATCCGCTCAACGACATGTCGGCGGGCCGGTCCGGCTCACCCCGCAGGGCCGGGGCCCATCCGCTCGGCACGTCGTAGCCGTGAGCGCGAAGGTGCTGAATCCAGCCCGCCTGGCTCTCGGGCAGGTACAGACCAACCGAGAAGCCCGGCAGGACGCCGTCGTAGCTATCGAGGCGCGGGTCGTCGAAGCCCTGGGCGCCGTTGGGGTCGAGACCCTGGTCGGTGTAGCCAAAGAGGGTCGGGTCGTAGCCGGCACGCCGTGCGACGAAGGCGATGTTGTCCAGTGCCGCCGCCAGCGGAGTGCCGTTGGCGACGACCCGGTTGTTCATCTGGTACGTGCCGGTGTACAGCGCCGCGCGACCCGGCGAGCAGGGTGCCGACTGCGAGAAGTGACGGGCGAGTCGCACCCCCTCCCCCGCGATCCGGTCGAGCGTGGGGGTCTTGACCAATGGGTGTCCGGCCGCCCCGTAGGTGTCGCCCCGGAACTGATCGAGGGTGATGAACAGGACGTTCACGAGGAGGCGTGCTCGACGTAGCGGTGCATGTGGGCCGCCAGGTCGTCGACGACCTCGAGCGCCTCGGGTACCACTTGTCCGAGGCGGAGGAATCCGTGGACCATGCCCTCGGCCTCCAGCAGCTCGACCGGGACGGCGAAGTGCTCCAGCAACCCGGCGTATGCCACGCCCTCGTCTCGCAAAGGGTCGCACTGGGCGACCACCACTATCGCGGCCGGCGCGCCGGCGAGGTCGGCGAACATGAGCGGACTGACGCGCGGGTCGGTGTGGTCGCTCCATTCGCCCAAGTACAGCCCGTAGTCGTAGCGCAGGTGGTCGATGTCGAGCATGTGGCCCTCGCCGAATTCGTGGACCGAGTCGGTGAAGAGCTCGGGTCCGAGCGTCGGGCAGATCACCACCTGGGCAGCGATGCCGAGGTCCTCGCGGCGAGTGAGCGCACACGCCACGGTCGCGATCGTCGCTCCCGCGGAGTCGCCCATGACGATCAACTTGGCTGACGGATCATCGAAGTCGCCGACTCGCCCGGCGACGAGGCGGAGCACGTCGACGGCGTCGTTGATCGAGGCCGGGAACGGATGCTCGGGCGCCAGGCGGTACTCCACGGACAAGAAGCGCATCCTGGTGTCGGCCGACAGCCGTCGACACAGGCCGTCGTGGGTCTCGAGGTCGCCCACCACGAAACCCCCGCCGTGGAAGTAGACGACCAGCGCCTTGCTCTCGTCGTTGAGCGGCACGTAGAGACGGGCGTTCAGGGTCCGGTCTGGGAGCTCGAGTCGAAGGTCGAGCACCGATTCCACGGGCTCGGCGACTCCCATGACGGCGTCGGAGAGGTGACGATAGTCGGCCCGACGGTCCACGAGGGTTTGCGACGAGGGATGCTGAGTCGGCGTCTCGCGCACCGCTCGGATGAATGGCTCCAGCGCCGGGTGGACCATGGCTACCTCCTTCGCCAGAGACTATTCGTTCGGCACCGGTGACGGACCCGTACCAGCGTCGTCGCATGGCGATTACATCGCGGCACCGGAGTGGAGGTTCGAGAGTGCGGACATCTTCGCACAGTCGAAACCGGGGTGACGGTCGTGCAAGTTCCGTGCAGTTCTTAGTCTCTTCTTACTCAAGAGAACCCATCTCCTTGTCCAGTTGGCGAAGACTACTGGCAGGGAGGGGCCATGTTGACGACTTACATCATCGAGGAGAAGCGGGCGGGCCAGTACGGACACAGCGATTTCCACATGGTCCGCGGCACGCACGTCACCATCGCCCGGGGACTGCTCCAGGTCTGGAACAGCCACCACGAGGGCGCGCTCGCGAGTCGACCGGTCATGAACGTCGCGATCGAGCGCGTCGTGTCGTTCAAGGGCCAGGCGACCGCGGACCACTCCGACCTCACGAACCGTCTCACCGACGTCGCGTAGCCCTAACACCGGCGAGGCCAACGCCCTCGACGACGGCTCAGTCGGTGACCTCGAAGCGGGCCAACTCCTCGCGGCGACGGGCCCAGGTCCGCTCCACCCTCTTCATCTCGTCGCGCCATCCACGACGGGCTTCGCGTCCAGCCGTCACGTGGAACGCCACCAGATCGGTCAGGGGCCGCTTCAATTTCGCCTCGACCTCGATCAGGTCCGCGAGCCACGCTGACGCGACGGTCGCGTCGTGGACGGCGCCCAGTTTCGTCTGCAGGGTTTCGGCCGCACGGGCCAGTCGGATGGCCGGCTTGCCCTCCACGATCCCGACGGTCTCGCTGGCGTACTGGACCCGCTTGAGGCTGATGCGCAGTCGATGCAATCGGCGAACGGTGGTTCGCTGGAGGGCGTCGTGGTACGACTCACACGCGTCGCGCCAGGTGGGCTTCAAGTGGCGCGCGAGCACCTCATCGGCCGGCTCGTCGGCCTCGTCGGTGAATCTCGCGCGCGTTGCCATCGACGAGATCTCCTCGACGAGGCGCGAGTAGCGCGCGGTCGACCTCTCCTCGACTCCCCGGCCGACCGCCTCGGCGATCGACTGGTCGAGGAAGCCCATGAGGAGGGCCCGCAGCGACTCGTCGTCGACGAGCCACACCGAGCGAGCGATCGCGGCGCGCATCACGTCGAGGTCGCGGGCGGCGCCCAGGACGTCGCCGTACCAAGACAGTTCGGCGGACGCGCCGCGCGACCACGCGGGATCCATCAGGCCACCGAAAGTGCGCACCGTCGAGCGCAGGCGGCGCACGGCGACTCGCGCTTGGTGCACCCGCTCGACCGACGACTCCCGGCGTCGCGGTTCGTGGCCGGGGATCGACAGTCGCTCGGAGTACGCCGACGTCACCCGTCGTCCCGAGGCCAACTCCACCCCGAGGTCGTTCAAGAGGAAGTTGTGGGCGAACTGGTCGAGCACCGCACGTAGCACCGTCGCCCCCGACTCGGGGAACCGTCCGTTGGTCTCGGGCCGCGTGACGCGAGGCGCGTCGTACCCGGGAGTCGGGCCCCGTCCGTCAGGTTGGTCAGCGATGATGCGCCCCCTTCGTGATCCAGCGCCCACGTGGTCGAGGGTGGACGGTCGCCCCCTGACTCCGCGGCGTCACGGGCTGCCGATTCGCCCACTGTAAGCCATCGGCGCTGTCACACCCGCGCGCGGGGATGATCGGTCGTCAGTGCTGCTCGCCGGGGCGAAGCAGACCGAGCGACTCGGCCGCGCGCCAGAGTCCCTCGCGGGCTCTCGGATGCGCCGCCTCCTCGATCAGGAGCCTGGTCTGGGCGTGCTGGCTGCGACCAAAGATCGCCGCCAGACCCTGTTCGGTCACGATCACCGAGTGTTGGAACGAGCAGACGGGGTCGTGGAGAATCGGCACGATGTTCGACGCGTCGCTCTTCTCGTGCCACGAGCGCAGGGCGAGCACCGCGTGGCCGCCTGCGGAGTGCAGTGCGCCACTCACGAAGTCCGGCTGTCCTCCGAAGCCCGAGTAGATCTTGCCCCGCACGAAACTGGCGTTGGCCTGGGCGAAGAGGTCGACCTCGAGCGCGGTGTTGATCGAGAGCATTGCCGGCTGGTCGGCGATGCGCGCCGGGTCGTTCACGATCTCGGTGCGTCGCATTGTCAAGCGGGGATTGCCGTCAACCCATTCGTAGAGTTCGGGGGTGCCGAAGAGGAACGAGGCGACGAGGGGGCGCTGCGGGTCCAATACGCCCGAGCGGTCGAGGTCCATGACCCCGTCGCTCACCAGCTCGGACCACACACCCATTCGATGCTTGGTGTGCATGAACTCGAGCGCCGCGTCGGGAATCTGACCAATGCCCATCTGCAGGGTGCCGCCGTCGGTAGCCAGGTACGAGACCAGTTCACCGATCACCGAGGCGGCGTCGTCGGGGGGGCGTACCGGTGGTGAGGGCAACGGTGCGTCGACGTCGATGCCCAGGTCGATGAGCTCGACGTCGATCTCGCCGTCACCGTGGGTGTAGGGCATGCGGGGGTTCACCTGGGCGACGACCAGTCCACCGCGACGGCGCACCTCGTCGATCGCGGCCGGCAGGATGTTGACCTCGATTCCGAGCGAGACCTTACCGTTGCGAGGAGAGGAGGTCTGGACCAGGACCGCTTCGGGCGGGCGGATCGAGGCGAAGAGCCGTGGGACCAGCGACAGACGCATCGGCAGGTAGTCGAGCCACGGATCGTCGCGCGCGCCCGGTCCGACGAACGGAGTCTCGGTGACGAAACCCGAGCGCACTGGCCAGCCCGCTTGAGGGTTCATCACGAAGGTCCGACAGCGCTCGAGGGTGGCGTCGACGATCCGCACGAGCTCCCAGGGCGTGGCGAAGTTGCCCGACACGACAATGCGCGGGTCGGGTCCCGGAAGCTCTCGGAGCCGCTCGGCGACGTGGGACTCGGTGACCATCTTCATCGTGCGTTCCCTCTTCTCGGCTCAGACGTCGCAGGCTACCGCCGGCCCGGGGAGGGCCAGGTCGTTGACGGCCCGCAGGTTGCGCCGCGTGCAGTAGCGCAACCAGTCGAACGCGATCGGCGAAAGCCGGTCACAGACCCAGTCCCAGTGCATTGACACGGTGTCGCCCGGTTCCAGGTCATCGACGAAGCCGACGCCGTCAAGGCTGCGGCGCACCTCTTCGAGATGCTCCTCGCCCAGCACGAGCCGTGAACCGTCGAAGCCAAGGGCTCGGCTCATGACCGTCACCAGGTCGCCACGAACAGTCTCGACCCGGCCCCACCTGATCCGGCATCGGTCGATCACCTCGAGCGGAGGGCCTTCCTTGCCCGCTCGGAGCATCCCGAGCCACGGGTAGACGCCAAAGACGTGCAGGCTGTGCTGGGCCACCCCGCCCGCGACCGCCGCCGCGACGAGGTCGCCCCGGCGCGCGCCGACCCGACGGGCGAACCGGTCGTCGAGTGACGAGGCCAGGATGCCGGCCGGCACCCGCAGCAAGAGCTCATTGCCCACCCAGTAGGCCTCGACGACCCGGCGGTCGAGCGGATCGCGCAATCCGTTGCAGCCCGCAATGAGTTCGAGGTACGGCCAGGCCCCCTCGAACTGACGGGCCAGGTGCGCCAACTGCCCGACCGGGCGACCATCGGACCCCGCCTCGAGCAGGGCGCCAGAGTCGCCCGGTCCGCAGTAGCCGAGCGAGTTCGGAGGATAGGCGTAGCGCGAGAAGAGCACCGGTCCCGATGCGAGTGAGAACTCCCTCATTGATGACGGAGCGTTGTTCACGGAACCTCGGGCCGGCGACCGGCGGAGTAGGACCGAGACAGCCCGGCGCGCACCACGAGGCCGACACCGAGCGCGATGAGCACCAACCCGAGTGAGGCCGGCGCCGGCGACGTGGTGCCGGCGACCACCTGGAGCGTCCAAGTGACGAGGACGCTGCCGACGAGGACCGAGGTCACGTCGAGCGCGCGGGCTCGTGCCAGCGCCGTCATCCAGGTGGCCACGTAGAGGGCCAGCAGCACACCCGTGACGAGTGCCCATCGCAGTTGGACGGCGTCGAGCGAGAAGAGGGCGGGCAGCGCCCCGGTGATACCCAGGTAGGCAACGAGCGCCAACGCGCCCACGCCCATGCGAACGAGCGCCAACGTCGCGGGCGCCAATTCGCGCAGCAGGCGCTTGGCGAAGACGACCTCAAGCGCCCAGATCACCGTCGCACCGAGAACGTAGAACTCGCCCCGGTGGGCGCCCAATTGACCGACTCCGCCCGTCATCGTGACCTCGCCGACGAAGAGCATCACGACGGCGAGCACGTTCCACCACCTGATCCGCTCGCGCAGCACCGGCACGGCAATCAGTGCGACCCAGAGCACCATTGTGTCGCGCCAGAACGCCGCCGACGCCGGCTCGCTCTGGGCCAGTCCGTTGAAGAAGAGGACGAAGGCCAGTCCCCCGCCGAAGACCCCGACGTACGCGAGGCCCAGCCATCGGCCCCACTGCGCCCTCGCCGGTGCGTCGCGATCCGCCCCGTCGGCGGACGTCGACGCCACGTCCACGAAGTTTGACGCGGCCGTGCCGCGCGCGCGAGCGCGCGCGCGAAACCCCACGAACGCCGCGAGCGCGAGGATCCCCGACGCCACCACGTTCTTCGCCGTGGTGTAGACCGCGGGCGAAGTCACCGCGTGCACGCCGTAACTATTGACGAAGACTGACACGCCACTGACCACTGACGTGGCGCCGGCCACCAGTGCTCCGGGCACTGCTCGCTTCGCCGGCCTCGAACCGGACTTTGTCTCAACGCTCATGTCGAACTCCCTCGTACTCGGGCCCGCTGACGGGACCTCGGCGAATCTCCTCGGCGACGGCCTCGGCCTCGTCGCGCTCGACCCGGTCGATGGCGTAGCCGCTGTGAACGACGAGCCAATCCCCCGTCTCGGGCGCCGGTCCGTCGAGCGCCAGCAAAGAGACGCGGTGGACCGTGCCGTCCAGGTCCTCGACGTCGACGGCCGCGTCGCCGTCGCGGCGCAGCACCCGGTGAAGGCGACTCGTGCACATCTAGACCTCCCTCACGAGTCCGACGACCGCGCGCACGGCGTCGGACACCGCGGCCTCGACGGCCGGGCTCAGACCCTCGCCGACGCCGAAGCGCTCACCCTCGATGCCTACCACCACCAACCGTTTGGGGGCCTGGCCGATCGCTCGCGCGAGGCGCAGGACACCCTCGAGTCCAATGCCGTGGGTGCTGGTCGTGCCCGGCGCGGCTGACTGGTCGCCGCCGGTCACGCGACTGTCCGCATCGACGTCGATCTCCACCACGCGAACCGTCCCTGGGGCCACGCCCGAGCGCACGGCGTCGATCACGATCACCAGTTCCGCGCCGTTCCAATGGCCCAGGAGGTCGAGCGGGTCGCTCAGTGGGCCGACGTCGCGCGCCTCGGACTCGCGCTCGGCCCGGGCGGCGACCAACGGCCCGACGCCGTCGTCGAGTCGGTATTCGCTGCCGAAGCCGGCGAGCACCACTCGGGCGTGACGGTCCATGGTCGTCATGAGCGCACCACCTCGAGGTCGAGGAAGTGGGCCGCGCACGAGATGCACGGGTCGTGGTTGCGTACCGCCTGTTCACAGCGCCACTGCAGGTCGTGATCATCGAGGTCTAGGCCGGCCTGCGCCACCCGGCGCAGGTCGTCTTCGATGGTGAGCTGGTTCTGCGAGGTCGGCGGCACGATCCGAGCACGAAGAATCGTTCCGCGCTCGTCGATCTCGTACTGGTGGAAGAGCAGACCGCGGGGCGCCTCGGTCGCTCCAGTCCCGATGCCCGCTCGCGGGGCCACCTCAGTCGCCGGCGGGTCCGGCGGCTCGTACGCCTCGACGAGCGACAGCGCCTCGTCGCAGGCGGCCACCAGCTCGACGGCTCGCACGACGATGCTCTGGAAGGGATTGTCCACCCGCGTGGCCAGTCCCACGTCGCGCGCGGCCTGGCGCGCGATGGACGGCAGCACGTCGCCGTTGATGGCGTAGCGAGCCAACGGTCCCGTGAGGTAGTGACGCCCACCCAGTCGCGCGTGCAGCGCCGTCGAGCGTTCCACGTGCTCCTCGACCACCAGGTCGGCGAAGTGCGCGACGTCGAAGTCCGAGCCGTCCGCCGACGTCGGTCGACCTCTCTCGATGGCGTAGTGCTCCGGGTGACGCAGCGCGACGTAGCGGTAGTCGCCCACCACGTCGGGGAAGTCGAAGCCACCGACCCATCGAACGGTCGCCAGCGCGGCGTCGCGCGCGTGGCGCAGAGGCTCGCCGAGCGCCGCGATGACGTCGCGGTCGGGTGCCCGGTAGAAGCCGCCGACACGGACGTTGACCGGATGGATGGCGCGACCGCCCACCGTCTCCATCAGCAGGTTGCCCGTTCGCTTCAGCGCGAGGCCGCGCTCGATGGCGGGGCGGTCGCGCTCGGCCAGTTCGACCGCGTCGGCGCAGCCGAGGAAGTCGGGGGCGTGCAGGAGGTAGACGTGCAGCGCGTGACTCTGGATCCATTCGCCGCAGTAGAGCAAACGGCGAAGCGCCGTCACCCGCTCGTCGACGACGACCCCGCACGCGTCCTCCATCGCCGCGCAGGCCGACATCTGGTAGGCGACCGGGCAGATTCCGCAGATCCTCGCGGTGATATCGGGGGCCTCGCTGAAGTGACGCCCCACGAGCATCGCCTCGAAGTAGCGCGGCGGCTCGAAGATCTCGAGGGCCACGTTGGTGACGGTGCCGTCACGAACCGAGACCCGCAAGGATCCCTCGCCCTCGACCCGTGAGATGCCCTCGACGCCGATCGTCCGCTCGCGTTGGGATCCGTGGGTCATGATCCCGCCCCGCTTTCGGACGTCGTGCGATCCCGACCCGGTGAAGCGGCGCCGAGCGCCACCGACTGGTGCAGGAACTCCGGCGCGTTGGCGTTGAATGTCCGAAACAGGCGCGCCAACTCGAGGTCGCTGGCGCCATGCTCGGCCAGTTGCCGGGACAGCGACGCCGTGTTGGCGCTGTCGGACGGGCCGAAGCAGCCGAAGCAACCGCGCCCGAGCGACGGGCACAGGGCCCCACAGCCGCTGCGGGTCACCGGGCCCAAGCAGCTCGTGGCGTCGCGCACGACGAGACAGACCGTGCCACGACTCTTGCACTCTTGGCAGACCGAGTGACCCGGCACCACCGGTCGGCGACCCGCGAGGAAGGCGGTGAGGACCTCGAGCAGCTGGCCCCGGTCGATCGGACAGCCGTGTAGCTCGAAGTCCACCTTCACGTGCGCCGAGATGGGCGTCGAGGTATCGAGGGTGCGCAAGTACTCGGGATGGGCGTAGACCAGGCCGGCGTACTCTCCGGAGGCGGCGAAGTTGCGCAGGCCCTGGACGCCGCCGGCGGTGGCGCACGCGCCGATGGTGACGAGGTGGCGGGAGCTGGCGCGAACCTCCTGGATGCGCAGGGCGTCATCGGGCGTGGTGATGGAGCCCTCCACGAGGGAGATGTCGTAGGGGCCCGGGAGGCTCGTACGCGACATCTCGGTGAAGTGCGCGATCCGCACCGCACCCGCGAGGGCCAACAGCTCGTCCTCGCAGTCGAGCAGGCTCAGTTGGCAGCCGTCGCACGATGCGAACTTCCACACGGCGAGCGTCGGGCGCGAGTCCCTCGTGTCGGGGGTCATCGCTCACGCTCGTTGAGCAGAGTGCTCACGACGCCGCTGTACGGGACCACCGGGCCGTCACGACATAGTAGGAACGGCCCTAGTTGGCAGTGCCCGCACCAGCCCAGACCGCACTGCATGTTGCGTTCGAGCGACACCAGGATCCGGCTGGCGTCGACGCCCGAGTCCACGAGGGCCCGGGCCGAGAATCGCATCATGATCTCCGGTCCGCAGATCAACGCCGCCGTCGACGAGGGGTCGAAGCCCGCATCGGCGAGCAGCGCCGTCACCAGCCCCACCCGACCCCGCCACTCGGGTGTGCCGCGGTCGACCGTGACGAGGACCACGGCTCCCTCTCGATCCCAGGCCTCGAGATCGTCGTGGTAGACGACCTGGGAAGGGTCGCGGGCGCCGACGAGGACGAAGACCCGTCCACCGGTCTCGTGGCTTCTGGCCACGAGCTCGTGGACCGCACCACGCAAGGGGGCGAGACCGATGCCTCCGGCGATTACGACGACGTCGTGGACGTCGAGGATGGGGCCTGGGGCGCAGTCCGGCGAAACCCGCCAATCGCTGCCGAACGGTCCGCGCACGCCGACCAGGTCACCGACCTGGCGCTGACAGAGGGCGTGACTGACGGCCCCGACGTCGCGCACGGTGTGACGAAGTGGACCCTCCTCCCTCGGCGCCCCACTGACCGAGATGGCGACCTCTCCCACACCGAAGGCCGTGAGCATGTTGAACTGGCCCGGACGGAAGGCGAGTCGCGGGCCTTCGACCGGCTCGAGCATCAGCGTCGTGACGTCTCGGGTCTCCTCTCGACGCTCGACCACCCGGTGGACGGCCGGCGTCATCGGCCCACCCCGGTCCGGCGTGGACCGTTCCGTCGCAAGCACCGTTTCAGCGCTCATCACGGTCCGCGTACAGGTCGAGTAGTCGAAGTCGCGTCGCCTGGAGCCGGGCGAGCAGCTCCGTGGAGACCTTGGTGAGCAGGGCGTAGCCGAAGGCCGGGTCGGAGAGCGCCTTGGCGCGCAGGCACGCACCGTCGATGGCGATTGCCCCCACGTCGTCGGTGGCGCGCGCGTCGAAGGTCCATTGATATGGCGGCACGAGCCAACTCCAGCCAACGACCGCCCCGGGCCCGACCGTCTCGATGACGATGCCCCCTCGTCCCGGGGCGTGCACCTCGATTGCCACGTGGCCCCGGCGCACCAGGTAGAAGGTGTCGGCCGGCGCCCCCTCGATGATCAGCAGGTCGCCCGGCGCGAAGACCACGTTCTTGGCACAACCGACCAGCAGCGCCACGCCGTCGCCGGACAGGCCCGCCACGAGTGGGTGGGCCGCCAGGATCTCCGCCATTGACGTCGTCATCGGGACCTCCCCACGGCCAGCGCTCGGTCACTTCGACCAATGGCCTTCGCCTCATCGGTGATGTCGATGCCCACGGGGCACCAGGTGATGCACCGTCCGCAGCCCACGCAGCCCGAGGTGTCGAACTGGTCCCACCACGTCGAGAGCTTGTGCGTCATCCACTGGCGGTAACGCGACGACGACGAGGCGCGAACCGGACCACCGTGCAGAAATGAATGGTCGAGGTCGAAGCACGAGGACCAGGTCCGGTTCCGCGTGACCGCGCCCGTGACGTCGGTCGTGTCATGCACGTCGCTGCAAAAGCACGTGGGGCAGACCAGCGTGCAGTTCGCGCACGACAGGCAACGTTCGGCCACGTCGAGCCAGCGCGGGTTCTCCTGATTTCGCACCAGCAGCTCGGCGAGACCGTCGGTCTCGAGTTGGCGCGTCATCCCGACAACGGAGGCGTCGAGCTGGATGACCCGAGCCGCGCGATCGACGTCGAGCCCCTGCTCGTGGTCGACCCGCGCAATGGCGAGCGCTCCGCGTTCCGAGCCGATCCGCACGAGGTAGCGGTGGCCGTCGGCGTCGCTCAACTCGGTCAGCGCAAGGTCGAAGCCCCCCTCGATGCCCGGGCCGGCGCCCATTGATGAGCAGAAGCAGGTCGACGCCGGTCGGGCGCACTCGACGACCACCACGAAGGCCCCGTCGCGTCGCGCGACGTAACGCGGGTCCGGGAGGGCACCGTCACGCAACACCCGGTCGAGGACATCGAGGGCGGCCAGTTCGCAGGGGCGGGCTCCGACGATCGCCAACGGCCGAAGCGACTCGACCGACTCGTTGAATCGGTACGTATCACCATGGCGCTCGGCGTGCCACTGCACCTGGGCCGCGGGGAAGAACTCCGCCTTCCACGATCCCGGTCCGACGGCCCACGAGAAGGCCAACTCGTCGTTCGCCCAATGGACCGCGTAGCGACCCGGGGACTGCTCGTCGCGCCAGCCCACGGGCAGGTCGTGCGCACCATCGAGCCGTCCGGGCACGATCGCCCCGTCGCGCACGGTCGGACCCTTGACGTCGTAGCCCATGTCCCGCAGTACCCCGATGAGACCGTCCAGGCCTTCAGGCCACAGTCGCACCACGTCGCCGCGACGAAGGCTCACCTCGCTCGGCGGTGGCGTGGTAGTGGACATGGCTCAACTCACGCGGTCGAGGGCGCGGCAGTGACGCGACCGCGATGGACCGGGTCGGCGGACTCGAGCAGCAGTCGCCATTCGGCCCTCGCGATCGAGTGGCGAGCGGCGTCCACGGCATCGGGATTGACCGAGATCGACGTGATGCCGAGACGAACCAGCTTCTCGGCGAACTCGGGGTGGTTGGAAGGAGCCTGGCCGCAGAGGGACGACGTGATGCCGGCCAGGTGCGACTGGGTGATGATCCGACCGATCGTGTCGAGCACCGCGGCGTCGGACTCGTCGAACAGGTCGGCGCAGGTCTGCGAGTCCCGGTCGACGCCCAGCACGAGCTGAGTGAGGTCGTTGCTCCCAATCGACACGCCCGTGATGCCCATCGCGGCGTAGTCAGGGATGCGGTAGGCGACCGAGGGGACCTCGGCCATCACCCACACGGGCAACTCCTCGCCCACCGGGCTGTTGTGGACAAGGTCGAGGCAGGCCTCGAGCTCCCACGCCGTGCGCACGAACGGGATCATCAGGGTGATGTTCGGAGTCTCCTCGAAGACCTTGGCCAGCACCTCGAGCTCCAGGCGGAAGACCTCGGGGTCCCGCACGTAGCGGTAGCAGCCGCGGTATCCGATCATCGGGTTCTCCTCGACGGGCTCGAATCGAGTGCCGCCCTCGAGATTGGAGAACTCGTTGCTCCGAAAGTCGATGCTCCGATAGACGACGGGTCGCGATCCGAATGCGCGAGTGATCCGCAGCAGTGACGCGGCCATCGAGTCGACGAAGACCTTCTGGTCGCCCCGCTCGATCAGCAGCTTCGGGTGCACGCCGGCGAGGGCGTCGGTCACCATGAACTCCGCGCGCAAGAGGCCCACCCCATCGACGTCCAGTGCGGCCACCTCCTCGGCGTGCTCGGCGAAGGCCAGATTCGCGTAGAGCCGTGTCGCGAGCGGCAGGGCCTCGAACTCCCCGACGCGCGACGCGGACCGGGGGGCGGCGACGACGGCGCCGCCCGTGGGCACAACTCCGGCCACGTGGACCAGGTCGCCTTCGTAGACGACACCCTGGGCCCCGTCGACGGTGACCACTTCCCCGTCACGCAGCACCTTCGTCGCGTTGCGGGCCCCGACGACGCAGGGCACGCCCAGCTCGCGCGACACGATCGCCGCGTGGCACGTGATACCGCCGCCGTCGGTCACCAGCGCGCCGGCGCGACGCATCGTCGGCACCCAGTCCGGGCTGGTCATCGGGGCGACGAGGATCTCGCCGGCGATCAACTGGTCTCCCTCGTCGGCGCTCT
Organism: Acidimicrobiales bacterium; assembly: GCA_025351385.1. GTDB lineage: Bacteria > Actinomycetota > Acidimicrobiia > Acidimicrobiales > RAAP-2 > RAAP-2. Next base: position 79,741 of record JANXWA010000024.1, on the reverse strand, counting down.
GCAGCACCCGCACCGCGCCCACGGCACGACCGTGGGAGGCGGCGAGGCCCTGCACGAGTAGGCGCCCCACCTCGATGGCCGGCGCCTCGTCAGACTCGCCCGTGCCGAGGGTGGTGATCGGTCGCGACTGGACCATATAGGTCTTGCCCCCGGCCATCGCCCACTCGGTGTCCTGGGGCGATCCATAGTGCTGCTCGGTCGCGAGACCCAAGCGGGCCAGCGCCACGGCCTCGTCGTCGGAGAGCACCCGGCGGCTGCCCTCGTCGGGACTCAGGTCCACGTGAAGGTCACGGCCGTCGGGACCGCGCACCAACTTGAAGTTCTTGGTGCCCACCCGGACGTGCAGCAACGTGGGGCCGGACTTGGCGAGAATGTAGGTGTCGGGCTCCACCTCGCCGCTCACGACCACCTCGCCCTGTCCGAACGCGGCGTCGATGACAATCTTGTCGGTGTCCCCGGTCGAGGGGTCCGCGGTGAACATCACGCCGGAGCGCTCGGAGGGGACCATCTCTTGGACGATGACGCCCATGGCCGGCACGTCGTCGAGCGAGCGCGTGACCCGATACGAGATGACCCGTGCGCCGTAGAGCGAAGCCCAACAGTCCACCACATTCGTCAGGACGTCGTCGTCACCGGCGACGTTGGTGAACGTGGCGTTCATGCCAGCGAAGGAGGTGTCGCCCGCATCCTCGCCGGTGCCCGACGAGCGCACCGCGACCGGCGTGCCCTCTCCCAGCCGGTGGTACGCGTCGAGGATGGCTCCCGCCAGGTCGGCGGGCAGCCGGATGGATCGAACGAGTCGCTGCGCCTCGGTCGCCGCGCGAGTGAGGTCGGCCGGGTCCTCGGCGTTGACGCCGGCGAGCACTGCGGCGAGGGAGCCGTCGATTCCGGCGCTCGTCACCGCGTAGCGGTAGGCGTCGGACGTCACGACGAACCCTGGAGGGACGGGCAACTGAGCCACGGCCATCTCGCCGAGGTTCGCTCCCTTCCCGCCGACGAGTCCCACATCGGCCAGTCGAATCTGTTCAAACCAACGTACGAGTTCCACGATCTGCCTCCAGTCGCTGCCGCAGCATCCAATTGAATTATCGGGCAGATTCCGACCGCGGGCTTAGAGGACAAGGTCACTGAAACCGAGTAGCGCCATGCCCTTTGCCCCCAGCACGCCTCTCCAGCGATCACGCCATCTCCGAGTCCGACGTATCACCCGCACGGTGGAGCAGCCACCGGGCGCTGGTCGTCGCCGAAAGGTGCGCCTGGCTCGGACACGTCGCTCGCGGCTGGTGGGAGACGCCCCGGGGCGACCGGATTGGACTACGTGCGCGACCGCCGGCCCACGAACTCGTCGCTCGGTTCGAGGGGCGAGGGAGCCGCTGCGAGTGGCGGCGATTCGCGCCAGCCGTTCGGACAGGTCACCATACGCGTGCCGTCCATTTGGAGCGGACGACCGGGCTCGAACCGGCGACCTCGACCTTGGCAAGGTCGCGCTCTACCAACTGAGCTACGTCCGCGTGGAACTCCATATTAGCCGACAGGCCGGTGCGGCGGGCGCCCCGTGCCGGGCGGCCCCCAACCGGTGCGCGGAACCCTCAGCGACCGGTACTGCCGAACCCGCCCACACCCCTGGTCGCGACGGGCAGTTCGTCCACGACGTTGAAGTTAACCGATGACGCCGCCACGACGACCAACTGGGCGATGCGGTCACCTCGGTGCACCTCGTAATCGGAGGTCGGATCGAGGTTCACGAGGGCGACCCTGACCTCTCCGCGGTAGCCCGCGTCAATCAGCCCCGGCGCATTGATGCACGTCACCCCGTGCTTGGCCGCCAGGCCACTGCGCGGCAGCACCAGACCGGCATGGCCCAGGGGAATGGCGATCGCGATGCCGGTCGCCACCAACGCACGGCCACCGGCGGCCCTCAACGTGCACGACTCGACGGCCACCAGGTCGCAGCCGGCGTCACCGTCATTGGCGTACGTCGGCACGACGGCGTCGGGGTGCAGGACCTGGACCAGGATATCCATGGGGCGAAGGATATCGCCGTGCGAATCCGGTGGGGCCCGCGATTCTGTAGTGTCGCACTGTGCTCGTGTGGATGGATCTGGAGATGACCGGACTCGAACCCTCACGCCACGTCATCGTCGAGATCGCCACGCTCATCACCGACGACGACCTCACCATCGTCGCCGAGGGGCCCGACCTGGTCATCGGGGCGACCACGGAACAGCTGGCGCAGATGGGCGAGTTCGTCACCGACATGCACACGAAGTCCGGACTCCTTGACGCGATCAAGACGTCACAGGTGACCGTGGGTGAGGCCGAGGCCGCGACCCTCTCGTTCTTGAAGGCGCACATCGCCGAAGCCCGCTCGGTGCCGCTCTGCGGAAACTCGATCGGCACCGACCGCCGCTTCCTCCAGGAGTACATGCCAACGCTCGAGGCGTTCGTGCACTACCGGAACGTGGACGTCTCGACGATCAAGGAGCTGGCCCGCCGCTGGAATCCGGCCGTGCTCGAGGCCCAGCCCGAGAAGGAGACGACCCACCGGGCGCTCGACGACATTCGCGAGTCGATCGCCGAACTCGTCCACTACCGCACGACGTTGTTCTCGCCCTCCCCCGACACCAAGTAATCTCGCCGCCATGAGCGAGACCCCGATGTCGATCACCGAGGCGAACTCGTTATTGACCGCGCCCGGCCAGATGTTCGAAACCGAGCGAACGGTGGTCGGTGGCGTCGAGATGACCGTCTGGAAGAACGCGCCCGCCAGCCTGCGGGTCGTCCTCGACATGTCGATGGTCCACGCGCCGCGTGACTTCCTCGTCTACGAGGACCAACGATTCACCTTCGAGGAGCACTACCGGATCGTCGCGGCGCTCGCGCACCGACTGGTCGACCTCGGGATCCAGCACGGCGACCGGGTCGCAATCGCGTCGCGCAACCTCCCCCAGTGGTCGATGGCCTTCTGGTCGTCGGTCGCCGTCGGGGCCGTATCCGTGCCGATCAACGCCTGGTGGACGACCGAGGAGCTGATCTACGGCCTCGACGACTCGGGGGCCGCGATTGTGTTCGTGGACGAGGAACGTCTCGAACGCATCCGACCCCAACTCGACGGGCTGGCCGAGCTCTCGACCGTCGTCGTCATCAGTGAGGACCCGTCGAGGCCGACCAGGATGGGCAATCCCCACCCTCGAGTCAGCATCGTGGACTTCGCGACGTTCCTCGGCGCCGTCGACCCCGCCGGCACGCTGCCCGAGGCCGTGATCGCTCCCGACGACGACGCCACCATGTTCTACACGTCGGGCACGACCGGCCGACCGAAGGGCGCGGTGGGCACCCATCGCAACGCCGTGACCAACCTCATGGGCATCTTCTTCGGGGGTCAGCGGGCCGCGCTGCGCTTCGGCGGTGGCAACGTCGACGGGGAGGGCAACAGCATCCCCAACGCGATCCTGCTGAGCGTGCCGTTCTTCCACGCCACGGGGTGTCTCGCGGTACTGATCGGCAACGTCGCCTCGGGCGGCAAGCTCGTCATGCAGCACCACTTCGACCCGGGCAAGGCCCTCGCGGTCATCGAGGCCGAGCGGATCACCAGCTTCGGCGGCGTGCCGACGATCGCGATGCAGATCCTCGACCACCCCGACTTCGACAAGTACGACACCTCGAGTGTGCTGTCGGTCGCCTACGGCGGCGCGCCGGCCCCACCCGACCTCGTTCGGCGCATCAAGCAGGCCTTCCCCGCCGGCCAGCCGAGCAACGGCTACGGGCTCACCGAGACCTCGGCCGGCGTGTGCGGCAACTCCGGTCCCGACTACGTCGCCAAGCCCACCAGTTGTGGCCCGCCGGTGCCGGTGTGCGAGGTGGCCATCGTGCCCGAGGACTTCGAAGGCGACGAGCCGACCGACGACCTGCCCCGGGGGCCCGAGGTCCTAGGCGAACTGTGGATCAAGGGCCCGATGGTGATCAAGGGCTACTGGAAGAGACCCGAGGCGACCGCCCAGGCCTTCACGAAGGGTTGGCTCCATTCGGGTGACGTCGCGCGCATCGACGAGGACGGATTCGTCTACATCGTCGACCGCGCCAAGGACATGATCATCCGCGGTGGCGAGAACGTCTACTCGGTCATCGTCGAGTCCGTCATCTTCGACCATCCCGACGTCGCCGACTGCGCGGTCGTGGGCCTGCCCCACCCCACCATGGGCGAGGAGGTGGCCGCTGTCGTGGTCCTTCGACCGGGCCGGGTGATCGAGGCCGAAGAACTGACCCGCCACGTCGCGCTGCACCTCGCCAAGTACGAGGTGCCGACGAGGTTCTTCTTCCGCTCCTCTCCCCTGCCGCGCAACCCCCAGGGCAAGGTCTTGAAGCGCGAGCTGCGCACGTCCCTCGTGGAGTTGATCGAGAAGTCGGCCTAGGCGGTCAGCCCGTCGATGGCTTCGTAGGTCGCCCGGTCCAGCGTCACCTTGGCGGCCGCGCAGTTCTCCTCGAGGTGCGCCACCTGGGACGTGCCGGGGATCGGCAGCATCACCGGCGACCGGGCCAGAAGCCAGGCGATCGACAGTTGGGCGACGGTGACGCCGTGGTCGCGCGCCAGCTCGTCGAGCCCTCCCCCACTGCGCGCGAGGCTGCCCGACGCGACCGGATACCAAGGGATGAATCCGATGCCCTGCGCCTCGCAGTAGTCGAGGACGGTCTCGCTGTGACGGTCGGTGGCGTTGTAGCGATTCTGAACGGTGACCACCGGCACGACCGCCCGTGCCGCGACGAGCTGGTCGACGGTGACGTTCGAGAGTCCGACCGCCCGGACCTTCCCCTCGTCGAGTAGGGCGCGCAGAAGCCCGAACTGCTCGTCGGCGGGCACGTCGTCGTCGACCCGGTGCAGCTGGAAGAGGTCCAGAGACTCCTGACCGAGACGGCGCAGCGACATCTCGCACTCCTGGCGCAAGTAGTCGGGCCGTCCGCAGGCGATCCACTTGTTGGGCCCCGTGCGCAGCAGACCGGCCTTGGTGGCGATGCGCACGTGACCGTAGGGATGCAGGGCCTCGGCGATCAGCTCTTCGGAGACGTACGGCCCGTAGGAGTCAGCGGTGTCGATGAAGTCCACGCCGAGCTCGACGGCGCGACGCAGCACGTTGAGGCACCCGGCGCGGTCCTTGGGGTAGCCCCACACCCCCTCGCCGGTGAGGCCCATGGCGCCGTAGCCGAGTCGCCGCACGGTCTGGTCGGCGTAGGTGAACGTCTCGGAAGTGGACATCGTCGACTCCTAGTCGAATGGGGCGACTGACCAATCGGACACGCGACCACGTTCGGTCACGTGGCGAACGGTCCGGCTACTTGTTGGGCTGCGGCGTGTAGCGCAGGTAGTCCTTCACCTTGCGAAATCCCTTGGGGAACTTCGCCTTGGCGTCCTCGTCGTTCACGGAGTTGGCGATGATGACGTCGTCGCCGTCCTTCCAGTTGACGGGGGTCGCGACGGGGAACTTGGCCGAGAGCTGGAGCGAGTCCAAGACGCGCACGATCTCGTCAACGTTGCGCCCGGTCGAGGCCGGGTAGGTGAGCGTGAGCTTCACCTTCTTGTCCGGGCCGACGATGAACACGCTACGCACCGTCAACGTGTCGTTCGCGTTGGGGTGGATCATGTCGTAGAGGTCGGCGACCTTGTGGCTCTCGTCGCCGATGATCGGGAAGTTGAGCTCGGCTCCCTGGGTCTCGCCGATATCGGCCTTCCACCGCTGGTGGGAGTCGACGTCATCCACCGACACGGCAATCAACTTGGTGTTGCGCTGGTCGAAGTCGGACTTGCGGGCGGCGAAGGCCCCCAGCTCGGTCGTGCAGACCGGTGTGAAGTCCTTGGGGTGCGAGAAGAGAATGCCCCAGCCGTCGCCCAGCCACTCGTGGAAGTTGATCGGTCCTTCGGTGGTCTCCGCCGAGAAGTCGGGTGCCACGTCGCCAAGGCGGATCGCCATGTGCTTGCTCCTTGTGTGCCAGATGTCAGTCTCGTGACTGATGGAGGGAACGTTAGCGTCTCCCCATGAATTGTTGCCAAGAACTACCGGATTTGTAGGTAATTTCGCCGGGGGGTGGCGAAAGCCTGTGAAACTGACCTGGTGACCGACTCCCCCGTGCCCGTCGTGGCCGCGTTCGATCTGGACGGAACCCTCACCGAGGGAGGGAGCGTCTTCCTCTGGCTGCGCCGACTGGCCGGCACCGGCCGGGCGTACCGGGCGGCGCTGCGCCTCCTCGTCCCGCTCACCGTCGGCGCGCTGCGCTCGAGCCAGTGGGCCGACAGCGCCAAGGAGCGTCTGTTCCACGCCTTGCTCGCTGGACGGGACCTGGACCAGGTGACCGAGGTCTCACGCGCCTTCGCCGTCGAGCACCTCGAGCACGAAGGGCGGGCCGGGGTGATCGAACGTCTCGAGTGGCACCGGTCGAAGGGCCACGCCGTCGTCATCGTCTCGGCTTCGCCGCAGATCTACGTCGACGTCGTCGGCGAGGTGCTGCGGGCCAACGGCGCCCTGGGCACGCGCCTCGCGGTCGATCCGAGGGGCAAGCTGACGGGCAGCTACCTCGGCAAGAACTGCCGGGGCCGCGAGAAGATGCGTCGACTGACCGAGTGGATCGAAGCACGGGGTTACCCGGTCGAGCCGGTGATCTACGCCTACGGCAACTCACGGGGCGATCGGCGCCTGCTCGCCGGCGCGACTCACGCCTACAACGCCGGCAAGCTCGGACGCCTAGGATCGCTGCGTCGCTTCCCCGGCGTCAAGACCGCGACAGCCGACTGATTACTGCTGACGTATCGACGCACCCATTTCGACGACACCGCCCTCACGGCCGTTGTAGGTCACTTGGATCGACGCGGCCTGCTCGCGCCAGGCGATGACGTTGCTGCCGTGAGGGTCGACGATGCCGACGTTGACGTCGTACACCCCGTCCAGGAGCGGGATTTGCGGCAGGTCGATGCCGACGCGGTTCAGACCGGGGACGAGGTTCACCGGCGACCCCTTGGCGTCACTTCGACTGATCAGCAGACCTCCCCGGGTGAAGATCTCCATGATGAAGTTCCCGCTGTAAGCGGTCTGCGACGAGATGTTGACGTCGAAGTGCATGCCCGCGCCGCTACGCACGTCGAAGGAGCCGTTGGGCGTCGTCACCGAGTCGATGTTGATGCTCGACATCATCCCGCTCTTGTCGCTCTCGGTCGCCGAGTCCATGAGGTGCTCGCGAAAGATACGCAGTGAGTCGTGCGTGGGCCCGTCCGCGATCATGATCCCGTTCTCGAGCACGATGGCCCGATCGCAGATCGAACGGACCTGATCGGCATTGTGCGTGACGAGCAGGATCGAGCGGCCCTCATCCTGGAAGGTCTTGATGCGGTCGATGCACTTGGCCTGGAAGCGCTCGTCGCCCACGGCGAGCACTTCGTCCACGACGAGGATGTCGGGGTCGACGTTCACCGCAACCGCAAAGGCCAGTCGGACGTACATGCCACTCGAGTAGAACTTGACCTGCGTGTCGATGAACTGCTCGATCTCGCTGAAGGCCACAACGTCGTCGAAGATGCCGTCGATCATCTTCTTGGAGAAGCCCAGCATCGCCCCGTAGAGGTAGACGTTGTCCCGTCCCGAGAGCTCGGTCTGAAAACCGGCGCCGAGCTCGAGCAGCGCCGCGAGGCTCCCGCGAATGCGAATCTGGCCCGAGGTCGGTTGCAGGACGCCGCAGATGCACTTGAGTAGCGTCGACTTGCCCGAGCCGTTGTGGCCCACCAGCCCGACGGTCTCGTTCGTGTCGATCTTGAAGCTGATCTCCGAGAGCGCGCTGAAGATCTCGGTGGAGCCGGACTTGGGGTGCAGCATCCGCTCCTTCAGCGACTGGTGGCGCCCGTGATGGATCTTGAACTTCTTGGAGATCCCCTCAACGTCGATGACGGTCGTCATCAGAGCTCCGACTCGAAGTTCCGCTCGAGCCGGCCGAAGACGGCTTCGGCGAACAAGAAGAGAGCGATCATGACCCCAACCAAGCCGATGTTCAGATAGAAGTACGTGGACATCGGCCACGTCGGCAGCATGTGCAAGATGCCGTGGGGCGGGATCGTGGAGTGCACCGTCGTGGCGACGTAGAAGACCCGTTGGAACGTCAGCATGATCAGCGTGATCGGATTCATGAAGTACAGCCACGCCAGGCCGTGATTGTGCAACTGCGGGGCGATGGAGTGCTCGTACGAGTAGACCACCGGCGACATGAAGAACCACAACTGCAGGACAATGACGATGAAGTGCTCCATGTCACGCATGTAGACCGTGATGGCCGACATCAAGATCGCTAATGCGGCGGTGAAGAAGTAGAGCGCCAAGAAGGCGAAAGGCAGGATCCAGAGGAAGTCCCACTGAGGCGCGTGGCCCAGTATCAATAGGTAGAGCACGAGGACGCCAATCTGGATGAAGAAGTACACCACCGATGCGCCGACGTTGGCGAGCGCCAGGATCTCGCGGGGGAAGGAGACCTTCTTCACGAGGCCCGCCCGGTAGACGATGACCCCGGTGGCCGACTGCAGCGCCGTCTGGAACATGTTCCACACGACCATTCCCGAGAACAGGTAGAGCGCGAAATTCGGGTACCCGTTCTGCAAGAAGACGGAGAAGACGACGTAGTAGATCACGAGGAACAACGCCGGAGTCAACATCGACCACAGGATCCCGAGCGCCGAGTTCTTGTACTTGATCCGGATGTCGGAGGTGATCAGGCTCGACAGAAGCTCGCGGCGCGAGGTGAGATTGCGCAGCCGTGTCCGCAGGCTCGCTCGAGCGCTGACGGTGCGAAAGGCCACGTCGTCCAGCGAACGTCGCACGGCTCGCGCCGGCACGGCGTCATCCACTAAGCGCCTTGACGAACTGCCGAACGCTCGATCACGGCGTCAATGAAGCCGTAGTCCAGCGCTTCTTGCGCGGTGAACCATCGGTCCCGGTCCGAGTCGGCTTCGATCTGCTCGACGGGCTGGCCGGTGTGGAACGCGATGCGCTCGGCCAACTGCTTCTTCATGTAGACGATCTGCTCGGCCTGAATGGCGATGTCCGACGCCTGTCCCTGCATTCCCCCCATCGAGGGCTGGTGCATGAGGATACGGCTGTGGGGCAGCGAGAAGCGTTTGCCCGGGGCGCCGGCGCACAGCAGGAACTGGCCCATCGAGGCGGCCATACCGACGCAGATCGTCCGAACGTCGCAATTGACGTACTGCATCGTGTCGTAGATCGCGAGGCCGTCGGTGACGGAGCCTCCGGGAGAGTTGATGTAGAGGCTGATGTCCTTGTCGCGGTCCTCGGCCTCGAGCAGCAACAACTCGGCGCAAATTCGGTTGGCCGTGTCCTGGTCCACCTGGGAGCCGAGGAACACGATGCGCTCACGTAGGAGGCGCTGGTTCAGGTCGATGGTGCCGAAGCCCTCGGCCATTGATGTGGTATTCATCCGACCAATCTACCGTGTAGGACTGCAAACGGCCCGATGCGCGACGTAGAATGGGGACTTCGGCGGGCGTGGCGGAATTGGCAGACGCGCTGGTTTTAGGTACCAGTTCTTCGGAGTGTGGGTTCGAGTCCCTCCGCCCGCACGAGTATGGCGCGACGACGCGTCATGGTCACGCGGCGCATCTGCTAGCGTGGACAGAAGTGTTTTGCCGCACATTGCGGTGGAGACCGATTCGACTGTGACATATCGAGTTGGGCTCATCTCAACTCGTAGGAGTCATATGTCCATGTCCTTCGCCGACCTCGGCGTGCCGTCAAACTTGGTGGAACGTCTTAAACAGCGCGGAATCACCGAAGCGTTCCCTATCCAAGAGGCCGCCCTCCCCGACGCGCTCGCCGGTCGCGACGTCGTCGGCAAGGCCGCCACGGGCTCGGGCAAGACCCTCGCCTTCGGACTACCCCTCATGGCTCGCCTCTCCAAGGCCCGCCCCCGCAAGCCGGTCGCCCTCATCCTCGTGCCGACGCGCGAGCTCGCTGCCCAAGTGCAAAAAGAGATCGCCCAGCTCACTGACGACCAGGGTCGTCGGGTTATCACGATCTACGGCGGCACGTCCTACAACGTCGCGCGCAAGGCCCTCAACTTCGGCGTTGACGTCGTCGTCGCCTGCCCCGGACGCCTCGAGGACATGCTCGAGCAGGGCGCCCTCGACCTCTCATCGGTCGAGACCGTCGTCGTCGACGAGGCCGACCGCATGGCCGACATGGGCTTCCTGCCCTGCGTGCGCCGCATCGTCGGAGCCACCCCGAACAGTCGCCACGTGATGTTGTTCTCCGCGACCATGGGCCCCGACGTCAAGTCGCTGGTCCGTGAGTTCACCAACGACGCGGCCATCCACGATGTCGTCGGCGATGAAGCGCCGAGCGACGTCGACCACTACTTCTGGCGCGTCCCGCGTGACCAGCGCCCCCAGATCACCGCCGACATCGTCGAAGAGTACGAGCGGGCCATCGTGTTCACCCGCACCAAGCACGGCGCCGACCGCCTGGCCCGCCAGCTGGAGGAGCGCGGCATCTCCGCCGTGCCGTTGCACGGCGACCGCACCCAAGCCCAGCGCGAGCGAGCGCTCCGCAGCGTGAAGAACGGCCAGATTCGGGTCCTCGTGGCGACCGATGTCGCCGCGCGCGGCATCCACATCGACCTCCTACCCGTCGTGATCCACTACGACCCACCGGCTCAGGCCATCGACTACCTGCACCGTTCCGGGCGCACTGGTCGGGCCGGTGCCACGGGTGCCGTCATCTCCCTGGTCGGCGAAGACGTCATCGGACAGGTGAAGCGCATGCAAAAGGCCCTGGGCCTCGCGACATCGATCGAGCTCCGTGAGGACGCACCGGCGATTCGCCTGGGCGCCGTTGACGACAGCGTTGCTGCCGAACGCCTCGACGACCGTGGCCCAAAGGGCCGCTCCGAGCGTTCGACGCCTCGCGAGCACGACCGTGGACCTCGATCCTTCGAGCGCCGTGAACGTACCTCCACCGAGCGACCGGTGCGGAGTTTCGCTGAGCGCGCATCGCGCACCGAACGCACTTCCGCCGAGCACAGTCCACGTCCCGCGCGAGCAGAACGGGGGTTCGCTGAGCGCGCATCGCGCACCGAGCGAACTTCCGCCGAGCGCGCACCGCGTGCCGAGAGGTCCTTCTCTGAGCACCGTGAACCGCGGTTTGGCGCGCGTGGCAACGTAGCGCGCGGCAGCGAGGCGATCGTGAGTTTCTTCAACGACTCCAAGGGCTTTGGCTTCGCGAGCGACGAAAAGGGCGACGACCTCTTCATCCACTTCTCGAACATCGTGGGTGACGGCTTCAAGTCTCTCGCCCAGGGCCAGAAGATCACCTTCGAGGAGGCGAACGGCCCTAAGGGCCGCGAGGCTCGTAACGTCCGCGTCGTGGGTGGCGGACGCAGCGCTCGCCGCTAGCGTCTTCCCTCATGTCAGACAAGCCACTCGTTGAACCACACCTTGACCCGACACCCGACGACCTGCTGATCGAGGAGATCATCGTCGGAACGGGCGAGGAGGCCCACGTCGGGCGAACCGCCGTCGTCCACTACGTCGGTGTCGGCGTCACGAGCGGTGAGCAGTTCGACGCTTCCTGGGACCGGGACGAGCCGTTCGTCTTCCCCCTCGGAGCCGGTCACGTCATCCAGGGCTGGGACCGCGGCGTCGTCGGCATGAAGGTCGGTGGCCGTCGCCGACTGGTCATCCCCGCGCACCTCGGCTACGGCGAGCGAGGCGCCGGTGGCGTCATCGCCCCGAACGAGACGCTGATCTTCGTGGTCGACCTGTTGGAGCTGCGCTAGTCGAGAAGACTCGGGGTCGTGTCCACCTCGATCATCCGCTGGTAGTCGCCGTATCGCTCGCAGCAGACTTCCGCGACCAGGCGTAGACGGTCGTTGGGGTCGCTGAGGCCGAGCACCTTGAACTGGTCGAGCGTGGACATGGGCGTCATCGAGCACAACTGCCAGCTGCGAACCCAGGGGTCGGGGTCCATCTCACAGTTGCTCTGCAGACACTGGTCCGCGAACAATTCGCTCTGGAGCGCGCGCAGCGCGCGCACCGCTGACTCGGTCGACTTCAAGAGGCCGGGCTCGATGGGAACCTCGTCACAGCAGCGGTCGCGAACGACCGCACGGGGGTAGGGGGCGTCGGTGAGCCATCGACCCACCTCGAAGCACTCGAGTCCTTCGACCATCAACAGGGTCTGCCCGTTGGGCAGCGATTGGGCGCCCAGGATCTGCATCAACGTTCCAACCGACGTGCGCTCGTCATGACCCCCGATCTCGGACCCTCGGGCGATCAGGCACGTGCCGAAGCGCTGGACCGATTCGATATCGCTCAACATCTGGTGGAAGCGCGACTCGAACACGCACAGTCCGACGACCTGATGGGGGAAGACGACCATGCCCAAAGGGAACATCGGTAGTTCACGGTCGTGCACAATCCCACCTTAAGGGTGACGTCTACGTGAACTGCCCTAACGCTGAGCCAATTCTAAGGCAAGCGCCCGCAACGCGAGGGCCCGGTGCGACACGGCGTTCTTCTGGTCGGGCGTCAACTCGGCGAGGGTCCGCCCACCTTGGCCGAACGGCGCGAAGACCGGGTCGTAACCAAAGCCCTGTTCGCCGGCGGGCCGCGCCGCGATAGTGCCTTCGAGAACACCCTCGACGCAGAACCACGTGCCGTTCGGGTGGGCCACGCAGATCACCGTCGTGAAGTGGGCACCTCGACGATCGACGTCGACCCCGTCCAGCTCGACCAGGAGTTTCACGACGTTGTCGTGATCGGTGGCGCCCGCCCCCGCGTAGCGGGCGCTGAGCACACCCGGCCTTCCGTCGAGGGCGTCGACGAACAGGCCGGTATCATCAGCGATCGCCGCCTGCCCGGTCGAGCGGACCAGGGCGCGGGCTTTCAAGAGGGCGTTGCCTTCGAGGCTGTCCTCGGTCTCGTCCACGTCGGGCACGCCGCGCGGCCGGTCCACCAGGTCCACTCCAAGGGGCGCCAGCACCGCGCGCATCTCGGTGACCTTGTGGGGGTTGGCCGTGGCGAGGACGAAGCGCGACACTACGCGCGAGGAGACGGCGCCGTTGCGAGCACCAGTCGCTGGGCTGAGTGGATGTCCGCAATGCCCTTGGCCGCGAGGTCTAGCAGCTGGTCGAGCTCCTCGCGTGAGAAGGCCTCCTGCTCGGCGGTGCCCTGCACCTCCACGAAGCGGCCGGCCCCGGTCATCACGACGTTCATGTCGGTCTGGGCGCGCGAGTCCTCCTCGTAGGGCAGGTCCAACATCGCCACACCGTCGACGATCCCGACCGAGATGGCGGCTACGAGGTCGCTGAGCGCGTGCTCACGCAGCGTGCCGTTCTGGACGAGGCGCGTGATGGCGTCGTGCAGCGCGACGTAACCGCCGCAGATCGACGCCGTGCGAGTCCCGCCATCGGCCTGGAGCACGTCGCAGTCGACGGTGATCTGCACGTCGGGCATCGCCTCGAGGCGCGTCACGGTGCGAAGGGATCGGCCGATGAGCCGCTGGATCTCCTGGGTCCGTCCCGACTGCTTGCCCTTGGCGGCCTCTCGACTGGCGCGGTCCGGGGTCGAACCGGGCAGCATCGAGTACTCGGCGGTGACCCAGCCTTGACCCCGGCCCCTCAGCCAGCGTGGGACCTCCTCTTCGACCGAGGCCGTGCAGAGCACGACGGTCCGCCCGAAGCTGACGAGCACCGACCCGGCCGCCATCTCGGTGAAGTCCCGCTGGAAAGACAAAGGACGGGCCTCACTCGTAGTTCGGCCGTCGACTCGCAACTGTGACATGGGACTCCTCGATCTTCCAAGTGGTGCCCGTCCACGGTACTGGAGAATCCGGGGCCGGACGTCTAGAAGTAGATGATCTTCTTCGCCCGCTCGACGACGTCGTCAATGTCGTCACCCCACGCGCCGGTCGACAGGTACTTCCAGCCGTCGTCGCAAACCATCGTCACGATGGTGGCCGTCTCGTCATCGGGGATCGACGCGGCGCACTTCGCTGCGCCGGACATGATCGCGCCCGACGACAGGCCCACGAACAGACCGACCTCGGCCATCCGTCGGGTCCACTCGATGGACTCACGCGGACGCACCACGACCTTGCGGTCCAACAGCTCAGTGCCGCGGTTGTCGGAGAAGATCGGCGGGATGTAGCCGTCGTCGAGATTGCGCAGACCGTCGACCATCTCGCCACTCGGCGGCTCGACCGCCCAGATCTGAACGCCGGGCCGATGCTCCTTGAGGTACCGGCCCACACCCATGAGCGTGCCCGACGTGCCGAGGCCCGCGACGAAGTGCGTGATCTCCGGTACGTCGGCGAGGATCTCCGGTCCGGTCGTCGCGTAGTGCGCCATCGGATTGGCCGGGTTGGCGTACTGATAGAGGAACGTCCACTCGGGGTTCTCGGCGCTCAGTTGCTGGGCCCGTCGCACCGCTCCGTTCGAGCCCTCGCCGCCGGGCGAGTCGATGATCTCGGCGCCCCACGCCACGAGGAGCTGGCGCCTCTCGGGCGAGACGTTCGTGGGCAATACGACCTTCAGGTGGTACCCCCGTAGTCGACAGACCATCGCGAGGGCGATCCCGGTGTTGCCCGAGGAGGGTTCGATCAGGATCTGATCGGGCTTGCCCTCGACGAGAACTCCCTCCCGCTCGGCGGCCTCCACCATCGCGAGGGCGACCCGGTCCTTCACCGACCCGGCGGGATTGCGTCCCTCGAGCTTCGCGAGGATCGAGACGTTGGGCTTGGGCGAGAGCGCACTGACGTCAATGACCGGCGTCTGGCCGATCAGATCGAGCACCGACGCGTAGCGGGCCACTACCGAGCGCCTCCGGCGACGGCGGGCAGCAGCGTGATCTCGTCGCCGTTGACGACCGGCGCGTCGATACCGCCGAGGTAACGGACGTCGTCGTCGTTCACGTAGACGTTGAGGAATCGGTGCAACGTCCCGTCGTCGTTCAACAGCTGGCCCTTGACCGCCGGATGTGTCGTCGTCAACTGAACGAGGATTTCACCGATGGTGGTCCCTTCGACCGAGATTGTGGCGTCGCCGCCCATAGCCGGTCGAAGCACGGTGGGGATGCGAACTTGTGCCGTCATGACTCTTCCTTCACTCGGTCGGACTATTCCTGACCAACCCAGTCAACATTACTAGGCGAGTCGGTCCCCGTGACGCCTAGTTCGACGTCGGGGGACGGTAGAAGAGAGCCAGCTGGAGGGCTGCTCCGCCGACGCCGAGGACGACCGTGAACCAGAGGCTCGTCGTCATCGACCAGCGGTAGGGGTGCCACAAGTAGTCGAGGGAGTACCTTCCCGCGCCCAGCGTGCCGGAGGACAGCGCCATTATCGCGACGCAGACGTTGTACTCGACCCCTTCGCCCTTTCGAAAGTTAAAGAAGCCGTTCTTGCGATGCACCGTGACGATCGCCACGACCATCAGCGCGATGAGACCGGCGGCGGCGAACTGCGTGAGCAGCCCGAACGTGAGCAGCACGCCGACTCCCAATTCCGTCGTGGCGGCCGCGTAGGCGTTGATCCGACCCGGCTTCATGCCAATACGCTCGAACCACCCGGCGGTGCCGGCGATCTTGCCACCGCGAAAGAACTTCTGGAATCCGTGGGCGAAGATCATCAGGCCGAGAAAACCCCTCATGGTCAAGAGGATGAGATTGAACACAACGGTGCCACCACCGTTCGTCAGGCTGAGCGTTGCGTTCATGAGGTCTCCCATCCACCCTCCGCGCGCCCGAGGCGATTGGAAGGTACAGGAGCCTAATGGGCGAGTTCTTCTTCAGTGACCGTGCCGTCAACGATCCGGAAACTGCGGACGTCCGCCGGAACGTCGCGTAACGAGACGAGGACGTAGTGCCACCCGGGGTCGGGCGCCTGGTCGACGTCGGTCGGACTCGGGTAGGCCTCGGAGTGGGTGTGGGAGTGGAAGACGCCGAGCACGTGCAGACCCTCGTCGTCGGCGCGCCGGTAGGCCTTCAGAAGGACCCGGCTGTCGATCTCGTAGAGCTTGGCCGAATCGGCCACGTTGGGACTCGCCACGACCTCGGTGACGGTGCCGTCACCGTCGCCGAGCAACAGTCCGCATCCTTCGTTGGGCAGGGCTCGAATACACGTGGCGACCATGGCGTCTCGATGGACGGAGCGGATTGTGAGCACTCGCTCACCCTACCGACCTGGATCAGGCGAGAAGAACCCCGTCAGTACGCTGGTGGGATGGCTCGAGCCAAGCAGATGCAAGAGCGGCGCGCCAAGAAGAAGGACGAGGCCGGCGGCGGCGACCGAGTGGTCGCCACCAATCGTCGCGCCCGGTACGACTACGAGATCATCGAAACGATGGAGTGCGGCATCATGCTCACCGGCTCCGAAGTCAAGTCACTACGTGAGGGCAAGGCCCAGATCGCCGAGAGCTACGCCCGGTTCGACGAGGGCGAGCTCTGGCTCTACCAGATGCACGTCCCACCGTGGGTGTACGCCGTCGGCTTCGGTAGCCACGATCCCGACCGCCGGCGCAAGCTCCTCGCCCACCGCCACGAGCTCGACGATTGGCACGGCGAGACGAAAACCCAGCCGCTCACCATGGTCCCTCTCAAGCTGTACTTCAAGGACGGAAGGGCCAAGGTCGACCTCGCCCTCGTCAAAGGCCGCAAGCAGCAGGACCGTCGCCAGGCGATCGCCAAGCGCGACGCCGACCGCGAGGTCGCACGCATGGTGCGCAACGTCGAGAAGTTCGGCTGATCGGCAGTCCGTCGAGCTCAACGACGTCACGATGTCGGACCGCGAGATCGTCAGCGCCCGAAGGTTGTGATGGCCAACGCGGTAGACTGGACATGCGGCCACGTCGGCCGTGCGGTAACGAGGGGGTGAATGGTCTCGACATTGGTCGTCGAGGTGAAAGAAGCGAGCCGTGGTCTCCGGAACCACGTTAAAGAGCCGGAAACCATAAATAAACGCCAAGCCTCAGCTTGTGCTTGCTGCTTAGGCAGCAACGTCCACCTAGACCCAGCCCTGCGGTTTAGATAACGGGCGTCATTCAGTAGGGCTTACCGACGAGACTCGTCAGTGGTGTCGCCGGGACAATTCAGCTGACTAAGGAACGCCATCGGTGCTGGCAGTAGTGACGTTCCCGACAATCCCCTGTCAGCTGCGCTCGGAGAATGTTCACCAAGAAGCTGATGGACCTGGGTTCGAATCCCAGCACCTCCACGGACGCCTGAGGTTCGCTTCGGACGTTGTTGGAAGTGAACCCACAGGAAAGCGGTCCGCACTCATCATGCGGGCCGCTTTCTCCTTATTGCAGTGACCTTCAACGGATACTGTCTTCGACATGACCGTGCGCACGAGCCCACCATTCCGAGCCGACCACGTCGGCAGCCTCTTACGTCCGCCCGAGCTCCTCGGTGCTCGCAAGGCCTTCGCCGAGCACCGCATCGACGCTGACGCACTGCGAGAGTTCGAGGACCGTGCGATTCGCGACGTCGTAGCTCTCCAGGAGGAGATTGGTCTACAGAGTGCCACTGATGGCGAATTCCGCCGGACGTCATGGCACATGGACTTCATTTACCAACTCGGCGGCATCACGAGCACCGACGAGAAGCTTCAGGTCGCCTTCAAGAACGACGTGGGAACGACGTCGTTCACCTCAGCGGCGTTGAAGGTCAATGAGCGGGTGCGCCTCGACCAAACCATCTTCGCCGACGCCTTCAACTTCCTGAAGTCCGTGACGTCGACCGCAGTGCCCAAGCTCACGATCCCGTCGCCGAGCATGGTCCACTACCGCGGAGGCGCCGCCGCTCTGAACCCCGATGTCTACCCTGACGTCGATGCATTCTGGGGCGACCTCAGTGCGGCTTACGCCGAGGAGATCCGTCGTCTCGGCGAGCTCGGCTGCACCTACCTCCAGCTCGACGACACGTCATTGGCCTATCTGAACGACCCAGCGCAGCGCCAGATGATCGCTGAGCGTGGCGATGATGCTGAGCACCAGCACTTGCGCTACATCAATCAGATCAACACTGCGTTGGCGGCACGCCCGGCGGGCATGTCAATCACGACCCACTCCTGTCGAGGCAACTTCCAGTCTTACTGGGCCGCGGAGGGTGGCTACGACTTCGTGGCCGAGGCCCTCTTCAACGAGCTCAACGTCGATGGCTTCTTCCTGGAGTTCGATGACGCCCGCTCTGGCACCTTTGCTCCTCTGCGCTTCGTGCCCCCAGGCAAGATGGTCGTCCTTGGTCTGGTCACAACTAAGCACGGCGCCCTCGAGTCCAAGGACGATCTGAAACGAAGGATCGAGGAGGCCAGCCGGTACGTTGCGCTTGACCAACTGTGCCTCTCGCCCCAGTGCGGGTTCTCCTCCACCGTCGAAGGCAACAACCTCACCTTCGACGACGAGGTCGCCAAACTGCGCCTCGTTGTCGAGACGGCCCGGGAAGTGTGGGACTGATCAGACTGGTTCCAACTATCTCGGAACTCTCCGACGTGTCGTCCATCACTACCATTCGAAGATGGACGTTCAGACCACCTACACCAGCGGCACAGTCGACGTCGACGGGCTGCCCGTCTTTTACGAGGCGCTCGGCGACGGGACGCCGATCATGCTTCTCCACGGCGGCATGTGCACGAACGCGCTCTGGAGTGAGCAGTACTCGGGACTCTCACCCCATCGCCGCATCATCGCTCCCGAACGCCGAGGTCACGGCCACACGCCGGATCGTGATGGTCCGCTGACCTATGACGACATGGCGGACGAGACGGTCGGTTTCCTCCAGTCGGTCGGGCTGGGACCCATCGACATGGTGGGTTGGAGCGACGGGGGGATGGTGGCCTTCCGGGTGGCGGTCCACCACCCGGAGCTCGTCCGCACCCTGACACTGCTCGGGTGCGGTTACTCGAGTGAGGGCTACGTCCCTGGGGCGCTCGAAGAACTGCTCACCGCGGAGGCGGACGACGAGTCGCTCGCCACGCTCGCGGCACTTTACTGTGCGGTCTCCCCCGACGGGCCCGAGCATCTCGCCGTTGCGTGGGAGAAGGTTCGCAAATTGTGGGCCGAGCCGTTCGATTGGTCGAGCGACCTGGCGAAGGTCCAAGCGCCAACGCTGGTGATTGTCGGCGACGATGACTTCATCTCCGTGCCTCACGCCAATGACTTCGCGCAGGCGCTGGCCCACGGACAGCTCGCGGTCATCCCCGGCACCTCGCACGCTTCGCCGATCGAGAAGCCCGACCTATTCAACCGTCTCGTCCTCGACTTCACCGATCAGCCCCTGGTCACCGAGACGCTGATGCCCGTGCGACGCAGTCGGGATTGATCCTCTCGAAGCGGGTGTTCAACCTAGGGGGTCCGCGGCCAGCCGATTGGCGCGCAGTGCAAATCCTCGCGGCTGAGTCCCTCGCAATACCCTACGGCGCGCGCGACGCTGGTCACGACGACGTACGATGCCGGGATGATTAGTCTCGCCGGCAAGGTCGCCGTCGTCACCGGCGCCGCGAGCGGCATCGGCCTCGCGCTCGCCGAGATGCTCAGCGCCGAAGGCATGAAAGTCGTCCTCGCCGACGTCGACGATTTACGACTCGATGATGTGACACAGCGCTTCGCGGCCAGTGGCGCGGACGTCGCCACGATGGTGTGCGACACGTCTTCGGAGTCGGCAGTGGCGGCGCTCGCCGCGTTCACCCTCGATCGGTACGGCGCGGCCCACGTGCTCTGCAACAATGCGGGCGTCACCGGCGACGGCGACGCGTGGACCTGTCCGATGGACGAATGGTCCCGGACCGTTGCGATCAACCTCTTCGGGGTGGTCCACGGCATTCGGTCATTCCTGCCGATCATGGAGGCACAGGGCGAGGGCCACATCGTGAACACCGCCTCGATGGCTGGTCTGTTGCCGATGCCCGGCTTCGCCCCCTACAACGCGACCAAGCACGCGGTCGTGGCGCTCAGCGAAGGTCTGTACCTCGAACTGAAGGTCACCGGCTCGCCGGTGGAGGTGAGCGTTCTCTGCCCCGGATGGGTGAAGACCCGGATCATGGAGCACGAGCAGACCGTCGGGACCTCGCCGATGTCCCAGTTGATGTTCGACATCGCGCGCACCTCCATCGAGCACGACGCGATGTCAACCGCCGAGGTCGCCCAATTGGTACTCGACGCCATACATCGAGACCAGTTCTGGATCTTGACCCACGCCGACTTTCGCCGGCTACCGGTCGAAAGAATGCAACGTGCGGCCAACGAGGAAAACCCGACAATCTTGAGAGAACTGGCGTGAGGCTTCGCGTTCAATGAGTCATCCGCCCACACAGATCCGGCGCGCTTTCGTTGACGCCGCGAACAGCTTCCTCGAGACCGCTGCCCTGATTGGTGCCGATCAATGGGGCGACGTAGGAACCGATCAGTGGTCGATGATCGAGCTCTTCGCCCACACGGCTCGTGGGATGAACGTGATCGGTGACTACCTGGACGTCGAGTTGGACCCTTCAACCACCGCCACCGTCGACGACGCGTCGGACTACTTTCGAATCGCGCTTTCCATCGAAGGGGTGCACGAGGGTGTCGCCCAGCGCGCGGTCGCAGCCGTCGAGCTGTTCCGCGACGATCCGCTCGGTACCGCCCGCGAAATCGCCGATCGGATCGGCGACCGCGTAGCGTCAACTCCCGACGATCGCGTCATGAAGGTGTTCGTTGCGACGATCCGCTTCTCCGACTATCTCGCGACCAGGGTCGTCGAGCTCGTGCTCCACACATTCGACCTGCAATTGGCCTTGGGCCTCGAGTTGACGGCACCGGCAACCAGTCTCGATATCGTCGTCGACATCCTGACCTCTCTCGCCGATCGGGCCGAACCAGTGGCGCTCGCACTCGCTCTGTCGGGACGGGCGAGTTTGCGGGTCTGCAACGTTCTGGGTTGATCGTCGCTCGTCCGAAGTGGCGGTTCTGACAATGGCGGGCGGCGCTAGAGCGCGAGCGCGATGACGAAGTCTTGAGGCTCGTCCACGGTCACCAGGAAACGTCCGCCGCTGGACAGCTGGATCTCAAGCGCGTCGCCGCCGCGCGTCACGACAGCGGCCCACTTGAAGAGCCGCAGACTGCCCCGGTACCCCCAGCCGCCGGACCGCAGTGCCGACAGCCGGCGGACACGGGCCGAGAGCACGTTGGCGTGGTCGAAGCACTGGCGGACCGCCCCGTTGGGTCCGTAGACGACTTCGAGGGCCCGACCCTCGGGCGCATCGACGATCCTCACGACGACCCTCAGCACGAGGAAGAAGGCCCCCGACAGTGCCCCCAGGACGACCGTCACCACCACTCCGGAGAGCGCTCTGGCCCATCTGCCCGGTGCCGTGACCGCGACGACCAACCCGGCGCCGGCAACGAGGAGTATCACGCCGCCGAGCACGGAGGCGAGCCACGTAGTGCGCAACCGCTGCTCAATGATGATGGGACGGGTCTGCACGGGCTCAGCCTACGTCCGGGCGCAACTGAGCTCGCGCCTTGATCGACTCGCGTGGAGCTCTCAATCGCACCCGGTCACCGACCGTCTCCGATCGCCATCCCTCCCATTCAAAGTCATCAAGGGACCCGAGGCCCTGGCGGAGCAACCGTCGCGCGACAACTCCCTTCACGGCCTTCGCGTCGTGACCGGCCGCCCCCGAACCGTCGGCATCGACGAAGTCGACGTCAACGACGCGACAGTGTTTGGCGAGCGTTGCGACGTCGATCGCAGCCGCGTGCTGTCCCGGCAGCAAGTTGACGACGATCGCTCGACCAACGTGAGCTGCAATCAACGGCGTGAGGTGCGGTCGCCAGAATGCGGCGACGTTGCCAAGCGGGGCGATCGATACGTCCATTCGAAGCCGGTAGTCGGCGATCGGGTCGGCTGCCGTCGTCACGCCGTAGAGCCCCGACGGGACGAGCACCCGACGTCGCTCGCCAATCGCCAGAGACGACGGGTCGAGATGTGACCACACCACGCCGGTGTAGCGCCGCCACGCGGGAAACAGGAGCGCCCGGCGCTCGACGAGGAGCTCGGTCGCGGCGAGGGCGCGCTCGAGCAACGGTCCTCGCACTCGCAACGCCTTCTCTGTAGTACGAGGGTCGGCGTTAATCAGTAGGGCCAACGCGTCGAGCGTCCGCTCGCGCGCGTCGTGCAGCGCCTCCTCGAACGCGCCTGGTCGCGCCGCGCGCACGCCCCCGGTCGCCTTCGCCTCCGAAGGCGGAACGAGAACGAAGAGCTTGGGGGACATGGTCCCCCACCGTACCGTTGAGGGCTACGCGGCCCTCACCACTTCCTTCGTGAAACCAAGGGAGCGCAGGAAATGGCGAACCTTCACGACCTGGTCCTCCGTCAGGTCGCGGCCGCGAGTCGATCCGAAGGAGGTCGTCTCTCCGTCGACGGAGACGGCCCAGTTGCCCCGATGCGTCTCGTAGACCTCACCGAATCGGCCGAGTAGGGAACAGACGTCGTGCCATTGAATGTTGTGGCAAAGCGGGTGACCGAACAACTTCTGAGCCGTAATGCGGTGGTGGTGGTCCAACTTGATCGACATGCTCAACCCCCTCGAGAGGGCCGAGGTCTTCTGCCCTCAACAGCACTCTCCACCCTCTAGAGGGCAAAGTCAAGGTTTGCGATAAGTTCCACATGCTCGGTCATCGGGAACAGGTCAAATACCCGCAGGTCCGTCAGGGCGAAACCCCCGGCGAGCAGCACCTTGAGGTCACGCGCGAAGGTCGCCGCGTCGCACGACACGTAGACCACGCGCCTCGGGGTCCGACGCAGCAGTGCTCTGGCGACGCCCTTGGCCATGCCCCCTCGCGGCGGATCGAGCACAACCACGTCACCCTCGCCGACGGAGTCGTTGATCGCCCGAGGCGAGACCGACCACTCGCGCACCTTCATTTGTCGAAGTCCGTCGCCATTCTGGCGCGCGTCGCGTACGGCGTACGGCGACGATTCGACCGCCGTCACTTTTCCGCCAGGCCCGACGACCTGGGCGAGGGGCACGCTGAACAGACCGACGCCGCTGTAGAGGTCAGCCACGTGGTCACCGGGACGAACGTCGGCGAAGGACAGCACCGTATCGAGCAGCAGCTCGGGCGCGGAACGATGCGACTGCCAGAACGATCGCGGACCGACCGAGAACACGTGTCCGTGGACCGACACCCGTGACTGTGTCGAGGGCTCGAGAGGCTCGCCGCGCAGCGAGCAGATCTCGTAGATGGTGCCTCGTGGCGTGTCACGCTTCACGACCGCGAACGGCTGGCCCTCGCCAATCGCTCGCAGCTCCACCTCCTCGGCTCCATCCCACGAGGACCGGAAGGCCGGCGACAGGGACTGGTCGGCGATCCAACAGCTGTCGAGGGCGATCAGGTCGTGCGACCTCGCACCCCGCAGGCAAAGTTGGCCCTCGGCGTTCACCGCACAGCGAAGACGAGTGCGCGACCCTCGAGCGTCGGCGACTGTCTCGATGACCTGGACGTCACGCTCGACCCCGGCGATCCGCTTCAGGTGCTCGACGACCAACTGCGACTTCCACGCCACCTGTGCACCCAGCGAGGCGTGCTGCAGGTCGCAACCGCCGCAACCGCCGGGGTAGGCGTAGAGGCAGGGTGCGACGACCCGGTCAGGGCTGGGCTCGAGCACTTCGACGGCGTCAGCGCGGCAGAAGTTGGACGTCGTCTCGGTGACCTCGACCCGTACGAGCTCGCCGGGGAGGCTGTGGCGCACGAAAACGACCCGTCCGTCGTCCATCCGGCCGACACCGCCGCCGGTGGCCGGTCGTTCTATCCGAACCGGTCCTGGGACCACGGCTGACTCGTCACTCACCGTCGCAGCCTACTAAGGCCCACTGAACTGGCACCTCGAGGTGAGAACGCAGAGGTGCTGGCGTGGTGGCGGCAACCTACGCAATCGAACGAACGCTCTGCGTGAGGAAGAGGTCGACCAGTGCTCCCGCGCGCTCACGGGCGGCCGGAGTCTCCTTCACCGTCTCTTCCATCAGGGCCTCGACATCGACACCGAACTCCCGAGCCTCGTCGGCGCCACCGGCGAACCAGTCGCGAAGTTGGAGGTGGTCGATCTCGGGATGAAACTGCACGCCAATGTGTCGCCCGACACGAAAGGCCTGCACCGCCCTGGGCGAAGTGGCCCACAGCTCGGCGCGTTCAGGCAGCCTGCAGTGATCGAAGTGGAACTCGAACCACGGACCGGGCGCAACCCCCGAGCCGTTGCACGGCTCGATCTCGTACCAGCCGATCTCAGGTTCGCTCGAGCGCTCAACCACGCCTCCGTGGTAGATGCAGAGGGCCTGGGCGCCGAAGCAGATGCCGAAGATCGGGAGGTCGCGGCGCTCCGCCTCGGCGATTAGTTCGAGTTCGCGACCGAACCAGGCCTCACCGACCTCCTCGTCGTAGACCGCGCTCTTGGAGCCAAGTATCACGAGGACGTCGTAGCCGTCCAGGTCCGGGCTCGGGCTCTCGGCGTTCATCATTCGCAGGTCAATCTCGAATCCGCGGTCCTCGAAGGCCTGGCCGATAAGCCCCGAGTGGTCTTCGAGGTGGTGGCGAAGGACGAGCGCGCGCGACATGACCCCTACTACTCTACCGACGAGATCCCAACGTCCGTGACGTTGTTTGCGCCGACTGTGGCGAGCGGGTGCGACGTCCGAGTGGTCGATCAGCCGTTCGGCAGCGACCAGCCGAGCGCCTGGGCGATCTCGCGACAGGTCGGACAGATCGGGTACTTTTGGGGATCGCGTCCGGGCACCCAGACCTTGCCACACAACGCCTTCACCGGTGTCGCGTTGACCATCGCGCCGACCACCGAGTTGTCAAGGGGGACGAACTCACCGTCCTTGGGGGTATAGCCCTCGAGAACGATATGGGTGAATCGCTCGTGGTCGCCCTCGTCGACCTCGGTCGTCGATCGGGTAACTTGCTGGGTCTCGTACTGCGTGCTCATTCCTAGAACCCTACTGAGATGGGTAGTCTCGGGAGCCATGAAGCGTCGCCGCCGTCCCGCTCCTCCGGCCCGTCCCCTCGGAGGACTGGCATCGCACTTCACCCGTGAGGGCACGGCGAAGAACACGTACCGCACCGAGACTGAGGCTCGCGAAGCCGCTCAACTGGTCTGGACCCTCAACGGGGCCGACCTGAACGCCTACCGCTGTGACCATTGCCACCAGTGGCACATCGGCAAGCGCTTCCGCGACGATTAGCGAAGCCGCGCGAAAACGGGCAATATGGTTGGACTTGAAACGAAAGGTTCCCCATGGGCGTCCAGGCGTACATCTTGATTCAGTCGGAGATCGGCTCGAGCGAGGCGGTCGTGCTGGCAACGCGCGCCGTACCGGGGGTACTCGAGTCCTACGAGGTGACCGGCCCGTACGACGTCATCGTGCGCTGCTCGGCCGAGAGTGTTGACGACCTGGGCAAGTTCATCGTCGGGGCCATTCAGAAGGTGCCGGGAATCACCCGGACCCTCACCTGCCCCGTCGTCAACATCTAGCCGAAGGCGCCCGCACTGCGCAACGCGGCCTGACGAGTCTCGTCGATCCCCCACCCCGCGAGGCCCTCGCGCGTCCCGGAACCGGGTGTGCGAGGTGGTTGGCGCACGGATCCGGGAGTCATGGAGAAACGCGGAGCCGGACCGGGCTGGATTGCACCATCAAGATCGAACACTGCGCGTGCGGTGTTGTAGGGGTGCGACGCCGCCTCACGCGGACTCAGCACGGGCGTCACGCACGCGTCGACGTCAGCGAACACCGCGGTCCACTCGTCGCGCGACCTCGTGGCGAAGATCACGGCGAATCGCTCCTTCATGGCGGGCCACTGCGCGCGTTCGAATTGAGCCGGTAGCGACGCGGGGTCCAATCCAAGTCCCTGCAGCAACTCGGCGTAGAACTGGGGCTCAATGGCGCCGACCGCCATGTAACCCCCGTCGCTCGTCTCGTAGACGTCGTAGAAGTGCGCTCCGGTATCGAGTACGTTGACACCACGCTCCTCCAGCCAGTAGCCGCTGTTGAGGAAGGAGTGGGTCATCGCCATCATCGAGGCCGACCCGTCGACCATCGCGGCGTCCACGACCTGGCCCTCGCCCGTCGCCCGGGCCGAGAGCACGCCGGCGACAACGCCCAGGGCGAGGTACAGCGCTCCCCCGCCGAAGTCGCCCACCAGATTGAGCGGCGGGACCGGAGGACCGCCGGCCCGCCCGACGGCCCACAACGCACCCGACACGGCGATGTAGTTGATGTCGTGGCCCGCACGCTGGGCGAGCGGGCCCTGCTGGCCGTAGCCGGTCATCCTCCCGTAGACGAGCCGAGGATTGCGCGACCGTACTTCCTCGGGGCCGAGACCCAACCGCTCGGTGACGCCGGGCCGGAATCCCTCGATGAGCGCGTCGGCCTGCTCGCAGAGCTCGAGGACGAGGTCACGGCCGGCCCGGCTCTTCAGGTCGATCGCGACCGAGTGGCGTGAGCGGTTGAGCAGGTCCCACGTGACGTCGGGCGCGGCGTCCGCGACGGCGCGCTCGAGACGCAAGATGTCGGCGCCGAGGTCGGCGAGCAGCATGCACGCGAACGGGCTGGGACCAATGCCCGCCAACTCGAGCACCTTCAGGCCCTCCAGAGGTCCACTCACGATCTCACCGTCCCCGAGCTTCGCCCTTCACCTAGTCCCACCAGAGGTCGTGGCCGAGGACGCCCTTGCCAATAAGTCCCAACTGCACCTGGCTCGTACCCTCGACAATGGTGAGCTGACGGGCGTCGCGGTAGTAGAGCTCGGTCGGATGGTCCTCCATGTACCCCGCCGCGCCGAGCAGCTGCAGCGCGAGGCCCGAGGCCTTCACCGCCACCTCGGACGCGTAGTACTTGCACATCGAGAGCATCGGGACGTACTCCTTGGTGAACTTGCCCTGGTCGGCGAGCCAGGCGCCTCGATAGGTGAGGAGCCGGGCGGCCTCGATCTCGGTGGCGCATTTGGCAATCTCCCACTGGATGCCCTGGAACTCCGAGATGGTCTTGCCGAAGGCGGGACGGGCCTTGACGTACTCGGTCGCGTACATGAGTGCACCCTCGGCGAGGCCGAGGCCCCGCGCGGCCACGATCGGGCGCATCGCATTGAGCGACTGCATGACCAGCGCAAATCCGCCGCCGATCACCTGACTCGGGCCGACTCTCACGTGGTCGAAGACGATCTCCGCGGTGTCAATGCCTTTCACACCCATCTTCTTGTCGACGCGCGGTCGAGTTAGGCCGGGCGAATCGGCCTCGACGATGAAGCTGGCGATGTTCGTGTGCTGACGCGACGACGGATCGCCGGTCTTGGCGAACACGACGAACCAGTCGGCCTGCATGCCGCCGGAAATCCAGCACTTGGTGCCGTTGAGGATGTAGCCGCCCTCGACGTCGAGGTCCGGTGCGGCGCGAGTCTGCATACCCGCCACGTCCGAGCCGGCTCCCGGCTCCGAGAGGCAGAACGCCGCGCGATGCGTGCCCTTGGCGATCCCCGGGAGGTATCGCTGCTTCTGCTCCTCGGTGCCCGCGATCATGATCGGCCCAGTCGGGAGTCGGGTCAACAGAAGCATCAGGCCGAGCACGTTCGAGTACTTCGTGACCTCCTCGATCGTGAGCGTGAGGCCCATGATCCCCGCGCCCGAGCCGCCGTACTCCTCGGGGATGCACAGCCCCAGGAGGTCGGCCTTTTGGAACTCGTCGAAGATGTCCTGAGGGTAGGTGCCGGTCGTGTCGATCTCGCGCGCCCGGGGCCGAATCTTGTCTTGGGCGAGGCGTCGAACGGTCTGTTGGAGGCTGAGAAGCTCTTCGGTGAGTTGGAAGTCCATGCCTTTCAAGGTAGTGCGAACCGTGTGCCAACATTGCCGGTGGCCACTTTTCGGCGTGACGAGGTCCTTGCGGCCATGGTCGACACCACCTACGACGTCGTCGTCATCGGCGCGGGGATGACCGGCGCCGGTGTGGCCGTGGACGCCGCCTCTCGGGGCCTTTCGGTCGCGCTCATCGACTCCGGTGACGTCGCGTCAGGCACGAGTTCGAAGTCCTCGAAGATGGTTCACGGCGGATTGCGATACCTCCAACAAAAAGAGTTCCGACTGGTCTACGAGAATCTGCGCGAACGCCAGCGACTCCTCGAGAACGCGCCATTCCTCGTACGGCCACTTCCTTTCTTGGTTCCACTCTTCGGACGCAACGGCGTGGTCTCCAAGGCCGTCGTCAAGGGCTACTCGACGGCATTGCGCCTCTACGACCTGAGCGGTGGATGGCGAATCGGGCGGCGTCACCGTCGGATCACGCCCTCAGAAGCGCTCGCCCACTTGCCGACGCTCAACGCCGAGCATCTCGTCGCGGGCTTCATCTACTTCGACGCGCGCGGAGACGACGCGCGAGTCGCGCTGACTCTCGCGAAAACCGCGGCCATCGATTTCGGCGCGCACGTTGCGAACTACGTGCGTGCCGTCGACGTCACGCACGCGCCGGGCGGACGGGTCGACGGCGTGGTCTGTCACAACGAGATCGACGGCACGACGTTCACGATCTCGGCGAGCGCTGTCGTGAACGCGACCGGCGTGTGGGCTGACGAGATCTTCTCGATGGCCGAGCACGTCACGACCCATCGCATCACGCCCGCGAAAGGAGTACACCTCAGCGTGGCGCGCCATCGACTCCCCGCCGACGTTGCGGCGATCATCAACGTGCCGGGTGACCGACGTAGCATCTTCGTGGTCCCCTTCGAAGAGGCGCCCTATACGTTCATCGGCACTACCGACACGGCCTACGTCGGCTCCCTCGACGATCCCTACTGCACGCCCGAAGACGTCACGTACCTGCTGGACGCGGTCAACGCGTCGACCTCGTCGCGTCTCACGACCGACGACGTCACCGGAGTTTGGGCCGGGCTGCGGCCCCTCCTCGCACCCACCATGGGCAAGGAGTTGAATGAGCGCACCGCCGACCTCTCCCGACGGCACCAGGTGACCGACACCAGGGACGGTGTCATCCACGTTACCGGGGGCAAGTGGACGACCTACCGCCAGATGGCCGAGGACGCCGTCGATGCGCTGGACCCCTACGTCGCGAACCTTGGGCGCGTGCGCACCAAACACCTGCGGCTCCACGGCGTCTCGGATTGGAGGCCCACGACGGCCCTCGAAGTCCACCTCTTCCAACGCTACGGTTCCGACACCCCGATCCTTCTCAAGTTGATCGAGATGGACTCCACCCTCGCCGAGACCCCCATCGCGGGACAGCCCTACGTGGGCGCCGAGTTCGTCTTCGCCGTCCGCCACGAGATGGCGACATCACTCCTCGACCTGCTGACCAGGCGCACCAGGGCCCATCTGCATGACGCGCGCTCGACGGCCGCGGCGGCCGGTGCCGTAGCGCGACTCGTCGCCAGAGAGCTCGATTGGAGTGACGACGACGTCGAGCAACAGGTGACCTCGTACCGAGAGATGGCCGAGCGAGAGTTCAACCTCGCCGGGCTGACTCTGTAAGGTGCAACGATGACCCGGCCCGTGATGCCCAACGAGTATCCGAGTGGTTCGTTCGCCGGCCCCGTCCCTGACCCCGTGGCAGCTGAACTACTGCGTGATCTCGACTCGGCCGGGGTGGGCTACGACATCAGCGTCGAGGGTCGGGCCGCTCATGGTCGCGACTGGTGGCCCCTCTCGATCCCCGACGTCGCCGCCGGTCGGGTGCCGCACTGGCCGGGCGTCGTGGTCCGTCCGACAAAGACCAGCGATCTCAAGGGGATTCTCGCCACTGCCTCGCGCCACGGAGTCGCGGTGACGCCCCAGGGAGGCCGTTCCGGCGTCGTCGGCGGCGCCGTGGCGCCCGATGGCGCCATTGCTCTCGACATGACCGGGTTCGATCGAATCCTCAGCGTCGACGCGGTCTCGGGAACGGTGAGTGTCGAGGCGGGCGTCTTCGGACCGGACCTCGAACGTCACGTGCGCCCGCTCGGCTGGACGGTCGGCCACTTCCCACAGTCGTTCGAGCTGGCAACGGTCGGTGGATGGATTGCCTGTCGCGGCGCGGGCCAGTACTCGAACCGCTACGGCAAGATCGAGGACATGGTGCGCGGACTGAGCGTCGTGCTCGCCAACGGCGACGAGGTTGAGATCGGAGGACGAGGCCCTCGCCAGGCGGTCGGCCCCGACCTGCTCGCGCTCTTCGTCGGCTCCGAGGGGACACTCGGCGTCATCACGCGCGCCACGCTCGTGATGCACCCACTGCCTGAATGTGAGCGGCGCGCCGCCTACGCCTTCGCGACCTTCGAGGAGGGACTCGAGGCCTGCCGGCGAATCCTTCAGCGCGACGCCCGTCCGGCGGTCCTTCGTCTCTACGACGAGGCCGAGTCGAAGCGGAACTTCGACGTTGACCAGTGCGCCCTCATCGTGCTCGACGAGGGCGACGAGCTGTTGGTGGCGGCGACCATGACAATCGCCGCACTCGAGTGCACGGGCGCCACGTCACTGGACGACGACATCGTGGGGCGCTGGCTCGATCACCGCAACGACGTCGGCGCACTCGCCCCACTTTGGGAGCACGGCATCGTCGTGGACACGATCGAGGTCGCCGGGCCTTGGTCCACGCTCGAGCCAATGCGCCAGCGCGTGACCTCGGCGTTGGTGGACCTACCCGACATGATGGTCGCCTCGGTCCACCAATCGCACGCCTACCTCGACGGCGCCTGCCTGTACTTCACCTTCGCCGGACGACCGGCCTCCGAGGCGACCGCGTTCTATCGCGCGGCGTGGGACGCCGCGACCGCCGCGGTGCTCGAGAGCGGCGGCGCGCTCAGCCACCACCACGGCGTCGGCCGCAACCGAGCCCGCTTCGTCGAGACGGCGCTCGGAAGCGCCTTTCCCGTACTGCGCCAGCTGAAGACCCTGCTTGATCCCCTCGGCATCATGAATCCCGGCGCCCTCGGACTGGGTGGTCGGCCATGGTGAGAGCCCTCGCCATCGACATCGGCACGACGTCGGTACGCACGAGCGTCGTCGACACCCAGGGCGTGGTCACCCCCGGGCACCAGGAGCGTCTGACCGTTCGCACTCCCAATCCTGGAGAAGTGGAGCTCGACGCCGTCGAGATCGCGCGGCTCTCCATTGAGCTGTCACAACGAACCCTCGCTGACGTCGGACCGTGCGATGTGGTCGGCGTCACGAATCAACGCGCGACCACGATCGTGTTCGACCCGGCAACCGGCGTGCCCGTCGGCCCGGCCATCGGTTGGCAGGACCTGCGCACCGTGATCGACTGCCTCGTCCTGCAGGGCGAAGGCGTGCGACTCGCGCCGAACCAATCGGCCACCAAGGCCCGGTGGCTCGTTGCCCAGTCGGGTCGCGACTCCCGGGACCTGAGGTTCGCCACCATTGAGACATGGATTGCGTGGCACCTGACCGAAGGGGTCGCGCACGTAACGGACCGCTCGAACGCAGGTGTCAACGGCCTGGTCGCGCTCGACGTCACCACCTGGGACGAGAGGGTCCTTTCCGTCCTGGGTCTCGACCGTCGGATGATGCCCGGCATCGTCGACACGATGAGCACGATTGGCGCCGCGACCGCGCTCACGGGAGCGCCAATGATCACGGCCCTCGTGGGCGACCAGTCGGCATCGCTGTTCGGCCAGTCCTGCGTCACCCGGGGAGCGAAGATCACGTTCGGTACCGGCGCGATGCTCGATATGGTGCGCGGCTCGTCGGGTCCGACGACACTGACCCGATTTCCGTCCGGATGCTTCCCAATCGTCGCCTACAGCAAGGACAACGTCGTGACCTGGGGCATCGAAGGGATCATTCTGTCGGCCGGGGCCTGTATTGAGTGGTTGCGCGACGACCTCGGTCTCATCGGCGACGCCGACGAGACCGAGGC
Source organism: Acidimicrobiales bacterium (assembly GCA_025351385.1). Classification (GTDB taxonomy): domain Bacteria; phylum Actinomycetota; class Acidimicrobiia; order Acidimicrobiales; family RAAP-2; genus RAAP-2. The sequence goes on along the minus strand of JANXWA010000024.1, from coordinate 47,822 downwards.
CCTCGCCGTTTCGGTCCTCTCGAGCGACGGCGTCTCCTTCGTGCCGGCTCTCTCGGGACTCGGCACGCCCCTGTGGGACTTCGGGGCCCGGGGTGGGTTCTTCGGCATCACGCGAGGATCGACGCGAGCTCACATGGTTCGCGCCGTGCTCGAGGGCATCGCCCAGAGAGGCGCCGACCTCGTCGACGCCGCCGAGCGAGAGACCGGCACTCGACTCGAGGAGGTCAGGGTCGACGGGGGCATGAGCGCCAATCGGTTCCTGCTCCAGCGCCTGGCCGACTTCACCGGCCTTCGCGTGGCGGTCTCCCCCGAACGAGAGGCGACGACCCGCGGTGCGGGATTGATGGCCCTCGTGAGCGCCGGGCACATGACGGTCGCGGACGTCGAGGCGCTCTGGTCGCCCGCCGAGGTATTCGTCCCAGCGCTGGACGACGACGAGCGCCGCACGTCGCGAGCCGGATGGGCCCAGTCCGTCAGCCGTGCCGAACGGACCATTCCCGAACTATCGGCCGTCCAGTTCTAACCGGCCCACGGCGCAAGCTCGAGGGCCTGTTCCAGGGACGTCGGCACCTCAAGGAAGTGCCTCGTGAGCATGAGCGCTCGTGGTTGGCCCAGGGCGACAATGCCGTTCACGATGCCGTCTCGCGAGTAGAGGGCCAGCCACTTGCCTTCCTCCGTTCCCCCGATGACCTGGACTACGTCGTCGCTCGCGCGAACGTGGCCCAGCATCTGGAGCTTCTTGGCGTACTGGTCGGACCAGAAGTACGGAACGAGCGGAGCGCTCGCCACCACACCGGTGACCCATTCGTGAGCGAGCATCATGGCGTGGTCATTCGCCACCTGCCAGTGTTCAACGCGTATCAGCTCTTCGCCGAGGACGCCGCGCCACATGAAGCGCGCCACGTCGCCAATCGCCGCCACCCGGGGCGCCGCCATCAGTCGTTCGTCGACCACGACGCCGTTGTCGATAGTCAGTCCCGAGGTCGCGAGCCACTCCACGTTGACGACGGCCCCCACACTGATCACGACCGCGCCCGAGGCGAGTTGGTCGCCGTCGGCGAAACGGACCGAGAATCCGTCGCCGTCGCGCGTCACGTCGCCCACCTGCACGCCTGAGCGCAGCTCGATCCCGACCCCGGCGGCCAGACCCTCCAGCCAAGTCGAGACATCCTCACCCAGAGCGCCCACGAGCGGACGCGACGCCGCCTCGAGCACGATTGGACGAAGACCGCGCGCGTCGAGTTGCGTCGCCACCTCGGCGCCCACGAAGCCGCCGCCCACCACGGCCACGACGCTGCCCGGCGACAGCGCTGCCACGTCGTCCAGCAGGCTGACGACATCGTCGCGACTTCGCAGGTAGTGCAGGTCTGCGCCGGCGGTGAAGTCCAGACGACGGGCTCGAGCGCCGGTCGCGATCACGACGTGGGACCCGGTGATCTCGCGGCCGTCGACGAGATGCACGGTCGTGGTCGCGACGTCGAGACCGGCCGCCGCGGCTCCCAAGTGGAGGGTGACGTCGTTCTTCGCGATGAGCTCGGGTGTCGCGAGAGTTGCTTTGGCGACGTCCCACTTCCCGACGAGCACCTGCTTGGACAGTGGCGGACGGTCGTAGGGGAGGTGGGCCTCTTCGCCCACGAGCGTCACGGCACCGTCGTAGCCCTCGCGGCGCAGCGCCTCGACGAAGCGCCAGCCGGCGAACCCGGCACCGACAACGACGACGTGGTCGGAGGTCTGCAGCACCGCTACCGGGCGAACATCGCGAGCCACTGCTCGGACGTGGCGGGCACGAGGGCCCGGTTGTTGCGCCGGACAACACCCATCGGCGCGCTGGGGTCGGCCGAATAGAGGTGTCCCGGGAAGAGCACGGTATCGTCGCTCACGTCGGCGAGGCGCTGGGTCAGCGTGCGGTACATCTCCTCGGGGTCCGAGCCCGGCAGGTCGGTCCGCCCGCAGCCGTCGAGGAACAGCGTGTCGCCGCTGATCAGTCTTCCTTCCACGAGGAGGCATTGGCTGCCCGGCGTGTGTCCGGGCGTGTGAATCAGCGTAACGTCGAACGCCCCCACCCCCACCCGGTCGCCCGACTCGTGCCGCAATAGGGCGTCCGGCCCGACGCCCGTGCGCTTCATCACCCACTCGGCCTCGTCCGCCTGCACGTGGATTGGCACGTCGAGACGCTCGAGCAGCTCAGCGATGCCGGCGACCTGGTGCTGGGCGGCGAGGTTTCCTCCGACGTGGTCGGCGTGGTAGTGGGTCGCCAGAACGCCGACGACTCTTAGACCGTCGCCTTCCACGAGGTCCACGAGCTCATCGGGCCGGTACGCCGGATCGACGAGCAGCGCCTCACCGGTCTCACGGTCGCCGAACGCGTAGGCGAAATTCACCATCTGCTCGGCGACGGGGTCGCCGAGCGCGAAGTCGAGCCCGCCGAGCAGTTGGCGGAAGTAGAACCGGTCGCTCATTGGGCGTCGGCGACCTTGCCGAGTCGCGGGGCCAACTCGTCGACCCGGGCCCGGGTCGCGTCGAGTCGGGCCTCCAGCGCCTCGATGATCGCCGTGGCGCGCTCGAGCTTGACGAAGAGGTCGTCGACCGAGACCTCGCCCTCGTCGAACGACGAGACGATCGCGTCCAGCTCGTTCGACGCCTCCTTCCAGTCACCGATATCGCTCATGACTCTCCATTCTTCTCTTCGACCAAGGACCGGAACGATCCGTCGCTCACCAGGATCTTGACGACCTCTCCGACGCGCACGTCGTTGAGGGACGCCACGACGGCGCCATCGGCGCCGGTGACGATCGACCAGCCCTGCGACAGACGTCGCTTCGGATCGTAGGCGCCCAGCAGCAGTCGGCCACTCGACAACCAGGTCCCCGCGGTGTTGAGCAGGTGACGGCTGTGCATCACGAGCTGGCCTCGCGTGCTCGCGAGATGGCGTTGCTCGGCCCGCAAGCGGTCACGGACCGCGAAGATCATGGTGCGACGACGTTCGGCCACGTACTCGGTGGCCTCGTCGAGTACTTCGGCGCTCGCCTCGAGGAGCCGACGCGCCGGGACTCGAACGTGGCGCTGGTGCCAGTCGTCCACGATTGACGCGATCAACTCGCCGAGCTTGGTCGGTGTGATGGCGCGGGTATGGGCAGCGAGGTCGGCCACGGACTCGTCACCGGTGTGGCCGATCCCCGTAAAGACCGGTGTCGCCGAGCCAGCGATGGCCCGGGCCACGCGCTCGTCGTCAAAGCAGGCGAGGTCGCCCTTGGACCCGCCGCCGCGCACGATGCAGATGACGTCGACTCCGTGGTCGTCGAGGGCCGTGATCGCGTCCACGATCTGGGGCGGTGCCGCCTCACCCTGCACGGCGGTCCTCACGAGAGTGACTACGAATCCGTAGCCGGAACTCAGCAACTGGCCCGTGAAATCGCTGTAACCCTCGGTGCCGGGACTCGCCACCAATCCGACGCGAAGGGGCACCACCGAGAGATGTGTGCGCTTGTTCGCCTCGAGCAGTCCCTCTCCCATCAAGCGAGCGATCAGCTCCGCCCGGCGACGGGCGACGTCGCCCAGCAGCCCCTGCACGTCGATCTGGGTGATCGTGAATCCGATCTTGCCCTGGGGGGCGTAGACGTCGACGTAGCCAAAGAAGTTGACGATCATGCCAGGGGCGAGCGAGATGCCATCGGCGCCGAGGCGCTTCTTGATCGGCGCCCACGGCGTTCCCCAACAGTGGGTGTTGAGAACCGGTCGCTTGGTGTCCGAGGCCGTCGAGCCGGCGTCGACGAGGTCGATGTAGATATGGCCCTTTTCGTAGACTTTGGCGATCTCGCCACGGACCCAGTGCGGAGAACGCCGTCCGAAGGCCGACTCGAGTCGCGCGGTCAGGAGTTGGTAGAACTCGCCGACCTCGAGCACGGTCTCGCTCGATGTCGCGTCGTCAACTTCCACGTCGCGAGGCTACCGCCGTATTACGAGATGGTTACGGCTCTTGTTCGCTCCGGTCCGGTGTGTCAGAATCGATGCGGATGGTGAGTCGACTGGGTGGCCGCGCCGCCTGGCAACAGGCGGTGAGGAAAGTCGGGGCTCCAAAGGGCAAGGTGCTCGCGAAACGTGAGTCACGGTGACGTGCAGGACAGTGCCACAGAGAACAGACCGCCGATGGCCTGGGTGACCGGGCACAGGTAAGGGTGAAACGGTGCGGTAAGAGCGCACCAGCGTCGTGAGCGATCATGGCGGCTTGGTAAACCCCACCCGGAGCAAGATCAAACGTGGGAGCGCGTGGCCCGTATGCCCTGGAAACAGGGCACTCCCGAGGTAGATCGCTGAGATGGATGGCCGCCCATCCTTCCGCAAGGAAGGTGGACAGAACCCCGCTTACAGGTCGACTCACCATCCATCCACCACACCATCAACTGAGAAAGCGTGCGCCGTGTTTCACCTGCCCTATCGCGAGCTGCCCTTCGCGGACTCGGGCACCCCTGACACGCGTTCGCCCTGGCGGTACCTGGTGTGGATCGCCCGTCAACAGAAATGGCTCCTCGCGTTCAACGCGATCTTCGGCATCGGCTGGATGGTCAGCCAGGCCCTGCTCTGGGCGGCGGTCGGCGCGGCGATCGACCACGGCATCGCCAAGCACAGCCAGGCCGAGCTGGCGAAGTGGGTCGGCGTCGTCGTCGGCCTGGGTCTCTTCCAGGCCTTCTGCGGCGCCATGCGCCACCAGCTCGCCGTGACCAACTGGATGCACGCCGCTTACCGAACGGTCCAGGTCATCGGACATCACGTGTCGCACACCGGCACCGCGTTAACCGACGAGATTCCGGCCGGGGACATCGTCAACACCGTGGCGGCCGACGCGATGCGCATCGGCGGGGCCTACGACGTCTTCGCACGGTTCATGGGCGCGGTCGTCGCCTGGGTCGTCGTCTCGTTCATCCTGCTCTCCACGTCGATCGAGTTGGGACTCATCGTGCTCGTCGGCGTGCCGGTGTTGGCCTCGTTGACCACGCCGCTGATGCGTCCCCTGCACTCGACCCAAGCCGCACAACGAGAGGCCGCCGGGCGCCTCGCGGCCCTCGGCTCGGACACGGTCGCCGGATTGCGCATCCTTCGTGGGGTCGGCGGCGAGGAGGTGTTCCTCGACAACTACCGACGCCAGAGCGACAGGGTCCGCCTCGCCGGCAACCGCATCGCCTCGCCCCAGGCCGGCCTCGAATCGGGCCAGGTGCTACTGCCGGCGGTGCTGACGGCGATCGTCACCTTCCTCGGCGCGCGCGACGTGATGAACGGATCTCTCCAACCGGGCCAGCTCGTCGCGTTCTTCGGCTACGCGACCTTCCTCACGACGCCATTGCGCACGGCCATCGAGTACGTCATCGCCACCACGCGGGCCTACGTCGGCGCCGGTCGGGTGCTGCGGATCCTGAACGTGGCCCCGTTGGTCACCGAGCCGTCAGCGCCCCGACCATGGCCCTCGACGATCGAGCTCGTGGAGGACACGATCACCGGGATCACGCTGCGGCGGGGCCAGCTCGTGGCCCTGGTGACCGAAACCCCCGCCGAGGCGACGATGGTGGCCGACCGGATCGGCCGCTTCCTGTCCGATGTTGACGGCGTACTCGTCAACGGCGTGCCCCTGTCCGAGTTCTCGCTGCGCGACACGAGATCGAACATCGTCGTGAGCGAGATCGAGCCGCGCCTCTTCTCCGGCGAGCTGCGCTACGAGCTGGTGCCCCACGGGGACGCTACCGACGAGCGCATCATGGCGGCCCTCGAGGCGACGAGCTCTCTCGACATCCTCGACGCACTCGAGAGCGGCCTCGACACCTACGTCGAAGAGCGCGGTCGCGCCTTCTCTGGCGGCCAACGCCAGCGCCTCAGCCTCGCCCGGGCGATCCTCACCAACGCCGAACTGCTGATCCTGGTAGAGCCGACCTCGTCGGTCGACACGCACACTGAGGGACGGATCGCGGCGCGGCTGCGCGAGGTGCGCGGCGCCCACTCGACGCTGGTAACAACGACCAGTCCCCTCATGCTGGAGGTGATGGACCTCATCTACGTGGTGGTCGACGGCCACGTGGTGGACCAGGGCACCCACTGGTCTTTGGTCGACGGTTCTCCGACCTACCGCCAGATCGTCCTGCGGGAGGACTCGTGAGCCAGCTCCCCGTCGCCGACAACCAGGTCGTCCGGGCTCACGCCAAGGTCCTGATCCGCCAGCATCGCGCCCCCCTCGTACGGATGCTCTCGCTCTACGCCCTGGCTGCCGTCATGTCGCTCATCCCCGCGTGGATCATCGGCAAGATCACGAACCTCGCCGCGAAGCACCAGCTGACCTCGTCGTCGATCTCCCTCTACGTCACCGGGCTCTTCGTCTCGTCGCTCGCCTTCGCCGGCCTATCGTTCCTCGCTCGCCGGCGCAGCTACATCCTGGGCGAAGCCGTCTTCGCCCAACTGCGCGAGGAGTTCCTCGCCAGCGTCCTGGCGCTGCCGCTGGTCGAGGTGGAACGGGCCGGTACCGGCGATCTGCTCAGTCGCACCACCAACGACATCGAGGCCCTCTCTCGAACCGTACGCTTCGCGATGCCCGAGTGGCTCGTCGCAATCGTGCAGGCGGTGCTGACCCTGGCCGCGATGGTGCTGGTCAGTCCACTGGCCAGCGTGGCGAGTCTCGTGTCGCTCCCGTTCCTCTACTTCTCGACCCGTTACTACCTGCACTATGCGACGCCCGGCTACCGCCGGGAGCGAATGAGCTACGCCTCGATGTCGGGCTCGGTCTCCGAGACGGCCGAGGGCGCCCGCACGATCGACGCCCACCGTCTCGGCGATCGCCAGGCCGCGCGGATCGAGGGCAACATCCGCGAGTCGTTCTACTCCGAAATGTACACGCTACTGATGCGCCTCGTGTGGTTCCCAATCGTGGAGAGCGCCTTCACGCTCGCCATCGCCACCACCCTGGCCTGGAGCGGCTGGCTGGCGCTGCATCATGACATCACGCTCGGCGCGGCGACGACGGTCACGCTCTACGTCGTGCAGATCAACGACCCGATCGACCGGATCGTGTCGTGGCTCGACGAACTCCAGATCGGACAGACGTCGCTGGCACGCCTCGTAGGCGTCTCGGTCGTACGTGACGATCGGCCCACCGTGGGAGTGGAGCCCACCAACGAGACCATCGTCATGCGCGACGTGCGCTACGCCTACCGCGCGGGCCACGATGTATTGAATGGCGTGTCGCTGACCGTCCGACCCGGCGAGCGTCTTGCCATCGTCGGACCGTCGGGGGCCGGCAAGTCGACCATCGGTCGACTGCTCGCGGGCATCGACGCTCCGCGCAGCGGATCCGTCACGGTGGGTGACGTGGCGCTCTCCTCGATGCCACTGGCGATGCTGCGCCGTCACGTCGCCCTCGTCACCCAAGAGCACCACATCTTCATCGGCAGCGTCCGTGACAACCTCTCTCTGGCCCGCCCCGACGCCTCCGACGAGGAGATCGAGCGGTCGCTCGATGCCGTCGACGCGCTCGAGTGGGTTCAAGCCCTCCCCCAGGGTCTGTTCACCGAACTGGGTACCACCGGGCACCAGGTCACGCCCGCCCAGGCCCAGCAGTTGGCTCTTGCTCGACTGGTCCTGAGCGACCCCCATACGTTGGTGCTCGACGAGGCCACGGCCCTGCTCGATCCGCGTGCCGCGCGCCACCTCGAACGCTCGCTCGGCGCAGTGCTCGAAGGCCGCACCGTGATCGCGATCGCCCATCGCCTCCACACGGCCCACGACGCCGATCGGGTCTGCGTCGTTATCGACGGGGCCGTCGCCGAGCTCGGCACCCACGATGAACTCGTCGCGCGCGACGGGGAGTACGCCTCTCTCTGGCGCAGCTGGCGCAATGAGCGACCCGAAGCCTCGTAGGCTGGGCCTTCGTGAGTTCACCCCTGCGCGGCGCCGAGATCGACGCTTGCGTCCACCGTGTCGCGCTGATGCGAGCCGACCCTTCGGTCGCGCGGCGAACCCCGGCCAGTCCGGAGATGGAACGCCGGCGCTCTGAGGCCGAGAACCACCGTCAGGCCACGCTGTCCACCCTTCGCGTGTTGCACCCCGGGGCCGTCGTCGCGTCGGGCACCACCCATACCCGCGAGCTGATCGGCGAAGGAACCGAGCTGATTCTCGCGCCGCGAGTCGCCGAGGCGCACCGCAGCGCCTCGGTGCAGGCCTTCATCCGCGTGGGACGCACCGAACGAGGCTTCGCCTACGCGCCACTCGTCGTGAAGAACCACGAACTTACCGAACCGGCCACGACCCGTTCGCTCCTCGAAGGAACCCTCGAGCGGCTCCTACCCGGCGAGGCCCGACTGCGCCAGGGTCTCGGCCTACGTGCGACGACAACGGTGCGCCGAGACGCACTAGCGCTTGCCGGGGCCACCCGGATACTCCAGTCCTTCGGCGTCGCCGATCCCGGTACCCGCGGCGCGATCGTCGACCGGGGCTCGAGGCTGTGGTGGCTCGAGCTCGACTCATCGAAGCAGCCCCGGTCGAACCTTGGAGCCTACGACGCGCTCTACCTCGAGCGGCTCGGAGTGCTCGAGGCCCTCGACGTCTGGTTTGACGTCGGCGGCGAGTTCCCGACCTCGCCCTACTGGCATCGCGAGTGTTTGACCTGCGAGTTCTCCGAGCACTGCGAAGCACAGCTCGAAGAGGCCGACGACGTCTCGCTCACGCGATTCACCAACGTCAACCAGCAGCGTGCGCTGCACCGTCACGGCATCGACACCCGTGGCCAGCTCGCCCGTCTCGATCCGTTGCTGGTCCAACGGTCGCGGGGGCGGGTGGCCGACGTCGACGGGGTGCCCAAACTTGAGGACGGCCTGAGCAAGTCGATCGACAAGCTCGACGAACTGATCTACCGCGCCCGGGCCCATGTGCGAGGCACCTCGCTGCGCATTCTCGAGCCTCGGGATATGGGTTGCCCCCAGGCCGACGTGGAGGTCGACGTCGACATGGAGAGCTACGACGCCGCCACCTACCTCTGGGGCGCGAGCGTCACCGTCAATCGGCCCGTCACCGGCGTCTCGGCCGGACACCGCGTCTTCGTCGATTGGGGTGACCTATCACTCGAGGCGGAGGCGGCCATCTTCGCCCAATTCTGGACGTGGCTAGGTGAGTTGCGACGGCGGTGCCACGACGAAGGTCGCACCTTCGCCGCCTACTGCTTCTGGGCCCGGGCCGAGGACGGTGCGATGAACCGCGCCGTCGCCACGCCGTCGCCCGAGGGGCCCACCCTCCGCGACCTCGACGAGTTCCGACACTGCTCGCCCGCTGAGTGGATCGACCTCCACGAGCAGGCCCAGTGCCAAGTACAGACCGAGGGCCCGCTCGGACTTAAGCAGCTCGCCGGGGCAGCCGGTTTCGCGTGGCGCGACGAGAACCCCAGTGGCGAGGCGTCGATGCAGTGGTACGAGGTCGCGAGCCGCGACGAGTCCGACGAGGCACTGGCGTTTCGACGTCGGATCCTCGAGTACAACGAGGACGACTGTCGTGCGACCAAGGCGCTGCGCGACTGGTTGAACGGGCCGGCGAAGCTGCTGGCCCACCGCGACGAGCCCCTGTAGGTCTTCACCCGCTCGTTAGCATTGCCGGGTGCTCCTTGAAACGGCGATGACCTCAACGAGATCCGCACTTCGAGCGAGAGCCCGACTGATCGGGGCCATCAACGCCCTCGTCTCGCTCGCCTTCGCCATGCTGCTCGCCTTCGCGATCGACCGTCTCGCACTGGGACACCTCTCGAGCGGCCTCGCTGCGCTGTTCGGCGTTCTCGTCGCGCGCTGGATGCTGGCGACCATCGTCACGACCTGGGGAGAGCACGCGAGCGACGTCATCGCCGAACAGTGGCGGCGAACTCTTCCCTTGCACTTCGACCGTCCCCGACGGGAGCGGGACCGCAGTCGGGGCGAATTGGCCCTCGCCATCGAACAGGCGTCCCACGAACCCTCGCTCGACCTGCTCGCGACGAGCGCCGCGGTCTCCCTGGTCGCACTCGTCATCGTCTTCTGGGCTGCTGGATGGCTGGGTCTCACGATCAACCTGGTCCTGCTCGCGGTCGCGGTGCCCCTCTACCAACGAGCGGGCCGTCGCAGCGAGGCCGTGTCCATCGAATACGACCGGCGCCGCGCCCTGCTCGAGTCTCGTCAGTTGGAACTCTTGCACCACACGGTCGAGTTGCGGGCCCTCGGTGCGGTGACGTACGGCGCGGACGAGATTGCGGCGATCTCGGACTCCGAACACGCCGTCGCCCTTCGAGCGATTCGCGTGGCGCTGGAGTCGTCGCTCGTCACCGAGTTCCTCGGCGGAGTGAGCATCGGCCTCGTGGCGATGGTCGTCGGATTCGGGCTGCTCGGAGGACGAACGTCGCTCGACCACGCACTCGTCGGTGTCCTGGTGACCAGTGAGATCTTCGTCAACGTGCGGCGCTACGGTGCCGAGTTCCACCGACGTGAGGACTCGGTGCGTTCGCTCGTGACGCTCGACGCAATGACGCTGGCCTCGGGCACGAAGGTCTGCGAGGAGGTCCTCGTGGTCCGGGGGCTCGTCACCGAGGCCAGTGACCGATCGGTCGACCTGGTCGTCGACGCCGGCTCTCGAGTGCTCGTCACCGGCCCTTCGGGAAGCGGAAAAACGACCCTGCTCCAGACGTTCGTCGGGTGGCGCAACCCGCAGCGCGGCGAGGTGCATCGAAGCACCGCGACCGTTGGCTACGTGGGCGTCGACAGTTCGCTCCTGTCCGGGTCGCTGCGCGACAACCTGACCTTGGGGATCCCGGTCACCGACGAAGAAGTGGTCGACCGTCTGAGGTCTCTCGGCCTGGTCGGTGCCCGCTTTGAAGATCTCGACACCCAACTGCTCGCCGACGGCAAGGGGATCAGTACCGGCGAGCGCGTGCGACTAGTACTAGCCCGAGCGCTGATCGCCGGCGTCGGGCTCATCTTGCTCGATGACGTCGGCGGAGTGCTCGACGGGGCGGCCCGCCGTCAAGTGAGGTCCGTCCTCGAAGGAGCCGTGACGCTCGCGGTGGTCGAAGCGACCGTCGACGGACCCGTACTGGCGAACTTCGACCTTCACATCGAGGTGGGCCAGTGAACAACGACGTCGCACGGCTGATGCGCTGGCTGCGCCGGTCCCGCCCGCCTCGCCGAGACTTCGCCGTGGCCCTCGCCGCGGGGCTCGTGGCCTCGCTGATCAACGTGGCCCTGCTGGTCGGCGCGGTGGCCCTGCTAGTAGAGAGCGCGCTTCGACCGGGGCTGCACGCCGTGCTCGGCGCCTTGATCGTGATCGAGCTCTTCGCCTTCCTTCGCTCCCCCTTGCGCTTCGCTGAGCGCCTGAGCGCCCACCGGCTCGGCTACACCGCGGTCACCCGATGGCGCCGCTGGCTGGTCACGGTGATCGGACGCCTCGATTACTCGCAGTGGCGTGTGTACGCCGCCGGCGATCTGTTGGAACGCGCCTTGCGCGACACTGACGAACTCCAGGACCTGTGGCTACGCTCAGTGATCCCGCTCGCGACGACCATCTCGGTCATGGTCCTCGGCGACGCCGCCGTCGCGATCCTGCCGCCGCACGGACAGTGGTGGCCAGTTGTCGGCGTCCTCGTCACGTGCCAGGTCCTCGGCATCGCGGCGCTGGTTCTCAACGCGGGACCTCTGTTCGAATGCGATCGCGCGCTGCGTCGCGCCCGCGGCGACTACCGGGCCGAGCTCGTCGAGCTAAGCGCCGTCACACCCGAGCTCGTCCTGCTCGGACGGGGCGAGTTCGCCGTGGCGCGGTCAATGACGTCGGTGAAGGAACTTCACGACGCCGAGCGAGCGCTGCGTCGCCGGCTCCGGATCTCGAACGCCGCGCCACTAGTGGCCGCGGCCGGCGCCCTCGGAGCGCTGGCCCTTCGCCCTCGGACCTCGGCCCTCTGGATCGTTGTGACCGCGATGCTGGCGTTGGCGACGGTCGAGTTGCTTGGTGTGGTGCGCGGATCGCTCGACACAGCGATCGCCGTTTCGGGGGGCGCTGAACGGCTCGAGGAACTCGACGTCGCCATCCTTCGAGGCCGAGTCCCCTGGCCGACTGACACGACGCTGCTCCTCGAGGGCGTCACATTGCTCGACGACGGGATCCCGATCGTGGTCGACGCCACCTTGCGAATCGCCCCCGGACGACGCGTCGCGTTGATCGGAGCGTCCGGAGTCGGAAAGTCGACGATGTTGCGGGCCATGGGCGCCCTCGAACGGGTGGACGTTGGCGCGATCACCGTGGGCGGCATTCCGCTCGGCGACCTCGACGAGAGCCAACTTCGTCGAGAGCTCGCGTACGTGCCGAGCGAGCCCGGCCTCACCCGAGGCTTCGTCTACGACGTGGTCGTACTCGGCCGAGCCACCTTGCGCGACGCCGTCAATGACCTCGCCGCGATGGGAATGGAAGTCGATCGGGCCACTCGCTTCGCGGACCTGTCACGCGGCGAAACCGAGCGTGTGGCGATCGCCCGGGCTCTCGTCACGATGCCGTCAATCTACCTGCTCGACGAGCCGACCAGCGGCCTCGGTCACGACGAGACCCAACAGGTGCTCGACCTGGTCGCCGCGACGAGGGCGACCGTCGTCGTCGCGACCCATGACGCCCAGGTCATCGAATGGTGCGACGACGTGTTCGAGGTGCGCGACGGATCCGTGCGGCCTCTCAGCCGTTGACGTTCTTCATCCCCGCAGCGTGGTACCGATCGCCCGTCACGGCATCGCGGGGAATGGCCGCCTCGAGGGCGGCGATATCGCCGTCGCTGAGGGTCACCGAGCCCGCCTCGATGTTCTGGCGCAACCACTTGCGCCGCTTCGTGCCCGGTATCGGCACGACGTCGGCTCCGCGCGACAGCACCCACGCCAGCGCCAGTTGAGCGACCGTCACGCCCTTGTCGGTGGCGATCGCCTCGAGGTTGGCGACCAAGGCAAGGTTCTTCTCGTATGCCTCGCCGGTGAACCGGGGGTGATGCTTGCGAAAGTCACCGTCAGCGGTGCCTTCTCGATTGCTGGACTCGCTCGTGAGGAACCCCCGCCCGAGCGGGCTATAGGCGACGAAGCCGACGCCCAGGCGGCGACAGGTGTCGAGCACGCCATCCTCGGGGTCGCGCGTCCACAACGAGTACTCACTCTGCAGGGCCGTCACGGGGTGGACCGCGTGGGCCCGTTCGAGCGTCGCTGACGAGGCCTCCGAGATTCCCAGGTGGCGGACCTTGCCCACCTCGACCAGGGACTTCAGCGCGCCCCACGTCTCTTCGATCGGCACAGTGCGATCGACGCGGTGCTGGTAGTAGAGGTCGATCGCGTCGACGCCGAGACGACGCAGCGAGTCGTCGCAGGCCTTCACGACGTAGGCGGGCTGACCGTTGATCCCGATGCGCGAACCGTCGGCCCCGCGCTCGTTGCCGAACTTCGTCGCGAGCACGACCTCGTCGCGCCGCCCGGCGATCGCGCGCCCGACCAGCTCCTCGTTGATGAACGGACCGTACATGTCGGCGGTGTCGAGGAAGTTGACGCCGCTGTCGAGCGCCTCGCGAATCGTGGCGATCGACTCCACGTCGTCGCCCACGCCGTAGAACTCGCTCATGCCCATGCAGCCGAGTCCCTGCGCCGACACTTCCAAGCCCTGGCCCAACATGCGACGCTCCACGACGACTCCTTTATGTGAAATTGCTCACAAACCTTTGTTTGCGGACTTCTCGTGACACAGTAGCGGTTCAATTGAGATTATATTTTTGAACTATTGGCTGGGGGGGCCAAACATCGAGTGCCCGCTTGTTCTGATTTGTCAGGGCAGGCGGGCTCCGTTGTTTATCGCACCGATTCGACCTTTGCACGCCGCGGCATAGGGTTGCTCTCGTGAGTGTGTCGAATACCTCCGGTGACGCCCCGGCCCACGTCAAGCCGCTCTTGCGGGGATGGCTCCACGTGTTCGGCGTGGTCGTGCTACTGACCTGCTCGCCCATCTTGTTCTCGAGGGCCCGCACGTGGCCTCAGGTCGGCTGGGTCCTCTGCTACGTGGTGGGTGTCGGCGCGATGATGATCACGAGCGCGCTCTACCACCGGTTCCGTTGGTCGCCGCCCCATCGTCGTGCGTGGCAGAGGGCCGACCACTCGACGATCTTCCTCGCCATCTCCGGCACCTACCTCGCCATCGCCGGGCTGTCCATGCACGGCACCATCCGGGTCGTGCTCATGATCGTGATCGGCGCGGGCGCCGGAGTGGGAATCGCCGTGCGACAACTGGCGATCGACGCGCCCAAGTGGGCCAACACGCTTCCCTACCTGATCGTGAGCTGGGCGGCGGCCGCGGTCATGCCCCAGATCTACCGGGGTGGTGGTCCCCTCTGCTTTTCACTGATCATCGCGGGCGGGGCGGCGTACACGATCGGCGCCGTCTTCTACGGCACGAAGCGTCCGCGCCTATTGCCGAGGGTGTTTGGCTACCACGAGCTCTTTCACGCCTTCACCCTCATCGGTGCCGGACTCCACTTCGCGGCGATCGGCGTGGCGCTTCGCTGATCAGTCGATCGGTGGAACGACGTTGTAGTGCAGTAGCGCCGGCGTCGACTGGCGGGTCGTGATCGTGGTGGCCGAACCGTTGTTCAGGTGCATGCGCCACGCCACCGAGCCGGGTACGCCGAGCGCCCACACCATCGCCGACTTGATCGGCGACATGTGGCTCACGATCGCGAGGTGCTCGTGGTGACTGTGCAGGAAGCTGCTCTCGTCGGCCAGCAGCGCGTCCAGTTCGGCGTGCACCCGCTGGTCGAGCGCCGCGAGCGACTCCCCACCCCCGAAGGCGAGTGTGTGATCGTGTTCGAACTGTCGCCACTGCTCGTAGCTCACGACGTTGAGCGGCTGACCGTCGAGCGTGCCGTAGTCGACTTCGATGAACGACTCCATCGTCACCGGCGCGAGGTGCGGCAACGCCAGCGCCGCGGTGGCCCGTGCGCGCTTCAGCGGCGACGTCCACACCGCGCGGACGTTCTCGAGCAGCGGCCGCAGGGCCCGGGCCTGGCGCTCACCGAGCTCGGTCAGTTCAGGATCGCTGCGGCCGACGAGCAGGCGCGCGGCGTTCGTGGTCGTTTGACCGTGGCGGATGAGGATGATCACGGCAACAGCAATCGTCCGCATTCGGGACAGGCCATGAAGGTGCCTGCCGCCAAGCGTTTCCACCGGTCGACGTCGAGCGGGGACAGGGCGATGCGACACCCGTCACAGCGCCCGGCGTCGAGCTGTGCGGCCCCCGAAGTCCCCACGCGCACGAGAGCGGCGTCGTAGCGCGCCAGCAGTTCCGGCGAGAGGGCCGCGGACCGTTGATGCCGGTCGTGGCGCAGCGACGCCAGCTCCTCGTCGAGAGTCGCCTGCAACGCGGCAATGGCGACTTGGAGCTCACTGCGCCGCGCGACCGCCGGTTGGGCCCGCGCTCGGATCGCGACGACCAGCTCGTCGAGTGGCTCGAGCGCCAGGAGATACTCGAGTTCGCGATCCTCTCCCTGGCCGAGGAGCTCTCGAACGTGATCGAGCTCCTTGGCCAAGGCCGCCAGCTCGCGGGCGTTGGCCGTCGAGGCCGAGAGCGTGCGTTCGAGGTCCCCGGCGCGCCGGCGCAGCCTCTCGGACTCGGCGGTCGCGTCCTCGAAGGCGGTGCGCACGGGTGCGAGCTGGGCCTCGGCCTGCTGGAGGGCCTTGAGCATCTCACGCAGTTCGACCTCCACTGTCGCCAGCTCGGCCGTCTCGGGCAGATGGCTTCGCTGGGCGGTGATTCGGTCGATCCAGCGATCGGCGTCCATGAGGGCCCTCAGCGCGTCGGTCTCAGTCATTGGCCGAGTCTCCCATCCGTGAGAGGAACGCGGCATCACCCAGCTTCGCGATCGCCGCGACCAGTGACGGCTCACACCTCGCCTGCGCCGCGACAAAGTCGAACCAGTACACGTCGGGACTCTCGCCGTCGGACGGCGACGGGTCGAGCGGTGGCGCCACCATGACGTAGCGCAGGTCATAGTGGGTGTGACCACGGGGGCCGGGGTGAACGTCGAGGTGGAACAGCTCGACCGGCTCGAGGTGTCGCGCCGCGAGACCGGTCTCTTCGAGCGTCTCGCGCACCGCGGCGATCTCGGGTGTCTCGCCCCGGTCGACGTGACCGCCGGGCTGGACCCATATGTCCAGGCGTCGATGTCGGTGCAGGACCACGCCCCGCGACGAGATGACGAAGGCCGAGGCGGTCACGTGATTGTCGTGGCACGACTCGGCGAATGGATCTCCGGGCCACGTCAGACGGTCGAGCGTCGCACGGATCGATCGGTCTTCACGGTCGTCCACCGGGTCGATCTGCTCGATCTGGCGACGCAGGAGATCCAACGACGTCACTGGCCCTCCAGCAGTCGGCGCACCGACGCGGGCAGTTCGACGTCGCCTCTTTGCATCGCACCGTCACTCGAGGGCACCGGAGCCTCGAAGCGCAGCCGCGCCGAAACGGTGCCCGACCAGATGGGCAGGCCGAGGTCCTCCTCGGGGTCCTCAGTGGGTCCGGCCGACACCTTTGCCGACGCTTCGTCGATCGCCACCGCCACCACCATGGTGAGGCGCATCTCCGAGTCGCTCATCGGGCGAACCTCGCTGGCACGACCGGGCAGGACGGCGTCGACGAACAGTTCGAGCACCCGCCTCTTCTCGGCCTCGTCGTCGACGGCCCTCGCCGAGCCGACGACGACCACGGAGCGATAGGCGATCGACGACTCGAAGCCACTGCGCGCGAGGCGCAGTCCGTCGTAGAGCGTGACGCAGACGCAGGCCTCACCGGCGTCGACGATCGACTTCATGATCGCGTTCGACTGGCTGCCGTGCAGGTAGAGGGTCCGGCCCTGGCGAGCGTGCAGCGTCGGCAACGTCAGGGCCCGTCCGTTCACGACGGCGGCCACGTGGCACAAGCGCCCCTCGTCCAGGATCGCGTCGATCACCGCCGCGTCGTAGACCGCCTTCTTCGGGAGTCGTCGGACCCGGGTGTTCGGACCCGGTCCGAGCACGTCGCCACTCATGCGCGCAGGTCGCCGCCGAAGAAGGTTCGGGCCATCCCCGCGACCTCGACGTTGTGCTCGAAGAGGCGTGCGTACATCACTCCACCGCGTGCCGACGCCTGGTGCACGGACACGGTCGGTGAACCAACCTGCTCGACCCACCACGGTGCGATGGCGCACATCGCATTGCCGGTGACGTGATCCTCGGCCAGACCGAGGCGCGGGGCGAAGACCCGGATCGACACGTCGACACCCGGTCCGCCGGCGCAGGCCGCGATCACCATCGCACTCGGCACGAGGAACAGGCTCATCGGGTCGACGGAGAGGCCGCACAGCGTGTCGAAGTCCTTGACGATCGCCAGCACGCTCTGCGCGCCGGCCCGGTACACCTCGCTCACGGGGCCCAGTGTGTCGTTCAATATCGCCGCGTCGACCGGCTCGATGAACGACCGCGGTAGATCGATGCCGAGCATCCCGTCACCCAGCCGTCGTCCGGACAGCAACCCGGCCCGCGTCTGGAAGTAGAGCTCGGCGGCCGGCACGCCCAATTCGGTGAGAAGGACGTGAAGCGTGGCGAGCGTGGCGTGGCCCGAGAGGTCGACCTCGGTCGTTGGCGTGAACCAGCGAAGCGACCACTGCTCGCCGACCCAGCGCACGAAAGAAGTCTCGGTAACTCCGAGCTCGAAGGCGATCTGCTGGAGCTCCTCGTCGGGCAGTGGGCGCTCCAACAGCACCACGACGGCTGGATTGCCCCTCTCCGCGTCCCCGATGAACGCATCGACCCACCACAGGCGATGGCCGAAGGCCACGTTGACAGAATCCACCTACAGAGCCTGCCACACGACGACTCGCGGCGACGTAGGGTTCGGTGGTGCGTGTAGCGACGTTTAACCTTCACGCCGGTGTCGATGGATGGGGTCGACCGACCCAGGTCCTCGAGCACGTCATCGCCCTCGACGCCGACGTGATGGTCCTGCCCGAGCTGTGGCGAGGCGAGGGTGGCCACGACTTCTACGAGGATCTGCGGGACCGTCTGGCGATGGACGGCGCGTTCGCCACCCTCGCCACCGGCCAACGGGTCACGACGGGCGTGGGGGGACGGACCTGGCAGCCTCTGCTCGCCCACTTCACCGGCGAGCACGGTCTCTACTTCGACGAACACCGCACGCTCACCCGGGCCCAGCGGACCCGTCGAGGCGAACTCGGCGCCGTCGAGCACGGCCGGTGGGGTCTCGGACTGCTGACGAGGATACCCATCGAGGAGATCCATGTCGAGACGCTCGACCGTCTGCCCCGCGAGAAGGTCCGGCGCGCGTTGATCGTCGCGCGACTGAACGACCGGGGACGGCCCTTCCACGTGATCGCCGTGCACGGGGCGCACCTCAGTCACGGCTCCTATCGACAGTACCGGCGCATCTCAGAGTACGTCGACACACTCGACCCGTCAGTGCCGATCCTGCTCGCGGGCGACTTCAACTGCTGGCGTCCCCTGCTGCGAGCTCTTCTGCCGGGCTGGCAGTCAATGGTTCAGGCTCGAACCTGGCCGGCGCGGACGCCCCATTCGCAGATCGACCACATCCTCGCCAGGGGCCCCTGGCACTCGCTGGGCGGCTTTGCCAGTGACGGCGGCAGCGACCACCGCGCGCTGGTGGCCGACGTCGAACTCCGCTAGGCCAACTCCATCGCCGAGCTCTCGGGCAGCCGGGCGAGCAACGCCAACGTGGGGAGGAGCGGCAGGAAGGTGAGAAGGGCCGGCGTGCGCAGTGACGTCACGCTGGCTCCGTGCACGACGTCACCGACCCATCCGAAGAGGAAGAGCCCCGCCGTAGCGCCAAGCACTCCCGCCACGACGACCCATCCGGCCGCCGTCGCGCGAAACGAGTGAGAGAAGATCTCGGTGCTCATCGCGGTGGCGGCCGGCGCCAACAGCCCGGCGGCGGCGACACCCACCATGTAGCCAATGGTAAAAGCGACGCGGCCGCCGCTGTAGGCGAAGGTCGAGGTGAGAGCAGTCGCGACCACGCCCAGAGCGACCGTCCAGCGACGACCGATGACGTGGGAGAGGCGCCTGCTCGCGAGCAGGCCGGCCAGTCCGGTGAAGGCGCTCAGGGCGACGATCGTGGCGACGTCGTGGGGGCTGATCTTCAGCACGCCCTCGCCGTAGACGAAGGCAAAGCCGTTGGCCGGGCCGGTGATCATCCCGACGGTGAAGGCCATCGTCGCGACGATTCCCAGGCGCCCCCGAAAGCGCCGAGGCACCGCGCCGAGGTGCGCCAACGGCGGATCGTCGCGGTGGTGAGTCGGCTCCGGGACGCGACGAAGCATCGGAACGACGAGCGCCACCGGGATCACCGCCAGAGCAAAGAGCCAGCGAAAGGAGTCCGGCCCCCGGATCAAGCCGTGCAGCACGGCCGACAGGCCCGCACCGATTCCTGCGCCGGCGGCCACCACCACCAGACGATGAATCCGTCGGTGCACGCTCGACAGCTCAACGGTGACGACCTGGACGAGCGTGCTGGCCGCCGAGAGCAACGGTCGAGCGAAGGCGAAGCAGATGACAAAGAACCAGTAGGAAGGGCTGAGCGAGGCTGCAGCCGTCGCGAGAAGACCCAGCGCCAAGGTGCGTTGCAGCACCCGGGTTCGCCCCCAACGATCCGCGAGCGACGACAGCGGCAACGCGCCCAGCGACGAGAGCCGCAGCGTCGCCAGTCCGAGACCGAGAACCGAGCCGGAGAGACCGACGACGCCCTGGAAGGTCTGACGTGACGTGTGGCGACCGAAGTGACCCGCCACGTCGTTCAGCGACGCTATCGCGCCGAACTGGCCAAATCCCGCGACGAGCGCCGCGAGGAACAGCACCGTCGTGACGGGGGGCAGGGATCGTCCGATCAACGTTGGCCGAACCGGATCAGTCAAGCCGCACGCTCTCGTCGACGACGACGAGCGTCTTTCCGTGGTTGCCCCCGGTGAAGAGAAGGTTGAGGGCGTCGGGCGCGTGCTCGAGCCCGTGCACCAAGTGCTCTTTGTGCTTGATCGTTCCATCCATCACCATCGCGGCGAGCTCGAGCTGAGCCTCGGCGTAGCGGCTCGCGAAATCAAAGACGATGAACCCCTGCATCCGTCCTCGCCGCATGATGAGCATCGACGTATTCGCGATGCCCTTGGGCCTCTCCATGGCGTTGTACTGCGAGATGGCGCCACACACAATGATGCGCGCGTGCATCGCGATGTTGGCGAGCACCGCGTCGAGGATCTCGCCACCGACGTTGTCGAAGTAGACGTCCACGCCATCGGGGCAGGCTTCGTGGATTCGACGCGCCAGGTGGGGTTCTCGGTAGTCGAGGCACTCGTCGAAGCCGTAGACGTCGACGACCTCGGCGCACTTCTCGGGTCCCCCAGCGACCCCGACGACCTTGCCGGCGCCATTCGCCTTCGCGATCTGGCCAGCGACCGATCCGGTGGCGCCGGCCGCTCCCGAGACCACGACCACGTCGCCGGGCTTGAACTGACCGACCTCCATCAGCCCGAAGTAGGCCGTCAGTCCAGTCGTGCCGAGCACGTTCATCACCGTCGGAAGGTCAAGGCCGAGGCCCCGGGGCACGACGGCAAACCGGTGAGTGTCGTCGGCGATCGCCCACTCCTGCCAATTGGTCATGCCGACCACGACGTCGCCGACGGCGAAGCGTGCGGTGTTCGACTCCACCACGATGCCGGCACCACCGGCACGAATGACCTCGCCGACGGCGATTGGGGGTAGGTAGCCCGGTGCGTCGTTCATCCAGGTACGGATCGTCGGATCCACTGAGAGGAGCCCCACCTTGATCAGTGCTTCGTCCGGACCGCACACCGGCCGCTCAGCGACCACCAATGACGTCGTCGACTCGTCGACCATGCCCACCGGCCTCTTCGCGAGGACTATCTGACGATTCTGCATTCGACCTCCTGAGTGTCATCGCCACGATAGGTGCTGACTCCGTCGACGCTGGCGTTCGCCGGACCGTGGCGAGTGATCACGGGGCCGTCGCGATTGGCCACGTCGGACATCCCCACCATCACCGACGACCCCTTCGACCGACCTGATCGAAGGGCGATTCACGATTCCCACCGAGACCGAGAAGAAGTGCTTGCCAATTGATGACTAAATCAGTAAGGTTTATAGAAATTAGCACTACTGGGATGGGAGAAATCGCTGTGACCATCGACGCGAAGCAGGAGACCGAGGTTGAGGGCATCAAGCGCACGAGTGACTACCTGCGCGGCAACATTGCCCTCGAACTCGACAACGCCCTGCCCAACGTCACCAATGAGAGCGAGCAGATCCTCAAGTTCCACGGCATCTACGCCCAGGACAACCGTGACGTCCGTCGGGCCCGGACTCTCGCCAAGGAGTCCCTCGACTACATATTCATGATCCGGGTCGTGATCCCCGGTGGGCAGATGACCACCGACCAGTGGCTCGCCCTCGACCAGGTCTCGTCGAACGTCGCCGACGGGACAATCCGTTTGACCACCCGCCAGGCGGTGCAGTTCCACGGCGTCGTGAAGGAGGGGCTGCGGCCACTCGCCCGCGCCCTCGACAGGGAGCTGATGGCGTCGTTCGGCGCATGCGGCGACGTAGTGCGAAACGTTGTCTCGTGCCCGAGTCTGGAGACGGCCCACGGCGATCCTCGATTGGCCGGGATCGCCGCGCGACTCTCGCAGGCGTTTCGCCCAACGACCGAGGCGCACTGGGAGATATTCGTCAACGGCGAGAAGGCGGCGTCGAGAGGGACCGCCGTCGAGCGTCCCTTCTACGGTGACACGTACCTGCCCCGGAAGTTCAAGATCGCCGTCGCCCACCCGGACGAGAACTGCGTCGACGTCCTGGCCCAGGACGTCGGCCTCGTGCCGGGCGAGCACCCCGAGGCCGGGATTGGACTCAACCTTCTCGTCGGCGGCGGCCTTGGACGGTCCTACGCCCATCCCACCACCTTCGCGCGCCTGGCCGACCCGATGACCTTCGTCACTTACGACGAGGTCGACGAGGTCATCGCCGCGGTGATCGCGACCTACAGGGACCTGGGTGACCGCACCGACCGCAAGCGGGCCCGGATGAAGTACGTGGTCGCCGACTGCGGCTACGAGACCTTTCGCAAGGAGGTCGAGATCCGCCTCGGTCGTGAACTGCGCGCGCCCCTCGAACTTCCGGCCCACTTCGACGCGGACGACCACCTCGGTTGGCACGACCTGGCCAACGGTATGGGCCAGCTCGGCGTACGCGTCTCGGCCGGGCGCGTGCGCGATACGGAAGGGGGCCCACGACTGCGCACGGCGCTGCGCATCATCGCCCAATCGATGCCCGTCACCTTCTTCATCACTCCCCAGCAGGACATCATCATCAGTCGCGTGCCCGACGCGCAGCGCGACGTCGTCGAGACGATCCTCGTCGATCACGGGGTCCGGCTCAGCGACGAGCTGGGCGTGGTCGAGCGCACGGCGCTGGCCTGTCCCGCGCTGCCGACCTGCAGCCAGGCCCTGGCCGAGTCCGAACGTCGACTGCCCGAACTCGTCGACAGCCTCGAGGGCGAACTGGGTCGGCGCAAGTTGGGCCGCAAGTCGCTTCAACTCCGCATGACCGGATGCCCCAATGGGTGTGCTCGTCCGGCCGTGGCCGAGGTGGGCGTCGTCGGACGGACGAAGTCGACCTACGACGTGTACGTCGGTGGTGGTCCTCGAGGCGACCGACTCGCCACTCTCTACCGCGAGAAGGTCCCGTTCGACGAGGTCGGCGTCGTGCTCGGTCCGCTCTTTGACCGCTGGGAGTCCGAGGGCGGCCCCGACGAGCCGTTCGGTGACTTCATCACCCGGGTGGGGCTCGAGTGACGGTGTACCTCGTCGGGGCCGGTCCCGGCGACCCGGACCTGTTGACGTTGCGCGCCGCAAGAATTCTCGCGAACGCCGACGTCGTGGTCCACGACCGTCT
The DNA here is from genome assembly GCA_025351385.1 of Acidimicrobiales bacterium. Classification (GTDB taxonomy): domain Bacteria; phylum Actinomycetota; class Acidimicrobiia; order Acidimicrobiales; family RAAP-2; genus RAAP-2. The sequence goes on along the minus strand of JANXWA010000024.1, from coordinate 24,810 downwards.
GATCGACCCGAACGTGCTCGCACTGGCCCCCCGCGACGCGGAGTTGATCGACGTGGGCAAGGTGCCCGGGGGTTCTTCGACCCAGTCGATCATCAACGATCTCTTGATCTCGCTCGGTCGCCAGCACGAGAACGTCGTTCGCCTGAAGGGAGGCGACCCCTTCGTTTTCGGTCGCGGCGGCGAGGAGATGATGGCGCTGCACGAGGCCGGCGTGGAGTGCGACGTGGTGCCGGGCGTCACGTCAGCGCTCAGCGGACCGCTGGCCGCCGGCATTCCGGTGACCCACCGTGGCGTCGCCCGCGGCGTCACGGTCGTCACCGGCCACGCCTTCGACGGCGACGACGACTACTTCCGACGGATCGCTCACCCGGAGCTCTCACTGGTCATCCTCATGGGCGTCGCCCGACGCGCGAGCATCGCGCGTCAACTGACTCTTGGTGGCCTGTCCCCTGCGACGCCCGTCGCCGTCATCGAGAACGCGTGGACGGCGCGCCAGAGGGTCGTGAGGAGCACCCTGGGCGAGCTGGGCTTGCTCGACGTGTCGTCGCCGGCCATCATCGTGGTCGGACCGGCCGCCGCGTTACGTCTGCGCGACGTCGCGAGCGTGGTCGCCGCCGGATGACCATGCTGCCCCTCGTCTTCGACCTGCGCGGCAAATCCGTGCTCGTGGTCGGCGCCGGCCGCATTGGCGCAGGCAAGGCCCAGTTGCTGATCGAGGCCGGCGCGAACGTCACGATCATCGCCCGCGAGGTTCTCGTCGCGCTTCCTGATGGGGTCAACTCGCTCGAACGGCGCGCCTATCGCTCCGGCGACCTGCGCGGCTACGCCCTCGTCATCTCGGCGACCGGCGACGAAACTACCAATGACCGCATGGTCGCCGAAGCACGAGAGGTGGGCGTCTGGCTCAACGTCGTTGACGACCCCGCCCGCTCGGACTTCTACTTCACGGCCGTGCACCGCGCCGGCGACGTCGTCGTGTCAGTGTCTACCTCGGGGGCTTCCCCGGCGTTGGCCCAGGAGATACGTTCCCTTGTTCGCACCGCGCTCCCGGACAACCTGGAACAGGTGGCCCAACTGTTGCGTCAAGAACGCGCCGCGATGCACGAGGACGGCCGCAGCACTGAAGGCCATAATTGGCGCCCGCGGATCCGCCAGCTTCTCGCTCTGCACGAGTCGAGCGGCTAGCGAGCCACTGTCGTCGGTAGAGTTCTGAAGGCGCCGAGGGCGCGACCGCCCCGCCAACATCGCCCGACCGACCGAACCTGAGGCCCAACGTGCGCAGTACGGGTCCAATGCAGCAACGAGGAGCAACATGACCGACCGTGTACTGGTCACCGGCGCCACCGGCTTCATCGCCCAACACTGCATCCTTCAACTGACTGAAGCGGGCTACGCCGTTCGCGGCACGGCCCGCGGGTCCGGTCGCACCCAGGAGGTGGCGAACGTCCTCATTCCCCACCTCAGCGTGCCGGCGAGGTCTCTCTTGGCCAACGAGTTCGAAGTGGTCAGCGCCGACCTGGGCGCCGATGAAGGCTGGCCCGCGGCAGTCGAAGAATGTCGCTTCGTCCTCCACGTGGCCAGTCCCCTGCCCCGCCGACCGCCGAAGCACGACGACGAGCTGATCGTCCCGGCTCGTGAGGGAACACTGCGAGTGCTGAGAGCAGCGCACGAGGCGGGGGTTGAACGGGTCGTACTGACGTCGTCGATCGCCGCGATCATCTACGGGAACCATCGGACCAGGACATTCGACGAGTCCGACTGGTCTAACGTCCACGGCGCGCGGATCGGTGCCTACGAGAAGTCCAAGACCATCGCCGAACGAGCGGCGTGGGATTTCGTCAACTCGTTGGAGGGACCGGCGCCCCTGCAACTGGTCGTCATCAACCCCGGACTGGTCCTCGGACCGATACTCTCGCCCGATTGGGGGACCTCGGCCGAGCTGGTGCGAAGGATCATGACGCGGGGCGTCCCGGCGATCCCCGACATCAACTTCGCCACCGTCGACGTGCGCGACGTGGCGTCGGCGCACGTTGTCGCGATGACCACTCCGGGCGCCGCGGGCGAGCGCTTCATCTGCGCCATCGAGAATCACTCGATGATGGAGGTGGCGAAGATACTTCAGGGGCATCTGGCCGGCCGGGGCTACCGGATCCCCACAAAGCGCCTCCCGTCAATCGTGATACGGGTGATGGCCACGTGGGACCGGACCGTTCGGCTGGCCCTGAACGACCTGGGAACGGTGCAGGACCTCGACAGCACGAAGATTCGACGGGTCCTGGCGTGGAATCCCCGCGGGCTCCACGAAATGACGATCGCCACCGCGGATTCAATGATCGAGTACGGAGTCGTGTCCGCCAAGAAGTAGTGGCCGGCTCTCCGACTATCGGCGCCGGCGATCAATAGCGCAAGATGTACGGTCACGTGGGGCGACGCGAATTGAGACGCACGCAGCCGGCGCCGAGGCGCAAGGACCCGTCGTCGGAAACCTGTAACTTTGGAAGCCATGGCGCCCGTCCCCGATTCGCCGATTCTCGCCCTCGAAAACGTCTCCGTGCACTTCGAGGGTCTGAAGGCCCTGAACGACGTCTCCTTCTCGGTGTCGTCCGGCGAGATCGTTGGGCTGATCGGGCCGAACGGAGCGGGCAAGACGACTGCGTTCAACGTCGCCTGCGGCTTCGTCAAGCCAAACGGGGGTCGCGTGCGCTTTCCGAGCGCCGGCCGTTCCAACTTAAAACCCAGTCAACTCGCGCGCGCCGGGGTCGCGAGAACGCTCCAGGGCGTAGGTCTCTTCCCCCACTGCAGCGTGCTGGAGAACGTGATGGCCGGGGGTCACGTCCGACGAAGCGGCGGGTTCTTCACGGGCTTCCTCTCGTTGCCTAACGGAGTGCGCGCCGAACGTGGACTGCGCAACGACGCGCTGGCGATGCTCGACCGGCTCGGCGTCGCCGAAATGGCTGATCGTCTTCCGTCGGCAATCCCCTACGGCACCGCGAAGAAGGTAGCGGTCGCCCGCGCGCTGATGTGCGACCCCACACTGCTGATGCTCGACGAACCGGCGTCGGGTCTGGACGAGGCCGAGCTCGAAGAGTTCGCCGCCCTCATCCTCGAACTGCGCGTCACGATGGGGGTGCTGCTCGTCGAGCACGACATGGAGTTCGTCATGCCCCTGGTCGACCGGCTGGTGGTGCTCAACTTCGGCGAGGTGATCGCCATGGGGACACCGGGCGAAGTGCGCGAGAACGATGCGGTCGTGGCGGCGTACCTCGGTGTCGACGAATGATCACCATCGAGAACCTCACCGTCAGCTTCGGCGCCGTACAGGCGCTGCGAGACGTCACCATGCAGGTCGAGACCGGCAAGATCACCGCAGTTCTCGGAGCCAACGGCGCCGGCAAGACCACGCTGTTGCGCACCATCAGCGGCCTCAAGGAGCCCGTGCAGGGCTCGATCCTGCTCGACGGCCGCCCACTCGTGCGAGAGCGGCCCGAGAACATCGCTCGAATGGGCGTGGGTCACGTGCCCGAGGGTCGCGGGGTCATCGGGGAGTTCACGGTCGAAGAGAATCTGCGACTCGGAGCGATGATTACCAAGGCTCCCCTTAACGAAGGGTTGGACGAGCAGTACCGACAGTTCCCGGTGCTGGGTGAACGGCGCAAGCAGCACGCCGCCAAGCTGTCGGGCGGCGAGCGTCAGATGCTCGCCATGGCGAGGGCGCTTATCGCTCGGCCCACTGTCCTTCTCCTGGACGAGCCGTCACTGGGCCTCGCGCCGATCGTCACCGCGCAACTGATGCACACGATCCACGACCTTTGCTCGTCGAGGAACCTGACCGTGATCCTGGTCGAACAGAACGCCTCGTCGGCCCTGCGAATCGCCGACCACGCAGTGGTCCTGCACCTGGGCACTGTCGTCGCGAACGACGCCGCCTCGACCGTCGCGGCCGACGAGAAGCTACGCCAGTACTACCTCGGAATGGTTGAGTGATGGACCCGTTCCTCACGTCTCGGATAATGACCGACCTGCTTGGCGGGCTCACCAATGGCGTCGTCTACGGACTCGTGGCGCTCAGCCTGGTGCTCGTCTGGCGTTCGACGGGTATCTTGAACTTCGCCCAAGGGGCGATGCCGATGGTCGCCACGTACCTCGGGATGGGGCTGCTCTCCTACAACCTGAGCTACTGGCCCTGCGTCGCGGTCGCCATCGTCGCCGGATTCACCATCGGCGGGATTACCGAGCGAGTCCTCGTGCGCGGGCTCTACGGCAAACCCGAGATCAACCCGATCGTCGTGATGGTCGGCTTCCTCATCGTGCTCGAGGCGGTAGCCGCGGCCGTGTGGTCGACCAAACCGCGCGGACTGCCCAGCCCCTTCTCGGCGATCGACTGGCAGATCGGTGGCAAGCCCTTCGGCCTCTCGGACTTCTCGGTGTTCGAGATCCTCACGGCGATCGGCGTGATGGCGGTCATCGCGGCCCTCTTCCGCTTCACCAAGCTCGGGCTCCAACTGAGGGCTTCGGCGATCGCGCCTGAGGTGTCGCGGCTGCTCGGCGTGCGCGTCGGGCGCATGCTCACCCTGGGGTGGATGCTTTCGACCGCAGTCGGCACGATTACCACGATCCTCGTCGCTTCCAACTACTTCACGGGCCTGACGCCCCAGGTGATGGACGGCGTCTTCGCATTCGGTTTCATCGCCGCCGCCGTCGGCGGTCTCGACAGTCCGGTCGGCTCGATCGTCGCGGGGGTGTCGATCGGCATCATCCTGCAGTTCGTCGGCGACTACCTGAACTCGAACGACATCATCCTCACCGCTCTGCTCATTCTCGTGGTCTCACTGATGGTGCGCCCGAACGGCCTGTTCACCCGAAGCAGCGCGAGGCGGGTCTGATGGTCGTGAACTCCTCGCAGCGACGAATGTCGATCACGGCCATGGCGGTCGTCCTCTCCGCGATCGCCAGCTTCTCCTTCGGCTCGAGCACGCGGGTCGCCGTCGCACTCAGCGCCTTCCTCACGCTGCTGGCCACCGGGGCGGCCATTTTCACGACGCCGGGACTGCGCTCGTCGCATCCGGTCGTCGTGCGCGCGGCGCTCACCATCACGACCGTCGACGTCGTCCTCTTCGCCACCTACTTCTTCCCGGCCAATACCAACACCAATCTCGCCACGGGGGCAGCGATGTCGATCGTCCTGCTCGGACTGTCGTTCCTCACGGGCGCGTCGGGCCAGATATCGCTGGGCAATGGCGCCTTCATGGGCGTGGGCGCCTTTGCCATGGCGATCTGGGCCAACCACCACGCGACGTCGCCCATCGTGGTGGGCCTCCTCGTCGCCATCGTGAGCGGGGCCCTCGTCGGACTTCTGCTCGGCCTCCCGGCGACACGGCTGCGCGGCCCCTATCTCGCCGGAATGACACTCGCCTTCGCGGTCGCCTTCGCGGCCATCCTCAGCTCATTCAACTCCTGGACCGGGGGCGACTCCGGCCTGCAGCTGCCGACCGCCGCGACGCCGCCCCACTGGCTGCTCGGCTTCTTCGACTCCGGCACCTCGCTGTTGACCACGAACAGCATGTGGCTCGCCGACATCGCGATCGTGGTGACCGGCGTCGCCTTCTTCTTCATGGCCAACCTCTTCGCCAGTCGAACGGGCCGCGCGATGCGCCTGATTAGGGACAACGACGTGGCCGCGGAACTCGTCGGGGTCTCATTGCCGCGTGGGCGGGTCGTCGCGTTCGTGGTGTCGTCTGCCTACGCAGCCCTGGGTGGTGCACTGTCGACGTTGATCGACAACGCCGTATCGCCGTCGACGTACTCGTTCGCCCTCTCCATCACGATCCTCTCGCTGATCGTCATCGGCGGAATCGGCACGATTCCCGGTGCCCTCATCGGCGGGATCGTCTACGCGTACTCAAATAGCGTGATTACTTGGATTACGAATCAGACCGGGCTCAATCCTCAGGGAAACCTCGCGAGTCAATTGAACGGGATCATCTTCGGAGGGCTCTTGATCGTGACGATGCTCTTCGCACCGCTTGGCATCTCAGGCACCGCTCGACACCTCTGGCGCACCCGACGGCGTCGAACGCCGAGGTGACTTGCAACACCTACTGACGGGGCATACTCTCACCTTAAGAGTTTCTTATCAATGGGAGAAGAGAATGGTTACAGCGCGTAGGTGCCGTTTGGCGACAACGGGGACGGCGATTCTGCTGTGCCTCGGTCTCGTCACGACGGGCACGTCCATCGTCACTGCAGGGGCCACGACGAAGCATGCCGTGAAGGTCCCGGGTGTCACGGCGAATAAGATCACCATCGGAGCCACCGTCCCGCTCACGGGAATTGCATCGGCCGGCTACAGCGACGCCGCCAAGGCCGCCAACGCCGTCTTCAAGTACATCAACCACAAGGGCGGCGTCTTCGGACGCAAGATCAACTACGTCCAGAAGGACGACTGCTACGGAACGCCGGGCTTTGGATGCACCGGAGTGCCCAATACGGTGACCCAGACCAAGGCGCTGCTGGCGCTGCCGGTCTTCGCAACCGTCGGCTCTCTCGGCACGCCTACCCAGGACTCCGTGCGAAGCCTCCTGAGGGCCAACAAGGTTCCCCAGCTGTTCGTGAACTCGGGCTCGACGGACTGGAACAGCCCAGGGGCGTACCCCAGCCTCTTCGGTTGGCAGATCAACTACCACGCCGAAGGCAAGATCTTCGCCCAGTACATCAAGACGACCTACCCGACGGCGAACACCTGCTTCCTCGGACAGGCTGACGACTTCGGCTCCGATGGCCTGGCCGGCATCCTCGCCGGCGGTATCGCCCCCTCGGATACGCAGCTGTACACGGTGGGCGGCCTCGTGGTCTCCGGCGGCGCCTCGGTCGGACCGTACGTGGCCAAGTTCCTGGCCGACAAGTGCGACGTCGTCGTCTTGTACACGATCCCGGGAGCGACCGACGCGGTGCTCGGCGCGGCCCTGAAGATCGGCTACTCGCCTCACTGGATTATCTCCAACGTGGGGTCTGACCCCGTGACCGTCGACGAGCCGTTCGCGAAGGCCCCCTTCCCGGACCCCGAGATCGGCGCAGTCTCCTTCAGCTACCTGCACACCACCACTGACACGGGCAACCCGTGGCTCGCGTGGACCACCAAGGTGCTGACCGCCGACCAGACGGACTTCCCCGGCTTCGGCGCGAATAGCGTCATCACCGGCAACATGGCCAACGGCATCGGCTGGGGCGTGTCCTTCGTCGAGGCCCTGAAGGCCGCTGGCAAGAACTTCACGCGGGCCAGCTTCCTGAACACCCTCACCCACACGACGTTCAGCCAGACGCCGTCGCTGACGCCGCTGCGCTACACGCCGGGCAACCACCAGGGCCTGAACGGCGGCTTCTTGACGGTGGTCAAGAGCGCCACGACGCTCGCCCCGATCAACGGCCAGGTCTTCACGACCGACGCCACCAACTCCGGCCCGATCAAGCCGGCCACCAGCCTCAGCTCCGGGATCCCGAGCTGGCTGAAGTAGTCAGTTCCACGTAGTTCGGTCGAACCCCCGGTGCGTCGCACCGGGGGTTCGTTCCGCTCGAGGGCCGACGGCGAGGTCAGCGCCGCTCGCCGGACGGCCCGTGGCGCTCCTCGGCGCGCAACTCGTCCAAGAGGCCCTGCGACTCGGCGAGCGAGGAGGTGATGATGCGCCGAGCCACGTCGAGCAGTTCGAAGATCGACTCGTCGGTCACCGAGTAGAAGACGGCCGAGCCCTCCTTGCGGGCTTGGACGATGTTCGCCCGGCGCAGGATGCCGAGCTGCTGGGACAGGTGCGAGCTCTCGATGCCAATCACGGGCACGAGGTCGCCCACCGATCGCTCGCCGTCGCGCAGCACCTCGAGGACCCGGATCCTCGCCGGGTGACCGAGGACCTTGAAGAACTCGGCCTTGGCCTGGTAGACGGGTTTGGTCATGTCAGCTCCTCCGATGGTGCATTAGTCAGTCCTTGGCGCCCCGCGTCCCTATGTGCCACGGCCACGACGGGCCGGGCCATCGCGAGAGTTCCCGTCCGCCCGCTCACAGGTCGTTGCCCGCGTAGGAGAGGTTGAAGCTCTTGTTGGCCAGGGGAAAATCGGGGATGATCGTGTCGGCGAGCGAGATCGGCAACGCCGGCCAGTTGAAGAACGAGGGGTCGACGACCTTCACCCGAGTGAGCAGTTCGTCGCCGTCGAGCTCGACGCGGTGCACGAGTGCGCCGCGCCAGGCCTCGACGATGCCGAGGCCACTTCGTCGCGTCGGTACCGGTCCCGCCACAGGTGTGACGTCGTCGTAGCGCGCCTCGCGAGGGTCCGCTGTCGGCTCTGCTCCGATCCAGGCGCGCAGGCAGTCGAGGGACGTGCCCACTTCATCGACGCGCACGTCGAAGCGCGCGAGCACGTCGCCGTCCTCTCGCGCGGCGACCGTGAAGCCCTCCGGCATCGGGGTGAACGGATGGGCGACGCGTGCGTCGATGGTCCGTCCGGACGCACGGGCTACGACCCCCAGGGTGTCCATGTCGACGGCGTCCTCGTGAGCGAGCACGGCCGTCCCGGCGAAGCGATCGATCACGAGGGCGTTCGAGCGCACCATCGCGACCAGGTCGGCGACCTCGCGCCCGACCGAGTCGAGCTCGGCCCTCGCGGGGAGTCGTCGGACGTTCGTGCCGCCCAGGACGATCCCACCCCGAAGGAGCCGGTGTCCCGTCACCTCTTCGTTCAGTCGCAGCAGTCGTTCGCGCGTCGTCATCGCGTGAGCGTGGGCAATGGAGAACGCGACGTCGTTGCAGAGCGCTCCGAGGTCGGCCACGTGGTTGTAGAGCCGCTCCATCTCGAGCAGCGCGGCGCGAGTCCGACGGTCACCGGATGTCACCTCCACGCCGAGGGCCTCTTCCACCGCCATCATGAACGCCAGGCCGTGACCGACGGCAGTGTCGCCCGAGATGCGCTCGGCGATCCTCATCCCCTCGTCGACGGACTTTCCCTCCATCAGCCGCTCGATGCCCTTGTGGACGAACCACAGGCGCGCCTTCATGCGCAAGATGGTCTCGCCGACGACGAAGAATCGGAAGTGACCCGGCTCGATGAGTCCGGCGTGCACCGGACCGACTGGGATCTCGTAGACGCCGGGGCCCTCGACGGGAATGAACGGGTACGAGCCGGCGTTCTCGACCATCGGTGGCGCGGCACCGGCGCCGGCGCGCATGGGGTACCAGCCCTGTGGCCAGTGCTGATGCAGCACGAGCCGTCGGGGTTGGGGGTGATCGACGAGCTCCACACCGAAGAGGTCTCTCATCTCGCGCTCGAAGCGGCTGGCCGTGAACGACACCGCGGCCAGGGACGGGAGTGAGGGCCGTTCGGGGTCGAGGCGCACGACCAATTCGACCCGTTCGTCCGGCGGACCCTTGGTGAAGGCGTAGACGACTCTGATCTCCTCGAGGTCGTCGTGGGCGGCGACCAGGGCGAGTCGGAACCCGTCGTCGAGCAGCTCCTTGGCCTCGATGGCGATTCTCTCGACCGCCGTCGCGATGACCCGGATGGAGTTGGGGACCACGCCACGACGCGCGACGGGCGTCGTCACGACGTCACCAGCTTCGCCGCCGCGCGCAGGATCTCGTCGAAGGGCCACGTGAAGACTCCGATCGCGGCGCACAGTCCGAGGCCCGCGACCAGTGGCGCCATCACCAGCAGCGGCGTGCGCTGGGACGGTGCCTGGCCCGGCGGGGAGCCGAAGAGGAGCCGCCGGCCGAGTGTCGTGAGGCCCGCGAAGGCAATGGCGAGGGCCACGAGTGAGAGACCGACCGCCCAGGCCATGTGGTTCGCCATCTCGCCGCGCATCATCGTGAGTTCGCTCACGAAGAGGCTGAACGGCGGGAAGCCCAGCAGGGCGGCCAGGCCCAGTCCCACCGCGCCGCCCAGGGCCGGGCGCCGCGCCAGCAGTCCTCGTGCGTCGTCGACATCGCTGCTCCCGTCGGCGATCACCATCTCACCCGACGCCAGGAACAGCACGCCCTTGGCCAGCCCGTGGCCGAGTATGTGCAACAGCACTCCCGAAATCGCGAGCGGTCCACCGGCGGCGGCGCCGAGGGCGAGCAGGCCCATGTGCTCGGTCGAGCTGTAGGCGAGGGCGCGCTTCAGGTCACGCTGGGTGAGCAACAGCAGCGAGGCCAGTCCGAGGGAGAGTAGCGCCAAGGCGACGAAGAGCTCGCGGGGGTAGGTCTCGCCGAGACAGAGCACCGCGATCACCTTGAAGCGCAGCAGTGCGTAGAAGGCGACCGAGAGCAGGACGCCGGACATCAGGGCCGAGACCGGCGCCGGCGATTGGCTGTGCGCGTCGGGCAACCAGCTGTGCATGGGCACGAGGCCGACCTTGGTCCCGTAGCCGAGGACCAAGAGCCCCATGGCGAGGCGCATCACCGCGGGGTTCAGAGCGTGCGCGTGCGTCGAGAGCCACGTCCATTCGAGGGCGTGGAGGGAGTGGCCGCCGGCGTGGGTCGCGGCGAGGTAGACGAGGACCGTCCCCAGGAACGCGATGCCGATGCCCACCGAGCAGAGCACGATGTACTTCCAGCTCGCTTCTAGCGCACCGCGGGTGCGACGGTGCCCGACCAGGAAGGTCGTGGTGATGGTGGTCGCCTCGACGGCGACCCAGAGGATCCCGATGTTGGCCGCAAGCACGGCGAGCAGCATCGTCGTCACGAAGAGCTGGATCAGCACGGCGTACTGCTGCGCCTGTCCGGGCGTGCAACGCTCCGTCGACACCTCGTAGCGCAGGTAACGCACCGAGCCCCACGAGGCCAGCATCGACACGAGGCCGATCACGATGACCATGAAGGCACTCAGCGAGTCGACGCGCAGGTTCCCGCCGGCCCCTGAGGGAACCGAGCCGTGGATGTCGTGCAGCGCGAGGGCGAAGCCGATCACCGCCACCGCGCCGTCGGCCGCGACGCCGGCCCACGGCATTGCCGGGCGCCAGCCGACGACGAGCGCGACCAACACCGCGAGCAAGGGCAGGCCGGGAATCAGCATCGACACCATCAGTCGCGCAACTCCTGCAGGGAGTCGAGGTCGAAAACCCCGAGCTCAGCGTGCATCCGGGTGACGAGGACGCGAAGAACGACCACCACGAGCAGAACGTCGAGCGTCCCGCCCAGTTCGATTAGCAGCGGCACTCCCGTCGTGAGCAGCAGAGCCACGAGGCCGATCCCGTTGTCCACGAGCAACAGCCCCACCATCTGCGAAACGGCCTTGCGTCGGGCGACAAGGACGAAGAAGCCGATGAGGACGGTGGCGAAACCAAAGGGGACAAGCGTGATCGGCACGCCGCGCACCGACTCGACGATCGGACGCGTCGCGACGAACGCCACGAGCGTCAGCACGACGGCGGCGACCAGCGATGCCGGCACGTTGACGACCGGGTCGGTCTCGCTGCTCGACGGGTCTAGTTGCACGAGTCGGCCGAACAGCAACGGGATCGCGACGCCCTTCACCGCGACGAGCAGTCCGGCGGTGACGAGCAGCAGGGGCTCGTGCAGCTGCACGCCGAGTACGGCCGCGGTCCCGGCCAGCGCGAACCCCTGCACCCGCAGCGCGCTCACGATTCCTCGCGCCGCCCGACGCCAGAGTGCCAGGGCCGCACAGAGCAGCACGGTGCCGCTCGTCAGGGCGAGCAGGGCGGCGGCGGCGCCGTGGGCCCTCACGCGATGACCAACGAACTCAGTACCGCGAGCACGCTCAGCACGAAGGCTCCGGCCAGCAACTCGGGCACTCGGAAGAGGCGCAGCTTGGCCACCATGACCTCGCCAGCGGCTACGAGGGTCGCGAGAAGGGCGACCTTCGCCGCGAGCGAGACCACCGCGACCACGAACGACAGGCCCGTCAATGAGGTGGCGATCCCCCACGGGACGAAGAGGTTGGAGAGAAGGGCGAGCAGCACGAGAAGTCGAAGGCTCTCGCCGAGCACGACGAATGCGAGATCCGGCCCCGAGTACTCGAGCATCAGGGCCTCGTGGATCATCGTCAACTCGAGGTGCGTGGCCGGGTTGTCGACCGGCAGGCGTCCACTCTCGGCGAGGATGACGATGACGAAGGCCCCAAAAGCGAGGATCCGCTGGGGTGTCGCCAGCCACATCGGGTGGTGCAGCGAGCCGGCCACGATGATCGGCAGCGACGACGAGTGCACCGGGGCCGCGAGGGCGAGAATCGCGACCAGCAGGGCCGGCTCGGCGAGGGCGACGATGGCCATCAGACGGCTCGAGCCCATGCCGCCGAAGGCCGTGCCGGTGTCGAGGGCCGCGAGCGCGAGCGACACCGAGCCGAGCAGCAGCAAGAAGACAATCGCGAAGAGGTCCGATCCACCGGAAAAGACCGTGTCGATGCTCAGCAGCGGCGCGAAGGCGACGACAACCAGGGTCGTGGCCACGAGTACGACCGGCGCCATGGCGAAGAAGACGCTCGACTTCTCCGGCTGGGTACGCTGCTTGCCCAAGAGCTTGCGCAGGTCGCGCCAGGTCTGGCGCACCGGCGGGCCGGTGCGGCCCTCGAGACGACAGCGCACGGTGCGCATGAGACCGACGAGGAACGGCGCGCCGAGCACGAAGAGCGTCACTTGGGCAACGACGACGCCGACGGGCCAGACGGTGATCCCGGTCATCGCGCGAACACCAGTACGACGACCAGGGCGCCGAGTCCGTAGGCGAGGTAGCGGTGCACGCTGCCGTTCTGCAGGAGCCGGGCCTTGTTGGCCACGGCCCGGACCAACGCGAAGACCGGCTGGTACAAGAGGCGCTCGAAGGCGTCGCCGCCCCTCGTGCCGAAGCGGACCGACTCGACGAAGTAGCGCGACTCGCCGCGGTGGCTGACGTCGAGGTCCTGGCTGGGCTGGAGGACATCGTCGAAGACGCGCTGGAGAGGTTCGGCGAACGACGTCGCGGTGTAGGTCATCCTGGGCGTCTGCAGCTCGCGGCCGCAGCCCCACACCGGCGCACGACGTACAGCGTGCCGTCGTGACACGAACTGACGCGCACCCAGTACGACCAACATCGAAGTGACCAGCGCGAGTGCGATGAAGGTGGGATCGAATACGCCGCGGGTGTTGGCGATCGCGAGGGCCTCACCGCGCGACCCGACAGTGGAACCGGCGCCGGACTGGACTTCGCGCACCGCGCTGTTGAGAAGTCCCACCATGACGACCGGAACCACCCCGAACAGGACGCAGAGCGACGCCAGCAGGCCCGCGCCGACGTTCATCATCCGAGGTGGCTCGTGGGCGTCGGCCGCGGCGAGCGACCTCGCGATCCCGAGGAAGCCGACGCCGAACGCCTTCACGAACGCCGCCGCCGTGAGCCCCCCGGTCAGGGCGAGGGCGGCGACGCACAGCGGCATCAAGACGACCGAGACCGTGACCGACGACGAGAGTCCGTGCAGCAGGCTCTGGAGCAAGAGCCACTCGGAGACGAAGCCGCACAGCGGTGGGAGCGCCGTGATCGCGACCGTGCCAAAGGCGAAAATCGTCGAGGCGATCGGCATTCGAAGGAACAACCCGCCCAGCTGGTCGAGGTCGCGCGTGCCCGTGGCGTACTGGACCGAGCCGGCCGAGAGGAAGAGGGTCCCCTTGAAGACGGCGTGGTTCACCAGGTGGAACATCCCAGCGAAGAGCGCCAGCGCAGCGTAGGCGGGGTGCCCGGTCGCGGTCAGCAGACCGGACGTGCCGACGGCGATCATGACGAGTCCGATGTTGTCAGCGGTCGAGTACGCGAGAAGCCGTTTGAGGTCGGTGCTGGTCGCGGCGTGGATCGACCCGTAGATCGCCGAGGCGACCCCGAGCACGATGACGGCGATCCACCACCACGCGGGCCCGCCGCCGAGCAGGGTGTCGCCCACTCGCACGATCCCGTAGATGCCGAGATTGACCATCGCGGCCGACATCAGGGCCGAGACGGCGCTCGGCGCCTCCGCGTGGGCCTTGGGCAGCCAGACGTGCAGTGGAACGACCCCGGCCTTGGAGGCGAAGCCCGTCAGCGCGAGCATGAAGACCGTCCCACGCAGCCACGGTGAGACGGCGGCGGAGTGCTGTGCCATGACGGAGAAGCCCTGTCCCCCGGTCTTGGCCGCCAACAGCACGAGCGCAAACGCGATGGAGGCGGCTCCGATCTGGGTCAGGACCGCGTACCAGATCGCGGCACTTCGAACATCCGGGCTGCGCCGATGGTCGGTGAGCACGAGCACCAACGACGCCACCGCCATCAACTCCCACCCGAACAGGAACGTGGTCACGCTCCACGCTGCGGGAATGAGCAACATGGACGTCACGAAGATCGGGAAGGCGCAAGCGCTCGAACGCGTCATCGGGTGATGGTTCGAGTAGCCGACGATGTAGACCGACACCGCCACCGCCACTGCCGCGGTAATGGCGACGAAGAGCGCGCCCATCGGATCGAGGTGGAGTTGCACCCCCGTGAAGGGCAGCAGTCGCGACGTCGCGATGCTCACGACGCGTCCGGTGTGAAGGACATCGATCGACACGACGAGCGCCGATATCGCCGCGGCGCCGGTACCGGCGCTAACCACGATCACCCGCCATCGGGCGGGCGCCATCGTGCCGCCTAGCGCACCGGCCAATCCGAACAGGGCGATCGCCGCCAACCACGTCGTCATGTCTGTGAGAACCGTCGTAGGGCCGCGATGATGTCGGCTGGTGCCGGGGGGCATCCGGGAACCTCAAGGTGGACCTCGGTCACGTCGGTGACGCTGCCTTCGACGCCGTACGCGCCGGCGAACACCCCGCAGTCCCTCGCGCAGTCACCGATGGCGATAACCACTGCCGGCGCACCCAGCGCCTCGATCGTTCGCCGAAGCGGTCCGGCCATGTTCTTGGTCACCGGCCCAGTGACGAGAGCCGCGTCGGCGTGGCGTGGCGACGCGACGAGTCGTATCCCGTACTGTTCCGCGTCGTAGACCGGCGAGAAGATCGACGCAATCTCCATCTCGCAGCCGTTGCACGAACCGGCGTCGACGTGTCGCAACTGCAGCGAACCTCGCAGATCGAGCAGATCTGACCGGTGCTGTGTGCCGGTCTCAACGGGTCGCGGCGCGGATTCGGTCATCCGATGGCGGCTCCGCCAAAAGCGCATCAGCCAGGAGTCGATCATATTCGACAATCTTATCATATGATCAAGTCATTACCTAAGACTCCAAGGATGCGTCTTCATTTCGAATCGCTCACTGCAGTCGGCGATGTGAGGAAGCCCAAGAACTCGACGGAACCGGTGATTGGGACGACACCAGAGCCGGGGCCCCTAGATCAGTACCTGACCCAACCGGCCTTTCCCGAGGACGAAGAGATGGAGGGGGCGCACGTTCGCGACGAACAGCTTCACGGGGAGCAGCGTGTGCGCATCGCCATCACCCAGGCCTTGGCGACGGGTTACAAGCACGGCGGCGGTCGAGCATTGTGCGGACGGGCGATGCTCGCCCGGCTACAACTCGGCCGACCAGTCGTGGTGCTCGAGGACGTCCTTGAGACGGCGCAGGAAAACTGCCGCGTACGCCCCGTCGAAGGCGCGGTGGTCCCAACTGAGTACCAGCATGCCCACTGAGTGAATCGCAATGGACTCACCGCCCGCGCCGTCAGTGACGACGACGGGCTTGCGAGTGACGCCGTCGGTCGAGAGGATCGCGACCTGGGGCTGGTTGATCACTGGAGCCACCATGAACGTGCCGAACGGTCCCGAGTTCGAGATCGTGAACGTCCCACCCGACAGTTCGTCGGGTCGCAGCTTGCCATTGCGGGCTCGGCCAGCGACGTCGGCGATCTCGCGCGCGATGGCGGCGAGCCGCTTGTCCTCCACTTGGCGCAGCACCGGCGCGAGCAGCCCCTCGAAATTCATGTCCACCGCAACCGCAAGGTCGACGTGCTCGTGCACGACGAGGCCGCCCTCGGCGACCGAAGCGTTCAGGTACGGATACTCCGCAAGCGCCTCCACGAGGGCCCGCGCAATGAACGGTAGGTACGTGAGCGTGAAGCCCTCCTCACGCTTCCACCGCTCCTGATTGACTCGGCGAACAGCCTCAATGCTCTCGTAGTCGACTTCCACCGCAGTCATGGCGTGGGGCGAAATGGCTTTGGAGGCGATCATACGGTCGCCCGTGATCCGTCGGATCTTGTTGAAGGCAACGAACTCTGCCCCCGGAGGCGCGGGCGGCGCCGAAGGGATCGACAACGTTGAGTAGCGCGGCCCGCCACCTGGTGCGACGCGTGAAGTGGCCAAATGCTCCGGAGAGAATGCAACT
This sequence comes from Acidimicrobiales bacterium, assembly GCA_025351385.1. Taxonomy (GTDB): domain Bacteria; phylum Actinomycetota; class Acidimicrobiia; order Acidimicrobiales; family RAAP-2; genus RAAP-2. The sequence continues at coordinate 8,514 of JANXWA010000024.1, read as the reverse complement.
CTCTCTGCGTCCTTGCGGGTGATCCGACCTTCCGGACCCGTCCCGGTGATCAGACCCGCGTCAGGACCGAGGTCGTTGATCAGCTTGCGCACGACCGGCGAGGTGACCAACCGGGCGTCGACGGGTGATGACGACTTGGCCACTGGTGCCGGCACGAGCGCGGGCGTCGACGCGTCGGCAGGCGGCGCCAGAGCCGTCGATGCGATCGGCGCGACGATGGCGGGCGCCTCGGCCTCCGGCACGGACGTCGGTGCCACGACCGAGGTGCCGGTGGTGTCAACCACGGCGACGACCGCGCCAATTGCGACCGTCTCACCCACGGCCGCCAGAATCTGGGTGACGGTGCCCGTGAGTGGCGAAGGAACTTCGGCGTCGATCTTGTCCGTCGAGACCTCAAAGAGGGCCTCACCCGCAGTCGCCGTCTCGCCCACGGCTCTGAACCACTGGGTCACCGTGCCTTGGGTGATGTTCTCCCCGAGCTCGGGCATCTGTACGTCGGCCATTGCCTTAGCGCTCCCTGTTCGTTCGATTCGCGGGCGGTGTCGTGACCCCGGCGGCGAGGGGACGACTCATCGGGTCCTCGGATCGTCCAGCTCGGGGTCGAGTCCGTACTCTTTGATGGCCTTGTCGACAAGGCCGGCCTCGATCTCACCGAGTTCGGCCAATCCCGAGAGGACCGCCACCACCACATGGGCCTCGTCGGTCTCGAAGAAGCGCCTCAGGGCAGCGCGAGTGTCAGAACGTCCGAAGCCGTCGGTGCCCAGCGTGATGAATGGGCGGGAGGTCGAGGTCGTGGCGCGCTTTGACGTGGCGATGATCGGCGGGATGAATCGGGCGATCTGGTCCGGCACCGCCTTCATGAAGTCGCTGACCGCGATGATAGGTCCGGGGGCCGACGAGAGCAGCTCGACCACCGGCGCGACGCGAGGATCGTCGACGGGATGCAGGCGGTTGTATCTCTCGACCGATAGCGCGTCCTCGCGCAGGCGCTTGTAGCTGGTCGCGCTCCACAACTCGGCCCCTACGCCGAAGCGCTCGGCGAGAGTCAGCTGCGCGTCTCGCGCAGCGCCCTGAGCCGAGCCGGAGAACAGGATCGTCGCCGAGGCGTCACGGCCGTCGGGCGCGGGCGCCCAACGGTACAGCCCCGTCATGATGTCCTCGTCGGAGAGTCCCTCGGGCCGCGCGGGCATGGCGTAGTTCTCGTTATAGAGAGTCAGGTAGTAGAAGACCGACTCCCCCGCCCCGTCTCGACCGTGCACGTCCTGCGCGCCGTACATTCGCTCGAGTCCGGATCGAATGATCGCCGCGACTTCGTAGGCGTAGGCCGGGTCGTAGGCCTGACAGGTGGGCACGGTCGAGGCGAGCAGGAGGCTGTGACCGTCCTGGTGCTGGAGTCCCTCCCCGAGCAGGGTCGTGCGTCCGGCCGTCGCCCCGAGCAAGAAGCCCTTGGCCTGGGAGTCGGCGGCGGCCCAGATGAGGTCACCGACGCGCTGGAAGCCGAACATTGAATAGAAGGTGTAAAAGGGGACCATCGGCACGCCCCGTGTCGCGTAGGCCGTCCCGGCCGCCGTGAAACTGGCCAACGAACCGGCCTCGGTGATGCCCTCCTCGAGGATCTGACCGTCCTGGGTCTCGGTGTAGCTGAGCAGGAGTTGCGAGTCGACCGGGTCGTAGCGCTGACCGTCGGCGGCGTAGATGCCGAACTCGCGAAAGAGCGCGTCCATGCCAAAGGTCCGGCCCTCGTCGGGGATGATGGGCACGATGCGCGGGCCGAAGCCCTCGGTGCGCGCGAGCGTGCGCAGAAGTCTCGTGAAGCTCATGGTCGTGGAGACCTCTGCGCCGTTGGAGCCCTCGTCGAACTCGGCGAGCGTGTCGCGAGGCGGCAGGGTCAAGGGCTTTCGAATCACGATCGAACGCGTCGGTACCGGCCCGCCGAGCAGGTTGCGACGCTCGAGGAGGTACTGGTACTCGGGCGAATCGACCGGCGGACGGTAGTACGGCGGCTCGTCGGCGTCGATCGCCGACTCGTCGATCACCTCTTCCAAGTGCAGGCGGGTGCGCAAGCTCGTCAGTTGCTGACGAGTGAGCTTCTTCACCTGGTGGGTGGCGTTGCGCGCCTCGGTCGCGGTGCCGAGCGTCCAGCCTTTGACGGTCTTGGCGAGGACCACGGTGGGGCTGCCGGTGTGCTCGGTGGCCGCCTTGTAGGCGGCGTACATCTTCTGGTAGTCGTGGCCGCCGCGAGGCAGCTTGTGCAGCTCCTCGTCGCTCAGGTGCGCGACCAGCGCACGGAGTCGTGGGTCGGGACCGAAGAAGTTCTCCCGGATGTAGGCACCGGACTCGGTGGCGTAGCGCTGGAACTCACCGTCGACCGTCGTGTTCATCTTCTCGAGCAGCACGCCGTCCTTGTCGTTGGCGAGCAGATCGTCCCATCCGGCGCCCCAGATGACCTTGATCACGTTCCACCCGGCGCCCCGGAACTCCGCCTCCAACTCTTGGATGATCTTGCCGTTGCCCCGAACGGGCCCGTCGAGGCGCTGCAGGTTGCAGTTGACGACCCAGGTCAGGTTGTCGAGGTGCTCGCGTCCGGCCAAGCCAATCGATCCGAGCGTCTCGGGCTCGTCGGTCTCGCCGTCGCCGAGGAAGCACCACACCCGCGAGTTCGACGTGTCGTCGAGACGTCGGCTGTGCATGTAGCGGTTGAACCTCGCGTGATAGATCGAGTTCAGCGGCCCGAGTCCCATCGAGACGGTCGGGAACTCCCAGAAGTCGCCCATGAGCCACGGGTGTGGATAGCTCGAAAGGCCGTGTCCGCTCAGCTCGCGGCGGAAGTTGTCGAGGTGCTCCTCATCGAGTCGGCGCTCGAGGAAGGCTCGGGCGTAGATGCCCGGTGACGCGTGCCCCTGGAAGTAGATGTGGTCGCCGGCCTGTCCGTGGGCCTTGCCCCGGAAGAAGTGGTTGAAGCCGAGCTCGTAGAGCCCGGCCGAGGAGGCGTAGGTCGAGAGGTGTCCACCGATGCCATCGGCCCGGTGGTTCGCGTTGACGACCATAACGGCCGCGTTCCAGCGGATGTAGGCGCGCAGTCGGCGCTCGATCTCCGTGTCGCCGGGGAACCAGGCCTCACCCTGCTTGGGGATCGAGTTCACGTACGGCGTCGAGACTTCGACCGGCGTCCCCACGCCCAGGGCCCTCGCCCGATCGGTCAGCGTGGCGAGGACGAAACGGGCGCGGCGCTCGCCGCCGGCGTCGACGAGCGAGTCGAGAGAGTCGATCCACTCGGCGGTCTCCTCGGGGTCGACGTCGGGCAGCTGTCGTACGTAACCGTCGCTCAAACCACGTCCTCCTTTCGAGAGATTCCCTCTCAACGTTACTGGCTCACCCCACGAACCGACCCTGTGACTGGCATTGGACGAACGTCGCCTCGCCCGTCACGGCTCCGGCGTTCACCTGGGACGATCCGTCACTCCTGAATGATCTCGAAGGCCCGCAGACCGCGGATCCTCTCCTGGCGCCGATTGCGGAGCTTGCGCTCGGACATCTGAGAGAGTTCGACGTACGAGCGCAGGATCGCGACGTGGATCCGCTCGACGGTGACGAAGGGATTGGTGTCCTCGGGGATCACCTCGTCGATCAGTCCAAGGTCGAGCTGGTCCTTCGCAGTCGAGCGCATCGTGGCGAGCGTGGTGCGGACCTCGTCGCGCGAGGGATTGGCCGTCTTGTAGAGGATCGAGGCGGCCGAACGGGGCTCGGCGACGTAGGCCATGGCCTTCTCGAGCATTATCACGTGGTCGGCCATCGGAGTCGTTGCGAGCCCGCCTCCACTGCCGAGTGCCCCCGCGACCAGCGAGATGACCGGTTCGGAGTAGTCGATGCCCTTGAGGATCGAGCGCGCGATGGCGCGCGACTGACCCCGACGTTCGCTCTCGAGGGTCGGCTTGGCGCCGAGGGTGTCGGTGACGAAGAGTGCCGGCAAGTGCAGTCGCTCTCCCATCTCCAGCATCCTCTCCATAAAGTAGAAGTCCTCGGGCGCGGGATTCGACGGTCGCTTGATGATGGTGTCGCCGAAGCGCTGGTAGGACGGCTGGGTGCCGACGATGACGAATGGCTGGGCGCCGATCTTGGCGAAGGCGCCGACGATCGCGGGGTAGCGCTTGTACTCGGCCTCCTGGACGTAGTTGTAGACCGCAACCGCGTCGTTGAAGCCGTAGCGCACGATGAACTCGAGGTCGACGCGGTTCGCGTCGGTCATCAGGTCCTGGTACTGCTCGACGAGGGCGTCGGAGTCGTCACTCGCCGGAGCCTCGCGTGCCGTGGTCGCGAGATACTCGACCGCTCCCTTCTGGTCGTCGAACCGCGGCCCGTGGATGCCCACGGGTCCGAAGGTGAAGACGCGACGCTGGTCGGTGTTGCTCACGTTGCGGATCATCGGCGGAGTCTCCACGGTGAGCTGGTGGTGCTTATCGGGGAGCTCCGTGGAGGCGATGACTGCGCCGAGGTACCACACGAGGTCCCCGACCTCCGAGAGGACCACGTCGATGTTGCGGTCGAGGAGGTTCGCCTCGGCACTTTGGGAGTCGGTGGGTACCGCCGTGCCCTCGAAGGCCTCGATGACGTTGGGACCCGCGAAGCCGAAGTTGGTGCCCGACGTGGCGACGATCAGATCGGCGTTCGGCACGGCGCTCGCCGATACGCCTCCCCAAACGTTGCCGAGCAGCACCGCGACGTGCGGCAGGTCGACCTTCTCCTTGTAGTGGCGGATTGCCTCGACCATCCGGGTCATCTGGGTCAGTCCGGCGAAATTCTCGTGCTGGCGAACGCCGCTCGAGGCGTAGACGCTGACAAACGGCAGCTTCTTGCTGATCGCGAGGTCCGCAGCGGCCTGGAACTTCTCTCCCGAGACGACACCCAGCGAGCCGGCGAAGAAGTCCCAGTTCATGGCGTAGAGCACGACGGGATGGCCATCGACCGTGGCCAGGCCATAGGTCGAGGACTCAGATTTGCCCCGCTTGGTCTCACGACGCAACTTGTCAGGGTAGGACTCGTCGACCTCCCCGCGCTGACCTCTTCGGATCAAACCGACGAGGTCCTTGCCGATTCGCCAACGGCCGTGACTGGCCTTGAAGTGGACGAGCTCTTGGAAGCTGGACAGCTGCGAGGGACTGTTGACCTTGCGGCGATTGCGCAGGTGCGCCATGATCGGCGCCTTGAAGACCGGCAGTCCTGCCGGGTGGCCCTCGCCGAGAAGCCTGGAATCCAAGTCGTCATCGGGACGTGGTTCGTTAGGTTCCGTGGGTTCAGCCATGAGAAGTCATTATGGCACGCAAACATCTTGGCCAACTGGTGAGCAAGTGGCGTGTCGGGCCGTTGACGTCGCCGGCGCGAGCGCCGCCGTGCGGCATAGCGCACACGAACTATCACGTTTGACTGGTGTTACTCGCCAGTATCTGTAGTGTCTGATTCTGTGAAGAACGAACCTTGGCAGGGCGACGCATGTTCATTGGTTGACGCATTTCGAGCGGGCGACATCAGTCCACGCGAGGCGCTCGACGCGACGTTGGAGGCGGTGGACAGTTCCGACCTCAACGCCTTTTCCCATATTGATCCCGACGCGGCCCGAGCCAGCGCCGATGCGTCCGACGTCTCGCTCCCCTTTGGTGGCGTGCCCATCGCGATCAAAGAGTTGGAGCCGGTCGCCGGGTGGCCCTATACGTACGCCTCGCTCGTCTTTCGTGACGACACCTCCGCGTTCGACAGCACCATGGTCACTCGGCTTCGCGGCGCGGGAGGCGTGCTCTTCGGCCAGACCACGGCCTCCGAGTTCGGCTTCATCAACTGCACCAACACCAAGCTCCATGGGACCACGCGCAACCCGTGGGACCGCTCGCGCACGCCGGGTGGATCGTCGGGCGGGTCGGCGGCGGCGGTCGCCGGGGGCATTGCGCCGATCGCATCGGGCGGCGACGGCGGCGGGTCGATCCGTATCCCCGCGGGATTCACCGGTCTCTTCGGACTGAAGTCGACGTTTGGCAGGATCCCCAAGGGGCCCTTCACCCACCAGCCACCGTTGACCGTCGTTACCGGCTGCCTCTCGCGCTCGGTGCGCGATACCGCACGCTGGTTTGACGTGTGCAACGGATTCGACCAGCGTGACAATCTCAGCCTGCCGCGAGTCGAGGGCTGGGAGGCCGACCTCGACTCTTTCGACCTCGCGGGAAAGCGCGCGGTCATCTCGATTGATCTCGGTTCGGCGTTCGTCGACCCGGTCCAGACCGCGATGCTGGTCGAGCGAGCGGAGCGGCTCATTGACCTCGCCGGAATGCAGCGCGTCGACATCGTCGTCAAGTTGCCCGAAGGCGGCACCGAGTGGTCGCTCACCAACCTGGTCGGACTGGCCGGACTTCTCGGCGACCGCTATCCGGCGTGCGTCGCGGACCTGACCTTCGAGGTCCAGTTCGTGATGGCCATGGCCGTCGAACGATTCAGCCTCTGGACGGCCGGGGCGGCCGAGGTCTTTCGCATTTTCGCCAACGAAGCCATGGCCGAGGTCTTTGATCAAGTGGACTTCATCTTCGCGGCCTCCAACCCCGACGTGGCCTTCGCCGCGGCCGGGCCGCTGGCCACGACCGTCGGTGGCGTCGACCTCATCGCCGAGTACGGAATCGAGCGCGCCCTCTCCAACAACGGTGCCCTCACGATCCCCGCGAACCTGACGGGCAACCCCGCGGTATCAATACCGTCGGGCACTGTCGACGGCCTGCCCGTGGGCTTGCAGGTCATCGGACGCCATCACGAGGAGCAACTGCTCCTCGCGATCGCTCGGATCGCCGAGCGGGAGTTCCCCTGGCCCCTCGTGGCGCCGACTGCGCACCCGACCGGATCGTGACTCGTGTCCAACGACGGCGAGCACCGGCGCGACCAGGGCACGGTATTCGACCGCCCGGGTGAGCCGCGCACCCGAGGATCGATTCCGACCCCAGCGCTAATCTGCGATCTCGGACTCCTCCTGGAGAACATCAGGCGGATGTCCCAACTGACGCGATCGGCCGGCGTGGCGTTGCGGCCCCACGTGAAGTCGCACAAGTCGGCCTACATCGCGCGCCATCAACTCGACGCCGGTGCCGTCGGACTCTCGTTCGCCAAGCTCGCCGAAGCGGAGGTCGTCGTTGAACGATTGGCCGAGGACGACGTGCCGGTGTCGGTGCTCCTCACGTCGCCCATCGTCGGTTCGGCGTCGGCCGAACGGGCGGCCCACCTGGCTCGGCGGTGCGAACTGATCGTCGTCGTCGACCACGTCGATGGCGTGAACGAGCTCGACCTGGCGCTGGCGACGTCGGACGCCGGGATCTCAGTGGTCTGTGACGTGGACGTCGGACTCGGTCGGACCGGCGTGACGGGCCCCGAGTCGGCGCTCGAGGTCGTCGAGCGCATCGAACGGAGTCCCCGACTCCACTTCGCCGGCGTCCAGGGCTACGGAGGTCACCTGCAACACCTCGCCGGTCGCGATCAGCGCCGGGAGGCCACGATCGAGTCGAACAGCCGCCTCGTATCCGTGATCGACGTGCTGGAATCGGCCGGTCACCCCGTCACCCTGCGCACGGGCGGCGGGACCGGCACGTCGGGAATCGACCTCGAACTGGGAATCTTGAACGAACTACAGGCGGGCAGCTACGTCTTCATGGACCGTGAGTACCGTGACGCGCTGGGGGCCGACGAGGAGGGCCGCTTCGCCCAGAGCCTCACCATCGCCACCACCGTCATATCGGCCAACCAGTCCGGCTTCGTGACCGTCGACGCCGGACTGAAGTCGATGGCCACCGACGCGGGCCCGCCCGCGGTCCTCGGTCGCGAGGACGCGGTGTCGTATCACTTCTTCGGCGACGAACACGGCCTCGTGACCAATCCTCCGAACGGTCGCTTCATTCGGGGCGACCGCCTCGAGCTCGTTCCCCCGCACTGCGACCCGACCGTTGATCGCTACGACGACCTCTGGCTCGTCGATGGCGACGTCGTCGTGGGGGTCGTCGAGGTCACCGCGAGGGGCTGTTCGCAGTAGGACACGTCTTCCCGGTCCTCCAGTCGGCTCCACTGAGTCGTCGAGGGCCTCCGACCACCTCGGAGGGAGCGGCGATGCCCGCAATGTGACTTTTGAAACATTCTCCAAGTGCGGTCGCCGGTCTAGACCGGATGTCAACGGACGGGAGACGCCATGAAGCGCCCATTGGGATTGTTGCTCACCGCGGTCGTCACGACGCTCACACTCGTGGCCGCCGCGCCGGGATCGGCGTCGCCCCTCTCGTCGACCAAACTGTCCTCGGAGCTGCTCACGGTGCACGACCTGCCGGTCGGTGCGGTCGCCAGGCCCCCGGTCGACAGTGGAGTGGGATGCCTCAAGAACCTCCTCGTGCCAAAGGGGTCGGCACCGGCCCACTTGGCCCAAGCCCTGTTCGACTACAAGGGTGGCCTACCGGTGCTGGACGAGCAACTCGCGACCTATGGGAATGCGAAGGCCGCGTACAA
>JANXWA010000007.1 GCA_025351385.1 Acidimicrobiales bacterium | reverse complement strand
GACGGGCATATCCCCAGCTCGTACCAGGCAGGTGACTTTCGCGGTGCTCGATGAGCCGCTCTCGGAGCAGTGCCGCTTGCGCTTCAGCTGCGGCGTGAGACCGGAAGACTCCAGGAAGCTCCTTGCGGTCACTGGGATTGCTGATCATCCCAGTGGGGTAGTAGCGCACCTTATAGATGTCACCCTTCTTGCGAATAGCAACCGGGTCGCCGTTAGGGTTGGGAGTTTTGGGAACGCTACGCCTCCTGAAGTAGATCGATGATGGTGGAAATGTCGAATGCAGGAACGGCCGGCTGGTTGCCCTCGGGGGCGGAACTTTGACTAAGGCCGTTAGCCCAAGCAAGGACATCGCAGGGGCGCCAGCGACGCCCACGGATTCGTAGGGGCAAGGGCGCAGGAAAGTCGGGGTGGCGCTCGATGAACTCACCGACAGACTTGAAGACAAAGAAGAGAGCGATGTCGTCTGCTGTCCATAGGCGGTCTCGGGGTGGACTGGCTGAGTTCTCGTTGGTAGTGTTCCTCACGACTCGGAGTATGTGCTCCGAGGTTTTCGACGCACACGTGCGACCCACTAATAAGGTGCGAAAACGATCTGAAGCACGGCCTATTGGGTCCATTCCCGTTATTCGTGGGTCCGCCCAGTTTGGAAAGAAACTTTGACCAGGAAATCTATTAGCCACCCCAATACCTACACGATCTTCGAGGGCACGAGCGAGATCCAGCGTCTGATCATCTCGCGCGCGATCTCCGGCGTGCACATTCGTTGAACATCGTGACCCTCTGCACCGGCAACGTGGCCCGCTCGGTCATGCTCGGCTACATGCTGACGACCCTCGCCGAGGCGAACGGCGAGGAGTGGCAAGTCCGTACGGCCGGCACTCACGTGGTGGAGGGCTCGGCGATGAGCGGACGGACCCGTGACGCGCTGCTCGCGATCGACGAGCTGGTCGGACACCACTTCAATGCCCATCGCAGCCATCAGCTGGAGAGCGTTGATGCCGACTGGGCCGACGTCGTCCTCGCCAGTGAGGCCAGTCACGTCAACTTCGTGCGCGCGCACTTCCCGGCCACGGCCCACAAGGCCGTCTCGCTGCACCAGTTCGTGCGTGAGGCGCCCCTCGAGGGTCCCTTCGAGGTGCGAGTTGCCGCTGTCGCAGGCCTGGTGCCGTCACCGGTCTTCGACGTCGCGGACCCGGCCGGCGGGGACCAGGCCGTCTACGACGCCTGCGCGCGTCAACTCTGGGAGTTGGCCCAGGTCTTCGCCCTGCTGGTCGACGGGGACGGGCCGAACTAGTCCTGGTGGACGGTGCGCAGTCCGCCCCAAGCCAGCGTCGCACTGCGCGCGGCCAAGCGCTCGGCGGCGCCCTCGGCCGGTGAAGGCCAGCCCTTCAACTCCTGTTGCTCGAGCCAGACGATCGCCGCGCCCTCGGCGATGCCCACCACGCCGGCCGCGAGCTGGCGGCGGTGCTCGTCGCTGACGGGGACGTTGATGAGCGGCTCGAGGAACGAGATGAGGCCGAGCTCGAGCGCGCGCAGCTCGCGCGAAGTGTCGCCCTCGTGGTTGTGGATGAAGAGGATCCGAAAGGCGTCGGTCTCGCCGACGACCATGTCGAAGTAGACGCGAAAGGCGACCTCGATCTTGGCGCGAGGCGACTCGACGCTCGAGACCGCCCGGTCGAGGCTGGCCAGCAGTTTCTCGGCGGTCTGGGCGACGATCTCGCGGTAGAGGTCGCTCTTGGACTCGAAGTACTGGTACAGGATTGGCTTGGTGAAGCCGGCCTCCTTGGCGATGTCGTCCATGGTCGAGGATTGGAAGCCCCGTTCGGCGAAGATGGACCTGGCGACCAGGAGAAGCTGTTCGCGCCGCTCGGCGTGTCGAGGTCGGTCGTCGTTGATAACCATGGAGAAACAGACTACTTCTTGTTACCTGAGGCCAATTGAGTCGAGGAGGACCTCCAGACGTCGCGGCAGCGACGCGAGGTTGAAGTCCCGCCGGGCGATCTCGAGGTTGCGCTCCAGCAGGTCCTCACGTGGTCGACGGACGAAGTCGGCGATCGCGGCGACGTCGTCGAGGCCGAAGAACGTGAACCCGTGCGCCGCGATCTCGCATGACACCGGATAGGGGTGCAGGGCGAGAGGCCGGCGGTGGGTCACCGACTCGAGCACCGGGTTGCCGAAGCCCTCCCAGGTCGAGCTCATGACGACGAGATCGCTGGCGGCGTAGGCGTCGTGGATGGTCGTGCCTTCGGGGAGGCCGAGGCGGACCTCAGCGCGCGACTGGGCCACGAGCCGGTCGAAGGTCGGTCCGTACCCGTCCTCGGCCGGACCGAGGATCCAGAGCACCGCGCTGAGGCTCTCGCAGAGCTCGATCGCCCCTTCGAGGTTCTTTCGCGCGAGCGCGCGCGAGGCAAAGAGCGCGAGGGTCCTCGAGCCGACTCCGACGGCTCGGCGAGTCGCTTCGCGGTTCCCGCGCGGTGGGTCGCAGTCGAATGAGTTCAGCATGGTGACCGCCTCGACGCCACGCTCGGCCAATTCGCGACGCGAGAGGTCGTTGATCGTGACGTGGTGCCAGCCCTTGCGCGAGCGCGGACCTTCGAGGTGGGCGAGGTGGGGACGCTGCCACGGGAGGTCGTGGTGATGGAAGATCGCCGGTCGTCCGTCGAGGACCTCGTACAGGGCGTCACGAGCGGCGACGTTGAGCGGCAGCGAGGCCAAGTTCTCGACGACCACGAGCTCCGACCCCGCCAGAGCGTCGCGCAGACTCTCCATCGACGGCGGTTGCCGGGCGCCGATGGCGAGTCCCGCGAGCACGACGTCGGCCTCGCCGTCGCCGGCCACCGTGGTGACCCGGTGGCCGAGCGAGGTCAGTGCACCGGTCCACTTGGCCGATTCGATCGAGACGCCATCGGTTCCGCCCAGGCGGAAGCTCACGAGCGCGAGGTGGGCCACTCGTCAAGGCTAGGCGCGGCGCCGAGCCGTTTTGAGGCCCGGTAGTAGGATTGACCGCGGTGGTGGCCACGGGTCAGTGCCCTTTTCTGGAGGAAACTCGGTGGCCAAACGTGCTCTGATTACCGGCGTCACCGGTCAGGACGGCTCGTACCTCGCCGAACTGCTGCTCGCCGAGGGCTACGAGGTGATCGGCCTGGTACGGCGCAGCTCGACGCTCACGATCGAACGGATCAGCCACATTCAGGACCGCCTCACGCTCGTCTCGGGCGACCTGGTGGACGAGGTCTCGCTCATCAACGTGCTGCGGGACTGTCGCCCGAGCGAGGTCTACAACCTCGCCGCGCAGAGCTTCGTGCAGACCTCGTGGACCCAGCCGGTCCTGACGGGGGAGGTCACGGCGCTGGGCGTGACGCGCATCCTCGACGCCATCCGGATCGTCGACCCCGAGATCCGCTTCTACCAGGCGAGCAGCTCGGAGATGTTCGGCCGGGTGCGCACCGTTCCCCAGGACGAGCACACGCCGTTCTACCCGCGCAGCCCGTACGGCGTCGCCAAGGTCTACGGCCACTGGATCACGGTCAACTACCGCGAAAGCTACAACCTGCACGCCTCGTCGGGAATCCTGTTCAACCACGAGTCGCCGCGCCGTGGCCTCGAGTTCGTGACTCGCAAGGTCACCCACGGCGCGGCGCGCATCAAAGCCGGACTTGCCACGGAGCTTCGCCTGGGCAACCTCGACGCCCAGCGGGACTGGGGCTATGCCGCGGACTACGTGCGCGCGATGTGGGCGATGCTCCAACGCGACACCCCCGACGACTTCGTCATCGCGACCGGCGAGACCCACTCGGTGCGCGAACTCTGCGAGGTCGCCTTTCGGGCCGTCGGCCTCGACTACGAGGACCACGTAGTCGTCGACCCGGCGTTCATCCGCCCCGCCGAGGTGGACCTCCTGGTCGGCGACGCCACCAAGGCCCACTCGGTGCTCGGCTGGAAGTGCGAGGTCGACTTCTACGGCCTGGTCGAGATGATGGTGGCCGCGGACCTCGACGCCTTGGCGCGGTAACCAGTCCATGAGTCACGCCGAAGCCCCCGTCGCCGTGTTGCGCGGCGCCGTCGCACTCGTCAACGGCTTCCCGCTCCTCAGTGGCGTCGACCTTGAGGTGGCGCCGGCGACGCTCACCGTGCTGTTTGGGGCGAATGGCGCGGGCAAGACGAGCCTGCTGCGACTGCTCGGCGGTCTGATCGGACTCTCGACCGGCGAGGCCTCGGTGCTGGGCGTCGACCTCGCTCGGGGCGACCGGCGCCTGCTGCGACGCCGCGTCGGCTGGCTCGGCCACGAGGGCTCGTTCTACGACGACCTCACGGTTGCGGAGAACCTCACGTTCGCGGCGCGGGCGCTGGAGCGACCGACTCACGACCTGGACGTGGTGCTGGCGCGGATGGGACTCCAGTCGCGTCGCGACACGACGACCAAGCAGCTGTCGGCCGGGCAGCGCCGACGGCTCGGTCTCGCGTGGCTGGTGCTCCGTCGACCAGAGCTGTGGCTGCTCGACGAGCCCTACGCCTCACTCGACGACGAGGGCCGCACGTTCTTCGACGAACTGCTCGGCGAGGTGGTGGCGCACGGCGCGACGGTTCTCGTGAGCGCTCACGATCCACTGCGCAGCCCGACGCTGCGTCCCCGGACCTTGTTGATGGCGGGCGGGCGCGTCATCGAGGATCGACCGTGATCCGCACCGCGATGCTCGTCGCGGCGAAGGACCTGCGCATCGAGCGGCGTAGTCGCGTCCTGCTCTGGCAGGTCGTGCCCTTCGGGGTGATGGCGCTGCTGCTTTGCGGCCTCGCCCTCGGTCCGAACCGCGCCGGCCACTCCAGTGCCGCGCCGGGGCTCTTCTACGTGGTCGTGGTACTGGTGGCCCTGTTGATGATCAATCGCAGTCAGGCCGTCGAGTCGACACCGGGGACGCGCGCCTCGGTTGCCACCCTCGGGCTCGACCCCGCCGGAGTCTTCCTCGGCAAGTCCCTCGCGTTGGCCGTCGAGCTCTGGTTGGCCGGGGCCGTGCTGGCGACCGGGTGCGTCCTGGTGCTGCACACGGCGCTACACGGCACGCTCGTGGCCCTACCGAGCATCGTGGTGGCTCTGGGGGCCCTGTCGGCCGCCGGGACGCTCTACGGCGCCCTCACGTCCGGCGGGGCCGGTCCGGCGACCCTGTTGCCGGTCCTCAGCCTCCCGGCGTTCGCTCCGCTCCTGATCGCGGGCGAACGAAGTTTCAGTGCCGCCCTCTACGGGGGCGCCCTGTGGCAGTGGTGGGTCGTCTCGCTGGTGGCGTTGGTCGCTTACCTGGCGGTGGGGATTCTCCTTTACGGTGTTCTCGAGGAATCGTGATGAGAAAGTTTGCCCAACGACTACTAGGTCCCGTGACGCTCGTGGGTCTGGCCGCGACGATCTGGTTGGGAATCTGGGTCACGCCGCCGGACCGCGTGCAAGGCGACCTGGCGCGCCTCGTCTACGTGCACCCGGCCATGGCGTGGGTGGCGCTCTACCTCTCGTTCGGCACCGCGACGATCGCAAGCGCCCTGTACCTCTGGCGGCGAACGAGGTCGATCACGATGGACCGCGTCGCGCACTGCGCCATGGAGGTGAGCCTCGTGTTCATCGTGCTCACGCTCATCACGGGCTCCATCTGGGGCCGGCCGACCTGGGGGGTGTGGTGGGCCTGGGACGCACGCCTCACCTCGACGGCCATCCTCGGCGTGCTGGCGCTCGGGTACCTCGCGCTGCGACGAGCCAACGACGACGTCGAGCTGCGGGCCCGTCGCAGCGCCGTCTTCGCGATCCTCGCGGCGATCAACGTGCCGATCATCCACTTCTCGGTGCTGTGGTGGCGCACCCTGCACCAGGGGGCCACGGTCTTCAGTCCCGATCGCTCGCTCAAGATCCACGGACTCATGGCCTGGACCCTGCTGATCAGCTTCGTCACCATCAGCCTCGCCTACGCCTGGCTGGTGCGCGCGCGCTACCGCCTTGAGGTGAAGCGCGAGGCGGCAGTCGGCGAGTCGTTGGAGAGCGCGCTGAGTCGACGCCGAGCCGAGGGCGTGCGCTGATGGGCTACGTCGCCGCGGGGTACTCCTTCGCCTTTGGGGGGCTGGCGCTCTATGCGCTGTCGATCTGGTGGCGGGGACGCAGCGGTGCCTGAGGCCCCCCTCGACCTCACCCCGGTCGCTGCGCCCAGGGCCTCGGGCCGCTCGCGGCGCCGGACCGTCGGCGTGCTGGCGGTACTCGCGCTCGCGGTGCTCGCGCTGATCAGCCAGGGCCTGCTGCACTCGCTCAACTACTTCGACACCGTCGACCAAGTGCTCGCCAGCCGCGCCACCGTCGGCACGTCGGTGGTGCGCCTCGAGGGTGTCGTGAAGCCCCACACGATTCTGCGGACCGCGTCCGGCGCCTCGTTCTGGCTCACGGGATCGGGCACGAACGAGGTCTTCGTCGTCGAGCGGGGGACGCCGCCGCAGCTATTCCAGGCGAGCATCCCGGTCGTCGTGGTCGGCCACTTCGCCTCGCGAACCACGACGACCTTCCTCGGCACGCAGATCATGGTGAAGCACACCTCGTCGTACATTTCCCGGCACCCCCATCGGGTGAAGGCGCCCAACGGCAGCGTGCGATGACCCTCACCTGGCTCGGTCGGGCCGCGCTCTACCTGGCCCTCGCGGGCTCGCTCGGGGGACTGGTGCTCCAGCTGGTCGCGCTACGCACCGGGCGGGCCGCCCACGCGCTGCGCTGGGCCCTGGTCTCCTTGACCGGGATCGTCGCGGCGGTCGCGGTCATGCAGTACGCGCTCGTCACGCATGACTTCTCGCTCGCCTACGTGGCTGAGAACAACGCCACCTTCACGCCGCTGCTCTATTCGATCACGGGCATGTGGTCGGCTCTCGAAGGCAGTCTGCTGCTCTGGGCGTTGCTGCTCGCCGGGCTGATCACGGCGGTCGTTCGCTTCTACCGGGGCCAGCGTGACGACGCGGTCGTCGGATGGGCGACGGCCGTGCTCTTCGGGGTCAGTGCCTTCTTCACGGTGCTGATGTGCGGACCGGCCGATCCCTTCCTGCACAACCCTGCCGCGGTGCTGCAGGGGGCCGGCCCCAACGCGCTCTTGCAGGACAATCCCCTCGTGGCGATTCACCCACCACTGCTCTACTCGGGTTTCGTTGGCTTCACGGTGCCCTTCGCCTTCGCGGTGGCGATGCTCATCACCGGCCGGGTCCACGACCGCTGGCCCCTCGAGCAGCGCCGCTGGACGGTGCTCGCCTGGGGTGTGCTCTCGGTCGGCATCGTGCTCGGAGCGTGGTGGAGCTACCAGGTGCTCGGCTGGGGAGGATTCTGGGGCTGGGACCCGGTGGAGAACGCCGCATTGCTGCCCTGGCTCACGGCGACGGCTTACATCCACTCGGTGATTGTCCAGGACCGCCGGGGGCTCTTTCGAGTTTGGAACCTGTCGCTCGCGATCGCGACGTTCTCATTGACGATCCTCGGCACGTTCTTCACGCGCTCGGGCGTCCTGCAGAGCGTCCACTCCTTCTCCTCGAGCACGCTCGGGCCGCTGCTGATTGGCTTCTTCCTGCTCAACGTTGCGCTCGGGGTGGGCCTGCTCGCGTGGCGCGGTGACCGACTCCGCTCGCCGGTCGGCGTGGACGACCCGCTCTCTCGCGAGGCGTTCTTCGTAGCGAACAATGTCCTGTTCGTTGGCTTCGCGGTGGTCGTGCTGCTGGGTACGGTCTTCCCCCTGCTCTACGAGGCTGTCAACGGCGGCCAGGTGACCGTCGGCACGCCCTACTTCGCGGCGGTCGCCGCGCCGATGAGCGTCGTGCTGCTGGTGTTGATGACCCTCGCCCCGCTCGTCGGGTGGCGAACGCTGGACCGGGTGGTCCTGTGGTCGCGCCTGCGCTTCAGCGCCTGGGTGGCACTAGTGGCGGTGGCGCTGCTCGTGGCGACCGGCGTGCGTCGACCGATCGTCCTGTTGGCGTACTTCCTCGCCACGGCCGCCGCCGGGTCGGCCCTGCGCACGCTGCGCGGTGCCTTCGTGACGGCCCGGCGCCGAGGCCAGCCGTGGTTCGACGCGCTGCGCGGACCGAGCGCCGGCGGGATGGTCGTGCATCTCGGCGTCGTCGTCATGGCCATCGCCATCGTGACCTCGACGTCCTACGCGACGCGCCGCGAGGTGACCCTCGCAACCGGCCAGAGCACCGTTGTCGCGGGACAGTACATCACGTTCCACGGGTTCTCGACCGAGAGTGACTCGCTGGCGTCGGTCCTGGCACTGCGCGTCGACGTGAATCACCACGCGCTTCGCCCGGCGGTCACCACCTATCACGGACGCAGTGGCCAGCCCGTCGGCACGCCGGCGATCCTCTCGAGCCTCTCGCGCGACGTCTACGTCACCTTCGACGCCATGGGCGGCAACGGTGCGACCTCGGGGGCGCAGCTCCAGGCCAACCTGCCGGCCGGGTCGGTCCTCCTCGGCGTCACCGTCGAGCCGCTTCTGTCGTGGCTCTGGATCGGGGGGCTGTTGCTCGGAGGAGGCTCGGCGCTGTCGTTTCTGCGCCGTCGCCACCGCGAGGAGGCACCATCGTGAAACGCACGGTGACCATGATCTCGCTGGGAGTCTTCGCGGTCGTGATCGCCTTCTCGGTCTTCCTCGGCACCCGCCATCCGGTCAGCGAGGCGACGAACGCGCCGAGTCCGCTGCTCGGAAAGCCCGCCCCGGCAATCGCCGGCGCGAAGCTCGGCGGGGGAGTGTTCGACCTGAAGAGCGACCTCGGCCACGTCGTTGTCGTCAACTTCTGGGCCTCGTGGTGCGGGCCGTGCATCACCGAGGCGCCCGAGCTCTCGACCTACGCGTGGGAGAGTCGCGCCTCGGGCGTGCGGGTGGTGGGCGTCGTCTTCAACGACCCGGTCTCGGCGGCGGCTGAGTTCGCGGCGCACTACGGATCGCTCTACCCCTCGGTCGTCGACCCGGCGGGGGTCATCGCCAACCGCTACGGCGTCATCTCCCCGCCGACGACGTTCGTCATCGACCGCCACGGCCGGGTGGCGGTGACGCTGCTCGGAGCGACGACCGCCAAGCAACTGGCGGCCGTGGTGGCGAAAGTCTCGTCATGAACATCGTGCGGTCGTTCCGGCTGTGGTTCGTGGCGCTGGTCTGCGTGGTGGGCGTGGTGCTGATCAGCGCGCCGGGCGCCTCCAGCCAGCAGAGCCGCATACAGCACCTCGAGACGCTGGTGAAGTGCCCGGCCTGCGAGGACATCTCGGTCGCCCAGAGCAACGCCACGTCGGCCGTCGCGGTGCGACACGAGATCGCCCAGCGTGTCCGCGCCGGGGCGTCGGACAGTCAGATCCTGACGTCGCTCGAGGCGACCTACGGCACGGCGGTACTGCTGAGCCCCTCGACGTCGGGCATCGGCTCGCTGCTCTGGCTTGCGCCCGTCGCGGCGCTGGCCGCGATGCTGTTCGCGGCCGTTCGGCTCTGGAGGCGGCGATGAGCGACGCGGGGCGCCTGCGCGACGAGATCGCGCTTCGCGAAGCCTCTCTCGCCGATGCGCGACAGGAGCGTGACGCTGGCGAGCTGACCCTCGAACAGTTCGCCTCGATCGGCGAACGAGAGACGCGGGCGCTCGAAAGGGCGCAGGCCGAACTGGCGGCACTGGTAGAGAGGCCGCCGAAGGTTGTCCCCACACGGCGCGTCCGCAAGGCCCGCTGGCTGGTCGTGGCGATCCTCTGCTTCGCCGTGGTGCTCGGCTTCGTCCTCTACGGCGCACTGGCGCCGCGTCAGGCCGGCAACTCGGCGACCGGCGGATTGGACCTCGGGCGCAGCCAGCACATTAGCCAGCTCCTCACCGAGGCCGAGGCCGACGTCGCCATCGGCAGTCCCGTCGCGGCCCTTGCCGCCTACCGCCAGGTGCTCGCCCTCGACGCCAACAACGTCGCGGCGTTGATCCAGAGCGGTTGGCTCGACTTCTCGGCGGGCAGCGCGGGCCACCAGGCGGCAATCGTCGAGCTCGGCATCCGCAACCTCGAAAAGGCGATCCAACTGGCCCCGCGAAATGCCGCGGCGCGTCTCTACCTCGCCATTGTGGCCGACTCGACCCCGGGCAACCGGGCGGTCGCCAAGCGGGAGTTCGAGGTCTTCCTCACCCTGAAACCCTCGGTCGGCCAGTTGGCCGTTGCGACGCCGTTCCTACGGAAGCTGGGACTGACGCCCTAGGCCGTGACGCGACAGGTGTCGTCGCCGCGGGCTCGTGACGTCAGTGTCACGAGGGTCCGTTCGGCGCCGAGGCCGTCGAGCATCCCGGCGATGAGTCCGCGGTCGACGGCGCAGAGCACCGGATGGTGCTGGGCGGCCGAGCCAAAGGGGCAGTTGTCCGAGACGACCGACTGGGCGGAATCGTGCTCCTCGGCCCGAGCGGCGAATCCGTGCGCGGTCAGCAGCCCGGCGATGGAGACCATGGCCGTCTTCACCGAACGAGTCGAGTCGGCTGGGCCGATCGCCTCGGCGAGGGTCCGTCCGTATTCGACGCCGACGTCGTGGGCCATCGCCTCGGAGGCCTCCGGGCCGAGTCGTTCGAGGGCCATCTCCAAGAGCGCGACGAGGAGGGCATCGCGTCGGACCGAGCCATCCATCGAGAGACCGGCGCCGACGACCCGGTAGCCCTTGGCGGGCCGCCCCACCGTCGTCTTTCGCAGGTTGTCGAAGGTGACGTAGCCGGCCTCGGTCAGGCGCTCGAGGTGGTGGCGAACGACGTTGGCGTGCACCTGGCAGTGCAGCGACAGCTCCGTCGCGGTCGAGCCGGGGTTCTCGCGCAGGAAGAGGTAGATCTTGCGCCGGGTGTTGTCGCCGAAGGAGTGCGTCAAACTCGTCACCGTGGCGGTGAAGAGGGCCGGGTCGAGTTCGTTCTCGCTCTGCGTGGTGGACACGTGGAAAGTCTAGGACTGAACCTGCGTGGCGCGCCGGTAACCTCGGTGGAGCCCTCTGGAAGGAATCCGTGACGCTCGACCCCCTGCTCCGCACCGAACTGGCCGCCATCGTCGAGCCCCAACTGGTTCGGTCAATCGGTGAGTTGGGCTTCCTCGGGACCGTCGTCGAGACCGGCGGCGCCGTTGACGTGGAGTTGGTGCTGCCGGTGACCGGTTGGCCCAACCTCGAGCTGCTCGAGGCGGCGATCGAGCGAATAGCCCCCCGGTCGCACGTCGCGGTGCGGGCCATGGACGAAGACGAACTGCTGGCGCTACGCAACTTCCTGCGCGCCGCGATGGCCGGCGACCCCGGTCCCGGTCAGCACGACCACGGCGCCGACCTCAAGCCCCGGTTCCTCGACAGGTTCTCCAAGACTCGCGTGCTCGGCATCTCCTCGGGCAAGGGCGGCGTGGGCAAGTCTTCGGTCACGGTCAACCTCGCGATCGCGCTGGCGCGCGCCGGTTACGACGTCGGGGTGCTCGACGCCGACGTGTATGGCTTCTCGCTGCCCAAGATGCTGGGCGCGGTGAACGACCCGATCGTGCTCGGCGACACCGTCATCCCGACCCTCGCTCACGGCGTGCGCTGTGTGTCGATGGGCTACTTCGTCCCCGACGAGCAGCCCGTCATCTGGCGCGGCCCGATGCTGCACAAAGCCATCGAGCAGCTCGTGACCGAGGCGTGGTGGGACGAGCCCGACTTCTTGCTGATCGACATGCCCCCGGGTACCGGAGACGTGGCCCTGACGCTCTCCGAGGTGCTGCCGCGAATCGAGATGTACGTCGTCACGACGCCCCAGGCGGCCGCCCAGCGCGTGGCGCAGCGCTCGGCCTACGCGGCGCGCAAGTTGAAGCTCAGCGTGCGCGGCGTCATCGAGAACATGAGCTGGTTCACCGGCGACGACGACAAGCGCTACGAGATCTTCGGTTCGGGCGGGGGAGAGCAGCTGGCCCGAGAGCTGGGTATCGCGCTGCTCGGCCAGATCCCCCTCGACGTCGACCTGCGCGCGGGCGGCGACAGCGGTGAGCCGATTGTCGTGGCTCATCCCGAGAGTGAGGCCGCTCAGGCCTTCGTCGCGCTCGCCAAGACGATCGCGGCCCAGGGTCCCGCGCGGGTCTACCGCCAGGAACTGAAGCTGGTGTAGCGAACCGGGACCCCGACTCGCGCAGAGTCACGTGGCGTGATCGAGGCGGACGTCGGCCACTCGGTTTTGCGTCGACCTACACTCGGACCGGGAGGTCGAAGTGACGGTCCATTCCGACATCATTGGGTTTCTCCGCCAGTACCCTCCGTTCTCCGAATTCGATCCCGCCTCGGTCGAGCGCCTCGCCGGCGCCGTGGAGGTCGAATTCCACCCGAGCGGCGAGGTGATCTTCGCCAAGGGCGCCCAGCCGATTGAGTTCCTGCGCGTCGTCCGCGCCGGCGCCGTCGAGGTCGTGAACGACGGTCGGGTGCTCGATCTGATGGGACCGGGCGAGATGTTCGGGCACGCCTCGATGCTGTCGGGCCTGGCGCCGGACTTCGACGCGCGAGCCGTCGAGGACACGCTCGTCTACCGGATCCCGGCCGAGGTGGCCGCGCGCGTGCTCGCCGGCCCCCGGGGATTGCGCTACGTGACACGGCTGCTGCTCGAGGACCGCCACCACTTGCGCACCGGTCCCCCGGCCGAGGCCGTTCGCGACCAGTTGCGCCAACCCGTTCGCGCGGCGATCCGCACGGTGCCCATCATCTGCGCGCCGACGACCTCGGTGCGCGAGGCGGCCCAGATGATGACCGAAGCGGGCATGACGGCCTTCATCGTGGACCTAGGTGACTCACTCGGCATCGTGACCGACGCCGACCTTCGATCGAGGGTCGTCAGCGCCGGCCTCTCCGGCGACGCGCCGGTCTCCGAGGTGATGACCGCTCCAGCGTTCACCGTGCCGGCGGAGCGGCCGGGCAGCGAGGTCCTGCTCGACATGCTCGATCGGGGCGTGCGTCACTTCCCCGTCGTTTCGGCGACCGGTCGGGTGATCGGGGTCGTGGAGGACCACGATCTGCTCGAGGTCGAGAGTCGGTCGTCGTTCTCGCTGCGCCGCGCCATCGCGCGCGCGAGCACCGTCGATGAGCTCATCGACGTGTCCGCGAAGTTGCGTCCCGCGGTCGTGAGCATGACCCGGGGCGGGATGGCGGCCCTCGATGTCATGTCGGTCTTCTCGGTCGTCGCCGACGCCCTCACGCGTCGTGCGCTCGACTTCGCCGTCGCCGGGCGCGAGGCGCCCACCCGGTTCTCGTGGCTCGCCCTCGGGAGCCAGGCGCGACGCGAGGCGCTGCCCGGTTCCGACCTCGACAGCGCGATCGCGTGGCTCGACGACGGACCCGAGGAGCTCATTCGGCCCTACCTGAGCGAGGTCGCCACCACCGCGACCGACATCCTGACCCGGTGCGACTTCCGGCCCGACGAGCATCGCGTCAGCGCCTCCGATCCGCTGTTCGTGCGCTCCCTCGAATCGTGGAGGCGCGAGTCCCAGTCGATGATCGACGACCCCACCCAGGAGAAGGCCCTCGTCATCGTGTCGGTGCTTGTCGACAGCCGCCCGGTGTGGGGGGTGGAGACCGAACCACTGATCGCGGAGCTCTTCCAGAAGGCCAAGGCCCGTCCGCGGCTCTTGCAACTCCTGGCCGAGTTCGCTCTCTCGCACCGTCCGCCCTCGGGCTTCTTCCGGGGCCTCGTCGTGGAGTCAACGGGCGAGCACCGCAATCGCCTCGACTTGAAGAAGGGGGCGGTGGCGCCGATCACCGACCTCGCCCGGTGGGCCGGCATGGTCGCCGGCGTCGCCTGCGCCTCGACGACGGCGCGATTGACGGCGGCCAGCGAGTCGGGCGTGCTGCGCAGCTCGGACGCCCAATCACTCCAAGAGGCCTTCGAACTGGTGTGCCAGTTGCGCCTCGACCACCAGATTGCCCAGCTGGAGGCCGGCGTCGAACTCGACGACTTCGTCGATCCCGGCGAGTTGAGTCCGCTCGTTCGCAGCTACCTGAAGGAGGCCTTCCACGTCGTTGCCTCGGTCCAGAAGCGCATCTCGAGTGAAGCGGCCTGGAACCGTTGAGGCGCCCGCTCCTCCTTCGCTCGCCGATGACGCCGATCGCCCGGCACTACGTCGAGGCCAACGTGCTCGACGGCCCCGTTCCGTGGCGCCAGGCCCATTACTGCGTCGTCGACCTCGAGTTGAGTGGCCTCGACGCACGCCGCGACGAGATCATCTCGTTCGGCGCCGTGCCGATCGACGCCGGCCGGGTGGTGGTCGGTGGCGCGGTGTACGGACTGTGTCGCCCGACGCGGCCGTTGCCTGAGAAGTCGGTGCTCGTCCACAGCATCCGGACCGCTGACCTCGTCGACGCACCGACGCTAGACGAGGCGATCCAGCCTCTCATTGAGGCAATGACCGGACGAGTCATTGTGGCGCACGTCGCGTGGGTCGAAGAGTCGTTCCTAAGCCGGGCGTTCAATCGTCAAAACATCCGGCTTCGCACACCGATGCTGGACACATTCGAGATGGGTCGCCTCCTCGCGTTTGAACGTAACTCGGCACTTCCCTCGCGGTCGCTCGCCAAACTCGCCGAAAGCTTGAATCTCCCGGCCCACCGTCCGCACCACGCGTTGGGCGACGCGCTGACGACGGCTCAGGTGTTCATCGCACTGGCAGCGCACCTCGAGAGGTTCGGTCCAGAGTCGGTGACGTCGCTGTCGCGCGCTAACTCGCGCGCCCGGTCGTACTTGGGTTGAATCGCATCATTGAAGCATTGAGTGCGGGTTCACGTCGGCCCTCCGACACCAACAATCTCCGACTCCTTGAGTCCAACCTCACCGAGACGAACATTCAAGGATGGAGCACCGATCACAGAGACCTCTAAATGGTCTGGGAAGACCGTCACCCACTCCAAGAACTCTTCGACCAAAACACGTCGTTCCGTGTCCTCGG
>JANXWA010000036.1 GCA_025351385.1 Acidimicrobiales bacterium | reverse complement strand
CACGGGCTCGCCGTTTCGTGCGGGTCCCTTAAAGAACGCCGACGACGTCGAGAACGTCACCATGGCGTGGGTGCACTGGTATAACGAGGAGCGCTTGCACAGCTATCTCGGATACGTTCCGCCCGTTGAGTTCGAGGCCGAATACTACGCTCGACCCGAGGTTCCATCAAGCGATGGCGCCACCAACAAAGAGGTGGCATGAAACCCGGGACGGTTCAACCAGACCACCAGCTCGGTGTTGCCCTGATCCATCGCTCGGTAGAAGGCGGTCGCCGCCGCCGTGCCCGACGAAGGATACGGTCCGAGGTCCGGCTGGAAAGGCGCGACCAGCGAATCGAGCTTCGGATCATTCTGGTGTTGCGCGAGCACCGTCGCCCGTGTCGCTGCGACACCCTGCTGCAGCAGCGCGGCGTACTGGCCCGACGTCGGACCGAAGTTGAATCGGTGCAACAGCCGAGCCGTAACCAGATGTTGCGTGTTCGTAGACGTTCGAGTCACTCCAGCAACGTAGTGTCGCTCCATTTGTAAAAGGTGGGAAATTGACAGCGGACATCGCGATTTGTCAAGAACTTGGGAGTTCGTAGACACGTCTTTAGATAATGCCTCTGCCGGGCGATCACCTCATTGTCCTGAGTACTCGATGACATTGGTGGGACCCACCAGCGCAACGCCGTCACGTGCCGCGTTTGGAAACGGTGGCGCCCGACTCACCCCAGATCTCGGTCAAGTGTTATCGAGAGATGTGTTCCTACACCGACCCCGACGCCACGATCGGACTCGTCGGAACCGATGTTCCACCGGAGGGCTCGACGGTTACGGCCAACTTGGAGAATTGCGCCGTTCCTGACGCGGTGAAGGTGACGTGTTGCGGTGACCGACCCATGAGCCCCATTGATATTGCCCGTCCGCCAATGATGCCCCACAGTTGGTAGGTCTCGTTCGCCGGGAGCTTGGAGAGCGACGAGTTCACCATGTAGCCCTGACCACTCGGAACGAGGACAAATTGCGCCAGCGTCTGGTGGGTCGAACCGCTGAGATTGACCAGTCGATGGCCTGGCGTCTTCAACGCCGATTCGACGCCTCCCGAGCTGGCGTTTCCGAGCGCACTCTGGAGACGTGAGACCTGCCGATCAGCACCCGCCAGGGCGAATGCCAACACCGCGACCACGGCAGCGGCAACGCTGGCGAGGCTAAGCAACGTGCGCTGTGAGCGGGCGGACAAGAACCCACCCGTTCTCGCACTCGACGAGTGGCTATCAATACCGATAACGGGTGCCAAGGACGGCGGGGCCTCACCGTTGACCTCGTACATGCGGATCGCAATACCAGACCAGAGTCCTTCAGGGACGGGCTCGACCGAATTGCCCAGTGCTCCAGCGACTTCGCGTAACGCGTCAAATTCGCTCTGACAGCGAGGACACTGAGCGAGGTGCTCCTCCACGGCGATTCGCTCGTTCGAATCAACGGCGTCAAGGGCCATTGCGGCCAGCAGTTCGTTCGCTTCATAGTGGGTCATCATTGTTCCACCTCCTTCACGCCCGATTCGACCAAGGCACGTCGCATCCGACCCATACCATTCCTTATTCTGCTCTTCACGGTCCCCTCTGCCTGATTGAGCATTTCGGCGACCTGCACGTAGGTGCGCCCCGTGAAGTAGGCGAGCTCAATCGCGCGGCGCTCGTCTTCGGGCAAGGAAGCCAGGGCCTCGGCGACCTTGTGGGCCATGGTCATATCCCACACCTCGTGTTGCATGTCGTAGTCGGCCCGCGCGGTCTTCATCGCGTCATTCGATTCGCGAACGCGGCGTGCGTTCTGCGAGCGTATGACGTCAACCGAGCGCGCGTGCGACTGGGTGAGCAGAAATGATCGCAACGACCCACGCAACGGATCAAAACGGTCAGGTTGGTTCCACAACCGCAAGAACACTTCCTGGGTGACGTCCTCGGCCTCGACCGCGTTGTCGAGCACGCGACG
This sequence comes from Acidimicrobiales bacterium, assembly GCA_025351385.1. Classification (GTDB taxonomy): domain Bacteria; phylum Actinomycetota; class Acidimicrobiia; order Acidimicrobiales; family RAAP-2; genus RAAP-2. The sequence continues at coordinate 104,332 of JANXWA010000036.1, read as the reverse complement.
CGCCAGACCGAACACCGCGCCGCCGTGTCGGCGATACACCTCAGCGAGCGCCACTTCGCTGTAGCGCCCGATGGACGTCACGAGCTGGGCGTCGCTGGCGTCACTCATATCTTGCATACACGTCCTGTTCGGTGTCGAGACGACGTTCGGATGTTCTTTCACGAACTTTAAGGGAACCCGACGCCTCTTTGGCACCCAATCTCTCAGCCAGTACTTGCGATTTTCCATTTCTGCGACGAGCGGGGCGCGGTCTCGCAATGTCGCGCGAGTTCGATGAGGAGGTGGGTGCCAGGCTCGCAACTCGAACAGTTCACCCGCTCCACTGTAGCGTAACGAAAATCTTCCCAATTGCGACATCCAACTATCGATCGGCTCCGAACAGGGAGAAAGCCACTCAAGGAGGACCAATGGAATTAGTCAGTAGAAGAAGTTTCTTCAAGCAGGCGGGAGCGGTCGCAGCAGTCGCCGTCGTCGCCGGCGGAACGGCAATGTCGCCGGCGGGCGTTGCCGGCGCTGCGGTGAAGGGCGCCTCGCTTAAGGAACCCGAGCTCAGCGCGATCGAGGATCTCAAAGCCGGCGAAGACCTGATCGCGCACGTGAAGAACGCGCGTACTGGAGAGATCAGTCTCTTCATCGGTCACCGAGAGGTGACGTTCCGTGACCGCAAGGTCGCCGCCCGCCTCGTTCGCGCGACCCGATAGGAGAGACGACATGTCATCACACCGCGAAGCACCAGAGATCGCCAAGGATCCCGTCGCCGACAGCACGGACCTCTACGCGTTCGTCAGTCCCGACAATCCCGACACCGTCACGATCATCGCCAACTACATCCCCCTGGAGGGACCGGCCGCCGGACCGAATTTCTACGAGTTCGGCGACGACGTGCTGTACGAGATCCACATTGACAACAACGGCGACGGCCACGCCGACGTGAGCTACCAGTTCAACTTTCACAGCGAGAACACGGTTCCCTCAACGTTCCTCTACAACGTCGGGCCGATTGAGTCACTCGACAGCAAGTACTGGAACCGGCGCCAGTTCTACTCGGTGTCACGCCTCGATCGACACGGTCGGGGTCGACAGCTCGCCGAGCAACTCGCCTGCCCTCCGTGCAACATCGGACCGCTCTCGACGCCCAACTACGCGTCACTCGCGAGCGCCGCTGTCCACAACCTCGGAGGTGGTCGGACGGTGTTCGCCGGGCAACGGGCCGAAGCCTTCTTCGTCGACCTCGGAGCGATCTTCGACCTCGGCGATCTTCGACCAATTGCCAATCTGCACGCGACGTTCGGCCTTCCCGGCCTCTCGGCCGCACCGGGCGTGAACTCAACCGCCTCGGTCAATGTCCACAGCATCGCGTTGCAGATTCCCATTACCGACATCGCGTCCGGTGGCCAGATGCCGACCGACTCATCGAAGGCAAGTTCGAGTGTGGGCATCTGGACAACGGCGAGTCGTCGAAAGGCGAGGGTTCTGACGTCCAATGGCGGAACCGGCGTCGAAAGCGGACCGTACGTCCAGGTCTCACGCCTGGGCAATCCTCTCTTCAACGAGGTCCTGGTGCCGCTCGCGGCCAAGGACAAGTGGAACGCCCAGTCCCCCGCCGATGACAAGAACTACGTGAAAGGTGTCGCCAATCCCGAGCTGGCTGGTCTCTTGAACGTGCTCTACCCCGGCGCGTTCCCGAATCTCGCGGCGTACACGAAGCCCCGTGCGGACCTCGAAGCGATCTTGCTGACCGGCATTCCTTCGGGCATCGTCTCACCCAGTTTCTCGACGTTTACGGGACCGAAACCGGCGGACATGCTCCGGCTCAACCTCGCGATCACGCCGAGCGCGTCGCCCAACGTGCTCGGCGTGGTCGGCGGCGACGTCGCGGGTTTCCCGAACGGGCGCCGGATCGCTGACGACGTTGTAACAATTGAGTTGCGTGCGATCGCTGGGGCGACGATTCCCCTCGTTGACCCGTCGTTCACCCCCGACGGCGCGATTGCCGACGTGAGCGACGGCGTGACCGGCGCGGGATTGACCTTGCTGACTTCGTTCCCGTACCTCGGCACGCCCTACGGCGGTTACAGCGTTCCGGCGTAGACGATGGCCGCCATCGAGGAAGTCCAGTTACCCCCGAGCTGGGACGGCAGCGTGGTCGTCGACATCGGGGGGGACGTGGGTGCCCTTATCCTGCGTACTCCCCCGATGATGGCCGGCGACGAGATTGGCCTTGACGCGGTTGATCCGAGCGTGGCGCACGTCCACAGCGCGGTGCGCGAGCGCCGACTCGACGATGGATCGTCATTCGCGGCGGTCTATCCGAGTCTGCGCGCTGGTGACTATCTCATCGAAGGTACGCATCAGTGCGTCACCATCGTGGGCGGCCGCGTCGTTGACGTGGCCTACGACCGCGCGACCGTTCTATCAACGGCCCAATAACGCCGCGCGACGTGCTTGGTTCATAAGACCTCAATCAAAGGAGAAGAGAATGTTACTAGGCGAGATCTTCGGTCCCGACCTCCTGGTCGTCGTCGTCATCGTGGCGGTGTTGATCTTTGGTGGCGCGGCCATACCGAAACTGGCGCGCAATCTGGGTCAAGCCAAGAGCGAATTTGCGAAAGGCCTGAGCACATCGAAGTCGATCAGTACGCCACATGACGGCGCGGTGGGATCTACAAACGAAGCGGTGCTGTCGCAAGACTGACGAACGCTATGAACATGTTCACTTGCGCGATGCGGACGAGTCGCCAGGCGGGCGAAGGTCCTACGTCGCTGGTAGTCGACGAATCTCATTCACCACGCAAGACGTCAGCGGTCGAGGTGCGTTCGGTGCTGCGTCCCGGAAGTGCGGCCACGATGTTCGCCAGAACGAGCGCGCTGAGCGCAACGATGACAACGGTGAGGGCGGTCACGGTTGGCTCGGGCACGGCGTCGACCGAGTTCGCGAACAGGGTCCACAACCAGCGTCCAATGATGATCCCAATAGGAACGCCCAGTGCGACGCCCACGAACGCCACCACCGACGCTTGCCAGGCAATCGTTGGCATCAACTGACGTCGAAGGAAACCGAGCGCGCGCAGCAACGCCAAGTCGCGCCGGCGCCGGTGCACCGACGCAATGAGCGTGAGAGCGATCGCGACGACGGCCCCTGCGGCGAGGGTGAGCGCCAACACGGCGGGCGTGGCGCCGATCGAACGGTAGTTCTCGATTTGGGCTGGATACTGAACCGACAGCACTCCGACACTGTCCCCCCCGCCCAAGCCGTTGGGAACAGCGTAGAGTGCGCGATTGCCGACGTTGGCAATCTTCTCCAATGATGATCGGGCACGTGAGAGCGAGACGCCGTGTCGAATTCGAACGAGCACCATTTTGGGCCCGTTGAGTGTCGCGCACGGGCTGCTAATGAACTTTCGCATCGTCGCGGATGCGAGGTGCTTAGAAATGATTCCTCCGACGCCCATCGACGTGTGCAGGGAGTGTCAACGCGTATCGAAAGTAGCCACACTTGTGCATCGAAAACAGCCACACGTGGTTATTGCTTTCAGTCTGCCTGAAGACGAAGGGCAGCCGCAGGACTCTTCATCTGTCCGCTCCCCTCGTCGATTTGCTGGAACGGCACCATCACCGGCAAGATGCTGAATCAGTCGTACGTGGAGACCTTTGGAAGAACACGGAAAACTTGATATTCACGTCGACCATAGGTACATTTCTGGACCCGGACGTCTTCGGTAAACGCGTTTCAAAGATTACGGCTCAGGCGGGTCTGGGAAACTGGTCGATTCACGAACTGCGCCACTCGTGCGCTTCGCTCCTATTCGCTGCCGATGTCCCACTCGAGGCCGTGGCGGACCAACTCGGACACGCTTCAATTCACGTGACGAAAGATGTCTACGTGCACCTTTTGCCCGGTTCTCGAGCAAAGACGTCCAAGGCGATGGAGGAACTTCTCTATAAGGACTACGTAAAGGTGATTCCCCCGAGCAAAAAAACCGCTGACATGGGATTGGCTATACAATTGGCTAGACCAGATCTAGCCCATGAGTATTCAGGCCCTCTGATCAGGGATTTAGTGCGCCTGTGAGATTTAGTGGGCCGCCCGGGTCTCGATCCCGGCACCTTGGGATTAAAAGTCCCCTGCTCTTCCCGATGAGCTAGCGGCCCTAGCTGTCTCATCGTAGTAGTTGGTCTACCTCTATCTCCCGGGGACTAACTTTACCTCATGTCTGAATTCGGCAACGAGAGTGTCACCGTGATTGAAGCGACACTGAACGACGTTGACCGCGCTCTCGAACGGCTGCGCGTTGGCACGTATCGGAGCTGTCAGGTGTGCGGCACGCCGATCAGCGAAGCCGAACTGATTGCGAACCCACTATTGGCGAATTGCCCCGCGCACCCGGAACTGGCCTAGGTCCAAAGACCCCACAACGCAAGAACCCGGTGGCGTAGGCCACCGGGTTCTTGCGTTGTGAGCTGCGTTACTTCTTCGTCGCCCAGAAGATCTCGGCGATGGCGTCGATCTCGCTCAATAGGCGATCGGCGACGACGACGTCATTGCTCTTCTTCGCGTCGCCCGCGGACTTCGTAGCCATCCAGAAGAGGTCATGCAGGTTCGGGAACTGCTTCAAGTGGTCGACCTTGAAGTAGTCGGTCCACAGCACCCAGAGGTGGTGCTTCACGAGGTCGCAGCGCTCCTCCTTAATGAAGGTGGCGCGGACTTTGAAATCGGCGTCGCTCGAGACGTTGTACTTCTCGATACAGGCCTTCACCGACTGAGCTTCGATCCTCGCCTGAGCGGGGTCGTAGACGCCGCAAGGCAGGTCGCAGTGTGCCGAGACGACGAGAGGGGTCGTGGTGGCGTCCAACAGTGCGTTGATTCGGATAAGAAGCGTCATGGCTTCGCCTTTCGATGATCGGGGCCCGCGTGGGCAGTGTCCATTCCGAAGGTTAGTCACGGCGCCCGGATAGCGTTCACCCATGAGCCGGTTGATCGAGTTCTTCCTACGACGAGTCACCGTGGAGGGTTCGTCGATGGTGCCGACCTATCTCCCGGGCGAGCGTTTGACGGCGCTGCGACGATGGCGCCGGGTGCGACCAGGTGACGTCGTTGTGGTGCGCGATCCGCGCAACGTCGATCGGTGGCTCCTCAAACGGTGCGTCGGACGCGTGGGGACCCAATTGGATCTGCGTGGCGACAACGCCGTCGCCTCGACCGATTCGCGCGATTTTGGGCTGGTACCCAGCCGCGACGTTACCTACATCGTGCTCTCACCACCGCCCCCATCAAGGATTTCACCTCGCTGAGTGGCGTCGTTCGCCGTTAGGCTGCCTCCGTGGCCCGTCTTGCCGTCCTCTCGTATCACACGTCGCCCCTGGCCCAGCCCGGCACGGGCGACGGTGGCGGCATGAACGTCTACGTCCGCGAGCTCTCGAGCGCTCTCGCCCGACTCGGCCACGAGGTTGACGTCTACACCCGCCGCGACAACACTCAGATCCGTGACAGCGTCCACGTTGAGCCGGGCTTTCGCGTCCACTACGTGACGGCGGGACCTCCGCGCGTGCTCGATCGCGATGAGCTGCCGGACTTCGTGGCCGAGTTCACGGACTCGGTCGCGACGCTGTTCCGGTGCGCGGGCGCGCCCGACGCCATCCACGCGAACTACTGGTTGAGCGGCCTCGCGGGCCATCGGCTGAAGCACGAACTCGACATCCCGCTGATCATGACCTTCCACACGCTCGAGCGGGTGAAGGCCGACCACTTCGAGGGCGAGTCCGAGGACCGGGCCTTTCAAGAGGCGGCAATCTTCGCCTGCGCCGACGCGGTGCTGGCGAGTTGCGAGGTCGAGGCCGAACAGTTCGTGCGCTTCTACAACGCCGACCCGTCGAGGGTGCACGTGGTTCCCCTGGGCGTGGAGCACGCCTTCTTCGCGCCAGGGTTCCGGCCCCAGGCCCGCCGGGCCCTCGGTGTCGACGGCGACGCGACGATGCTGCTCTTCGTCGGTCGACTCCAGAAGTTGAAGGGCGTCGACCTCGCCCTGGAGACGCTCATCGAACTGCGCGAACGGGGACGCGACGCCATGCTCGCCATCATCGGGGGCCCCTCGGGACCTGATGGACGCGAGACGCTCAGCGGACTTCACCGGCGGGTTGAGCAGGCCGGCGTCATTGAGCACGTGAGCTTCGTCGCCCCCCAGGCCCACCAGCTGCTCTCGACCTGGATGCGCGCCGCCGACGTGATGCTGGTTCCTTCGAGGTCCGAGAGCTTCGGACTGGTGGCGCTCGAGTCCTCGGCCTGCGGCACTCCGGTCGTCGCAAGCGACGTGGGCGGACTGATGACGTTGATCGATCCCGGGGTCACTGGCTTCTTGATCCCCGGTCGCGAGCCCGACGCCTGGGCCGACGCCGTCGAGACGGTGATCGACCCCCAGAACGCGACAATCATGTCCAACGCGGCGGTGCTGCTCGCGAGGCGCTACACCTGGCGGTCGGCGGCCCAGTCCCTGGCGACCTTGACCGAGCGACTCTCACTCTCGGGCCTCGTTCGCTGTTAGCAGTGGAGCGCTCCCCGGTCGTGGGGTCGGACGCCGCGGGGATCCTCGACGAGACGATCCACGCCTGGGCCCGGCAGTGGAGTGCGGGCGCGACGCTCATGGGCATCGAGCACCAGCCTTCGCCCGACGACCGGGGGCACTTCCACTGGCTCGTGCGCTTGAAGGGCGACGAACGTGACGTCATCACGATGTGGTTCTCGCTGCGCCAGCGCACGGTGCACGTCGAGACCGAGGTGATGCCGGCTCCCGAGGAGAACCGCGAGGCACTGTACCGATTCCTGCTGGTGAAGAACGCCGAGTGGCGTGAGCTGCACCTGGCGATCGGCCCCGAGGATGGCATCTACCTGGTCACCCAGGTCCCGTTCAACGAGGTGACGATCGAGCGTCTCGACGAGTTGGTCGGCGCCGGCGTCACCTACGTCGACGAGATCTTCCCGACGATCATGGCGATGGGACTCCCGGCCCTCTACCGCCGACGGCGCCCGACCTGAAATCTCGACCTTGTAGCGTTGTCCCATGGCTTTGCAACTCATCATCATCGGGGGCGGACGAATGGGCTCGGCGCTCGCCGAAGGACTGCTCGCCGCCTCATGGTGCGACGTCGCCGACCTCGGGGTCGTCGAGACGTCGGCCGTACAGCGTGAGGCCCTCGCGACGCGCCTGCCCGGCGTCGCGCTACTGGCGTCGCTCGAGCTTGAGCACGTGGGACCGGGGACGGGAGCCGTACTCTGCGTGAAGCCCGACCACGCCGAGGCGGCGGCGCGCCTCGCTGGCGCCATGGGCGTGACGCGAGTCCTGTCGGTGGTGGCCGGACTCTCAACCGCGCGCATTGAGGCGGTCTTCCCGGGACCGGTCGCCGTGGTGCGCTCGATGCCGAACACGCCGGTGCTCGTGCGACGGGGCGTGAGCGCGATCGCCGGGGGTGGCCACGTCACGAAGAGCGATCTCGACTGGGCCGAGTCGATCCTCGGGTCCGTCGGCACGGTCGTGCGTGTGACCGAGCGCGACCTCGACGCCGTCACCGGGCTCTCGGGGTCGATGCCGGCGTACCTGTACCTCGTCGTCGAGTCGCTGATCGACGCCGGCGTCCACCAGGGGCTCTCGCGCGAGGTGTCGCGCCAGCTCGTGGTGGGCACCTTCGAGGGCTCGGCGGCACTGCTCAGCGAGACCGGTCAGTCACCCGAGGAGCTGCGCGCCCAGGTGACCTCTCCCGGAGGCACGACAGCGGCCGGACTGCGCATGCTTGAAGGCCGGGCGGTGAGGGCCGCCTTCCTCGAAGCGGTGGCCGCGGCGGCCGAGCGCAGCCGCCAATTGGGCCGCTAGAGGGCCTCTACTAGCGTGGGGCCATGGCGACCCCGCGTCTTCGTACGAGGAAACTCTCCGAACCGACGATTGCGCGCCTGCCCGTCTATCAGCGGATCGCCGAAGGCTGGGCGCTGCGCGGACTGACCCGCATTGACTCGCGCCAGATCGGCGAGTTGGCCGGCGTCACCCCTACCACCGTGAGGCGCGACCTCGCGGGACTCGGATCGTTCGGTACCCGCGGTGCCGGCTATGACGTCCAGGTCCTCAGCGAACGAATCGCCGAGGCCCTCGGTCACGACCGCGAGTACGACGTCGTGGTCGTGGGTATCGGGAACCTCGGACGGGCCCTCGTCAACTCCACGAACTTCCTGATTCGCGGCGCCCGCCTCGTCGCTCTCTACGACATCGACCCCGAGGTCGTCGGTACTCTGGTGGCGGGCCACGTCGTGCAGCCGCTGACGGACCCGATCGTCGCGGCGACCGTCGGAGTCATCTGTGTGCCGCCGCAGGCCGCTCAAGAGGTGGCCGACCGTCTCGTCGGCGCGGACATCCACGCGCTGCTCAACTTCGCGCCCCAGGTCCTCTCGGTGCCAATCGGCACCGCCGTGCACTACGTGGACTTCTCGATCGAGCTGCAGATCCTCATGTACCACCTCAACAACGGCACCGGTCCGCTGGGCGGCGGGCTCTTACATTCGCTCGGCATCTCGACGCCCAACTCACTGCGGCCCGTGACGTGACGGCCGTCGAAGGCACTTCGTGGCGCTGATCTCGGTCGGCATCGACCACGAGCACGCCTCGCTCGATTTGCTCGAGCGCGCGACCGTCTACGAGCACGAGTGGAGCAAGGTCCTTCGTGCGCTGATGTGCCAGCGCAACATCCACGAGGCGGTCTTCGTCTCCACCTGCCTGCGAACCGAGGTCGTGGCGGTCATCGACCTGTTCCATGGAGCGATCGACGAGATTACCCACACCCTCTCCGACGTGACCGGACTCGCGACCGAGGCGTTCGCCGATCACCTCACGGTTCATTTCGACCGGGGAGTCGCGAACCACCTCTTCAGCGTCGCCGCCGGCCTCAAGTCCGTCGTGCCCGGTGAGTTCGAGGTGCTCGGCCAATTACGTCGCGCCCTCGAGTTGGCGACTGAGGAGCAGACTGCTGGAACGGAACTGACCGAACTTTTCCAGCGTGCGATCGCCTCGGGCCGTCGCGTGCGCAGCGAGACCCAGATCGCACGGGGCACAACGAGCTTCGCCCAGGCCGCAGTGGCGATGGCGACCGAGGAGTTCGGGGTCGACCTCGCGGGCGCAGACGTGGTCATCATCGGCGCCGGCCAGTTGGCGGGGGGCATCGCGCGCAACCTGCTCGGCGCGCCGGCGCGTCTTCGCCAACTCACGGTCGTCAATCGGACCGTCGAGCGCGCGCAACGGCTCCGTGACGAGGTCGGCGACGAGCGCGTCACCGTCGGCGCTCTCGCCGACCTGTCGACACTGATCTCCCGCGCGCGCCTCGTCGTCGCCGCCGTCGAGGTCTCGACGCCGATCGTGACGCGCCCCGACCTCGAGCGGTGCGACCAGGACGTCCTGTTCGTGGACCTCGGCATCCCGCGCGCCGTGGCGAGTGACACGCACGACCTCGCGAACGTGCAGCGCATCGACATCGGAGACCTGCGCGAGCGCGTCGAGCAGGCGCTCGATGACCGCCACGAGGCCGTGGACGCGGCGCGCGAGATCGTCAGCGACGACGTCGAACGGTTCCTCACCGACCAACGCGCCCGCGGGGCGTCCTCCATCGTGAGCGACTTGCGCGAGTACTTCGACGAAATCGTCGCCGGCGAGATGACCAGGCGCGAGCGCGACATCGACGACCTGACTCCCGAGCAGCGCGAGAAGGTCGCCTCGTTGCTGCGATCGGTCGTGGCGAAGATCGCCCATCGACCGACGGTGGCGCTAAAGGAGGCGGCCGGAACCGACCAGGGGACACGACTGAGCGAGACCACCCGCACCCTCTTCGATCTATGAGGGTCCTGCGCCTCGCGACCCGGCGCTCACCACTCGCGCTGGCCCAGGCGCAGCTCGTCCAAGAGCGGCTCCGCCGAAGTGGCGTAGAGAGCGAATTCGTCCACATCGTGACCCGCGGAGACCGCGACCACGTGGCGCCGCTGGAGGAGATCGGTGGCCTGGGGGTCTTCGCGGTGGAGGTCCAACGGGCGGTGCTCGACGGTGCGGCCGACGTCGCCGTGCATAGTGCGAAGGACCTGCCCAGCTCCACGCCCGACGGCCTGAACCTCGTTTGCGTGCCCGAACGTCGCGACGCCGCCGACGTGCTGGTCGGTCGTTCGCTCGCCGGACTCGGTCCCGGCGCAACGGTGGCGACCGGCTCCCCGCGACGACGGGCCCTTCTCTTGGAACGTCGTCCGGACCTGCGGATCGTGGGACTGCGCGGCAACATGGGGACCCGACTGGCCCTGCCCGGTCGTGACGGAGTCGACGCGGTGGTGGCGGCGATGGCGGCGCTCGAACGCTTGGAGGAGGTCGGGCTCGTCAGCGAGCGACTTGATCCCAGTTGGTTCGTGCCCCAGGTCGGCCAGGGCGCCATCGCCCTCGAGTCACGAGCGGACGACGGCGAGACCCGAGACGCCCTTGCGCCGATCAACGAGCCCGATGCTCTCACCGCGCTCACTGCCGAACGGGCCTTCTTGCACGAGCTCGGGGCCGGGTGTTCGATACCGGCCGGCGCTTACGCGACGCTGTCGGGCGACACCGTGTCGCTGAGCGCCGTCATGCTCGCCGTCGATGGCTCGTCCAGCATCCGCGCAACGCTCGAGGGCAGTGATCCGTCCGAACTGGGACGGGAACTCGCTCTCTTGCTGCGCGACGAGATGGACGGCGGCTCGCTCCCGGGGTGGGAAGTTCGACGGGGATGAACATCGTCCTGACTCGCGAGCGTGGTCGTAACGAGTCGCTCGCCTCGTGGATGCCGTCGGACGCGACGGTGTTCGAGGTGCCGCTCACCACGACGCGCTTCTACGACGAGGCACCGGTCGCCGGTGAAATGAACTCGTCGCCGGACTACGGCTCCTTCCGCTCGCTCGTCGTGACCAGCGCCCGCAGCGTCCCGTATGTCTCACTGGCCCTTGGAGCCCTCGCAACCGGGGCTGAGGTCTTCAGCGTTGGTCCGGTGACGACACGGTCGTTGGTCGAGCGTGGGGTGAGCGTGACGGCGCAGGCCGCGGGCGTGGCGGCGGAGCTGGCGAGCGAAATATCGCGCGGGCCAGTCCTCGTGCTCGGCGCGAAGTCGATGCGCGACGACTTGACCGTCTTGCTGCGCGCCCGCGGACTCGTCGTCGTGGTGGTCGCGTGCTACGAAACCGTCGCGACGCCGCCCGACGACGAGGGCGAACGAACGTTGCGCGAGGCCCATATCGTTGTGATCGGCGCCCCGTCGGCCTGGGCCGTGGCGGCACCTTTCGTTGGCCCCGAGGCGTGGGTGGTCGTCCCCGGCGCCACGACGAGCGCCGTCGTTCGCGAACGCCACGAGCGGGTACTGGAAGGATGGGGTCCTTCGCTCGCCGATCGCCTCACGACGCTGTAGGAACCATCACCCTGGAGCAGCCCACTCGTCGGCAATAGGCTGGGACCGTGTTTCCTGCCGAACGACCCCGTCGCCTTCGCCGCACGACCGCGTTGCGCTCTCTCGTCGCAGAGACGAGCCTCGCCCCCGGTGACTTCGTCGCGCCGCTCTTCGTGGCCGAGGGTCTGATTGAGCCCAACCCGATCCACTCGCTGCCGGGTCACTTCCAGCACACGATCGGATCGATGCGAGACGAAGTCCGTCGGCTGGTGAACGTCGGCGTCACCGGCGTCATTCTGTTCGGCGTGCCGGCCACCAAGGACGAAATGGGCAGCGCGGCCTGGGATTCTGACGGAATCGCCCAAGTGGCATTGCGGGCGCTGCGCGACGAGTTCGGCGACGACATCGTCCTCATGGCCGATCTCTGTCTCGACGAGTACACGAGTCACGGCCATTGTGGGGTCCTGCGCACAGACGGCACTGTGGACAACGACGCGACCCTTGAGCTCTACGGACGAGTCGCCGTCGCCCAGGCGCAGGCCGGCGCGGCGGTCGTGGCGCCGAGCGGGATGATGGACGGTCAGGTGGGCGCCATCCGCGCGGCGCTCGACGTCGCCGGCTTCGAGGAGACGGTCATCCTCGCCTACGCCGTCAAGTATGCGAGCGGCCTCTACGGCCCGTTTCGCGACGCGGTAGGGGTCGAGATCGTCAGCGGTGGTGACCGCAAGGGCTACCAGCAGGACCCGCGCAACCGTCGTGAAGCCTTGCGCGAGGCCCGCGCCGACGTCGCCCAGGGCGCGGACATCGTCATGGTCAAACCTGCGATGTCGTACCTCGACGTCGTGGCCGACCTACGCCGCGAGCTCGCCGTGCCCCTGTGCGCCTATCACGTGAGCGGCGAGTACGCCATGGTCAAGGCCGCCGCCGCCCAAGGGTGGATTGACGGCACCGCAGTCGCGATCGAGCAGTTGACGGCCGTGCGCAGGGCGGGCGCCGATTTCGTGCTCACCTACTTCGCGCGCGAGGTGGCCGAGGAGCTCGGTCGTTGACGAACCTCAATCAGGCGTGGTTCGACCGCGCTCTCGCGGTCATCCCTGGCGGGGTCGACTCACCAGTGCGCTCCTTTCGCTCGGTCGGCGGGACGCCCTACACCGTGGCGCGCGGACAGGGCGCCTACGTCTGGGACGTTGAGGGCACGCGGTACCTCGACTACGTCCAGTCCTATGGCGCGTCGCTGCTCGGCCACGCTCACCCGGCGGTCGTCGAGGTCCTGAAAGAGGCCGTCGCCCAGGGCACGACCTTCGGCGCGCCGACGCCGGGCGAGGTCCTGCTCGCTGAGGCGATGACCGATCGGGTCGCCGGCCTCGAGCAACTCCGCCTCGTCTCGTCGGGCACCGAGGCGGTGATGAGCGCGGTGCGCCTCGCGCGCGGGGCCTCCGGGCGCGACAAGATCGTCAAGTTCGACGGTTGCTACCACGGGCACTCCGATGCGCTGTTGGTGGCGGGTGGGAGTGGTGTCGCCCAGATGGGTCTTCCCGGCTCGGCCGGGGTCACAGCGGGCGCTGTCGGCGACACCATCGTCGCGCCCTACAACGTGGTGCCCACGCTCGACGAATCGGTGGCCGCCGTGCTCGTCGAGCCGGTGGCTGCCAACATGAACCTGGTCGCGCCACATCCCGGCTTCCTATCCGGACTGCGCGCCGAGTGTGACCGGGTGGGCGCACTGCTCGTCTTTGACGAGGTCATCACCGGCTTTCGACTCGACTTCGCCGGCGCCGAGCGGTTCTTCGGCGTCACGCCGGACCTGTGGTGCTTCGGCAAGGTCATCGGCGGCGGACTACCGGTCGGGGCCTTCGGCGGATCGCGCACCATCCTCTCGTCGCTCGCGCCGCTCGGCCCGGTGTATCAGGCCGGCACCCTGTCGGGAAATCCCTTGGCGACCGCGGCCGGTGCGAAGGTCCTCTCGCTAGTCACCCCGTCGGACTACGACGCACTGGCCAAGCGGGTCGCTCAATTCGCCTCGCGCGTCGAAGAGGCGGTCCGATCAACTGGTCTGCACTGCGTGGCACCGGTCCAGGGCCCCTTGATGGGCCTCTACCTCTCGCGCGAGCCGTTCGACGCGCCGACGGACTTCGACGGAGCCAAGCTGCTCTGCGACAACGGTCTCTATCGGGAGTTCTTCCACGCGATGCTGAGCCAGGGCGTCGCGCTGGCACCCGGCGCCTACGAGATCCTCTTCGTCTCCCTCGCGCACAGTGACGAGGACCTCACCTTCACCGTCGACGCGGCGGCGAGAGCCGCGGAGGTCGCGCTCAGATTATGAGTTCACTTCGACGCAGCGAGGGTTGGACGGTTCATCCCAGTTTCGTGCCGAACGGACCCACGACTCCGGTCGTCCTCATGTGGGACGACGTCGGCCTCACCCAGTTGGCCGGCGAGTCGCCCGTCGCGTGGCAGACACCGTGGGCGGAGTTCTCGAACCTGCAGCTCGTTCGGTTCTCCAAGGGAATGGCGCTATTCGCGACGACGAACGGAGTGCGTTACTGCTGGCGCCGAGGGGACCTCAACGACTTCGAAGCCCTGCGCGAGGTGGTCCTCGCCCAGGACGGCCAGATCGAACACCGTCGCCGTCGTGCCGGGATACTGGTGGTCGCCGTGGTGGTGCTCGCGGCGTCGCTCGCCGGCGGTATCGGGGCACTGGTGAACAGTGGATCGTCCAAATCGACCGAGCTCGTCGACGCGAAGGCGATCAACCTCACGCTGAAGGACCTGCCGGCCCAATGGTCGGCCTACCCCAGCACGGTCGTGACGCCGCTGTCGGCCATCTTCCCGCCCAGCACCCAGGTGGTGACGTCGTCGACGACGCCGACGACCGCGCCACCGAAGAAGTCGATCTGGAGTCGAGTCTCGTCACTGTTCCAACGCTGCCTCGGGGTGTCCTCGGCGAAGGACCGCGTCTTTGGCGCGGCCGGACAGATGCCCGACTACCAGGTGACATCCAAGGTCTTCAGCTCGCCCTTGGGGGAGTACGAGTTGGCGTCAACGTCCCAGTACTACGCCACGACGACGATGGTTCGCCGCGACACCGCCGAGATGTCGCGGTCCAATTTCGGGTCGTGCTTCACGACGTCCAACGTCGCTCTGTTGAAGGCGGCCTACGGCGACGCGATCCCCACCAAGGACGAGGCGGTCCAGTGGCGACCGGTCACCTTCGTGCGGGGCTGGTCTCGTGGCGGCGTCACCTCGGTGACACTGCCCGGACTGCGGCCGCTCCACCTGGTCATGGTCGTCGCGACGGCCGGCCACTACGAGGTCACCCTCGGTGCGCTCGTGGCCCAGTGGCCCGGCTCCGCGTCGTTCCTGGCGAACCTCGTTAACACGCTGCTCTCGCGAATGACGTCAACGACGGCGACGCCGGTCTAGGGTCGGTCAACTGGCCGAGGGAGAGCGCCGCGGCGGGCGGCTGAGCGCGACGAAGATCGCGATGCTGGTCACGACGTAAGCCACCCACACCACTCCTTGGAGGACTGTCGGATGGTCGGCGTAGCCGACGAGCGAGTGCAGGACGTCACCGACGTTGGACCCTTCGGTGAGCGCGGCGCTCGAGTTCCACAGCACGTGGGTGCCGAAAGGGAGCCATCCCAGCCCCTGGAGGTTCTGCACCGCGTCGGACAGCAGTCCGGCGGCGAAGAGCATCAGAAGGATGCCGAGGACGCGAAAGAAGCGGCGAAGGTTGAGCTTCGCGCCGAGCCGGTACATGGCGAAGGCCAGGGCGAGGGCGACGAGCAGGCCGAGCGCGGCGCCGATCAGCAAGAGCTTCCCGTGGACCGGCGTCGCGGCCTGGCGCGAGCTGGCGAAGATGATGGCGAGGGTGAAGACCATGGTCTCGAGCCCTTCGCGACCGACGGCCTGGAAAGCCAGTACGCCGAGGCCCATCCGCGTGCCCTTGGAGAGCGCCACGTCACTGCGCTCGCGCAGCTCGCTCGACATGGTGCGCGCGTGCTTGTGCATCCAGAAGGTCATGACCGTGAGGAACGTCGCGGCCATGACGTAAGTCGCGGTCTCGAAGTAGGCTTGGACGTTCGATCCGTTGTACTGGCGAATGAGGAAATAGGCGCCGACGCCCCCCACAACGATGAGCACGACGGCCGCCGCGACGCCGAGGTAGATGTCACGGAAGTGCTCGCGTTTGTTGATCTGGCTCAGGTACGACATCAGGATCGCGATGATGATTGACGCCTCGATACCCTCGCGCAGGAAGATGACGAAGGTGGGAATCAACGGGTCACCCGGTGGGGGCGGCGAAATCGCATTCGTTCAGGCTAACGGGCGCGGGTGCACCGAACGCCGCCTCGTCATGTTCGTCAAGCGGCCTTCGAGTCGCCGAGCAGCAGGTGGTAGGCCCGTTCGGGAATGATGTCGGCGAGTCGCACGAGTGCCCGGTAGCCGACCTCGGCGGGACCGGCCTTGTCGTTGCGCATCAGATTGGCCATGATCGCGAGCAACTCCTTCATGAGAGGCTCGACGCGCATCCCCACGCCCACGCAGGCCGTCAGGATCCTCGGCTCCGAGATGATGCGCACGAAGGCGCGAGCGACCTTGAAGTAGTCGCCGTAGGCCTGGTCGAGACGCTCGTCGTACAGGCAGAGCGCTCCGGGGTCGTTCGTGAGCAGGGCCTCGCCGACGACGCCGGCGGCGAGGCGACCGGTCTCGTAGCCGTAGGCGATGCCCTCGCCGTTGAAGGGATTGACGGTGCCGGCGGCGTCGCCGATTGTGAGCGTATTGGCACCGCAACGGGGTCCGAGGGCCAGGCCCATCGGCAGGCGGCCCCCCGTCGCCGGTCCGCAGCAGCTCTCGTCGTTCAATCCCCAGGCGTCTGCCGTCTGGGCGACGAAGTACTCCTGGAGCTTGGTCGTATTCACGCCCTTCCACGCCCCGCCCGTCGAGAGCAGTCCGACGCCGACGTTGACCCGTCCGTCGCCCAACGGGAAGATCCAGCCGTAGCCGGGCACGACGTCGCCCTTGGGGTCGCGGATGTCGAGGTGTGAGTCGATCCAGGGCTCGTCGTGGCGCTCGCTTGTGTAGTAGCCCCGCAGCGCCATCCCCATGGGCCAGCTGCGATTGCGCTGGGTGCCCAGGTCGCGGCCCAGTCGGGAGTTCTGCCCGTCGCCGACGACGAGAAACCGTCCTCGAACCTCGCCGGTAGTGCCGGTCGCCTTCTCGACGGCGACCACGCCGCTGGCTGCGCGCAGCCCGGCCCCGACAGCCTCAATTGGTTCGAGCAGCGCGACCGCCTCGACTCCGTTCAAGAGTGTTGCACCGAGGCCTTCGGCCTGATGCGCGACGAGGCCATCAAGATTGAAACGGGTGATCGTGTAGCCGTAGTTGGGAAAGATGGGGTGTTCGGGCCAGTTCATCTCGAGGGTCGCGCCGAAGCCGAAGGCTCGAAGGCCCTGGTAGCGGTGACCGTGGGCCGCGACTGCCGGCTCGAGGCCCATCTGGGCCAGCTGATGGACCGACCGCGGAGTGAGACCGTCACCGCAGGTCTTCTCACGAGGGAAGTTCTTCTTCTCGATCAGGCAGACGGACCAGCCGGCCTGCGCAAGCCAGTAGGCGCACGCCGACCCACTGGGTCCCGCACCGACAATCACAACGTCGAACACTGTTGGCCTTGAAATGACTTCAGTCAGGCTTGTCACTTCATCAGCCTAGGGCGTTCGACCCTGGGCGCATCTGTCGAGAGGGCCGGTGACGTCTGGTAGAAATGATGTTCGTGGACCAGTACCTACCAATACTGTTGCTCCTGATACTCGGAGTGCTCTTCGGTGCGGGATCACTCGTGATGTCAGCGGTGGCTGCACCGCGCAAGCGGCCTTCGGACGCGAAACTCGCACCCTACGAGTGCGGCATCGTGCCCGAAATCGAGCCGCCGATGCGCTTCCCGGTCCGCTTCTACCTCGTCGCGATGATCTTCGTGATCTTCGACATCGAGATCGTCTTCATGTACCCCTTCGCCGTCGTCTTCCACCAGTTAGGCGCCTTCGGTCTGGTCGAGGTGCTGGTGTTCTCGATAACCGTCTTTGGCGCGCTGCTCTTCTTGGTGAGCGAGGGCGCCCTCTCGTGGGGCCCGGTGAAGCACCTCGTCGCGGGCCTCCCCTCACGAACCAGCTCGTCGACGATCCTTCGCATCGGCCACGACAGCGATCGGGCGGCCTAGTAGTGGCACTCGAGGATCTCCAACACAACTTCCTGACGGGCCGCATCGAGGACCTCGCCCGTTGGGCCCGTCGCGCGTCGGTGTGGCCGGCGTCGTTCGGCCTGGCCTGCTGTGCCATTGAGATGATGGCGACGGGCGGAGCCGACTTCGACCTCTCGCGTTTCGGCATGGAGGTCTTTCGCAACTCGCCGCGACAGGCGGACCTCATGATCGTCGCCGGACGGGTCTCCCAGAAGATGGCCCCGGTCCTCCGTCAGGTCTACGACCAGATGATGGAACCCAAGTGGGTCATCTCGATGGGGGTCTGCGCCTCGACCGGTGGGCTGTTCAACAACTACGCCATCGTCCAGGGCGTCGACCAGATCGTGCCGGTCGACGTCTACGCCCCCGGCTGCCCGCCGAGCCCCGAGACGCTGATGCACGCCATCCTCACGCTGCACGAGCAGATCCGCACCGGTGAGATCATGAAGCGCCGGGCCACCGACGAGCCGACGCACCTCGACCAGACCCCGGAGTCATGGACCCCCGAGGTCCCCGTCGCCGTGAGGGTGGGCACGCCGAAGTGATCCCCCTTTCTCCCATGGCCCCCCCGGGCGTCGTCGTCAGCGAGGGCCTCGCCGCCGACCTCTGCTGCTTCCCGAGTCGTGAACAGTACTTCGCGCTGATCGAGTCGTTCCGGGACGACGCCTTCGAGATGTGCGTGGACGTCTGCGCGGTCGACTACCTCGACTATCCCGATCGCTGGCTCCCCGAAGGGGTGGTCGCCACGCGGTTCGAAGTGGTCACCAACCTGCTGAGTCTTTCGAAGAAGTTGCGCGTGCGCGTGAGGGTCCAGGCCGGCGACGACCGACCCGAGGTCGCCTCACTCTTCACGCTCTACCCTGGCACCGAGGCGATGGAGCGCGAGGCGTTCGACCTTCTGGGGGTTCTCTTCACCGACCACCCCGATTTGACGCGCATCCTCATGCCCGAGGACTGGGAGGGCCATCCCCTGCGCAAGGACTACGGCGTGGGGAAGGTCCCTGTCCAGTTCAAGGAAGCGCCAGGCCCCCGGTGAGCGACCCCACCATTCGCACCGCCGAGCGGATCGACCTGCTGGCCGCCGAGACCTCCGAGGGCGCCCAAGAGCTCCAGTTCCGCCGCGACACCGCTTCGGGGCAGCTCGGCCGCGAGGTCGGCGCCGTGCTTCGCGTCGACGGGCGCGCGCTCGATCCCCATTCGGTCGACTTCGACCGTCGCGACGACGAGACGATGATCATCAACATGGGCCCGTCGCATCCGTCGACGCACGGCGTGCTGCGCCTCATGCTCGAGCTCGACGGCGAGTTCGTTCTGCGCACGAAGCCGATCATTGGCTACTTGCACACGGGGATGGAGAAGACCGGCGAGGAGTTGAGCTACGTCCAGGGCGCGACCAACGTCACTCGGATGGACTACCTGAGCCCGGTCATCAACGAGCTCTGCTACTCGATGGCCGTCGAAAAGCTCCTCGACATCGAGGTGCCCGATCGGGCCGTGTGGATCCGCATGTTGATGAGCGAACTGAACCGCATCTCCTCGCACCTGGTGTGGATGGCGACCAACGGCATGGACCTGGGCGCCTCGTCGATGATGATCTACGGACTTCGCGAGCGCGAGATGATCCTCGCCTTCTTCGAGAAGACCGCCGGCCTGCGCATGAACCTCAACTACGTCCGCCCCGGCGGCGTCGCCGCCGACCTGCCAGACGGCTGGCAGGACGACGCGCTCGTCATCTGCGACACGATCCTCGCGCGCACGTACGAGTACGACGATCTGCTGACCGGTCAGCCGATATTCCGCAACCGCATGGTCGGGGTCGCGCCCATGACCGCCGAAGAGGCGCTCGCGCTCAGCGTCACCGGGCCGCTGCTGCGCTCGACGGGCGTGCCGTGGGACCTGCGTCGCTCGATGCCGTACCTCGCCTACGACGAGGTCGAGTTCGACGTCATCGTCGGCACCTACGGTGACAACTTCGACCGCTACGCGATTCGACTGAATGAGATTCGCGAGTCGATCCGCATCGTGCGCCAGTGCATCGACATGATGCCGGGCGGGGACTACCGTAGCCAGGACCCGAAGGTGACTCCGCCGCCACGCGCTCGCATCGGCGAGTCGATGGAGGCGCTGATCCACCACTTCAAGTTGTTCACCGAGGGATTCCACGTACCGGCCGGCGAGGTCTATTCGGCGGTCGAGTCGCCGCGCGGCGAGCTGGGCTGCTACATCGTCGCCGACGGCGGGCCCAAGCCCTATCGCCTCCACGTGCGCGGCCCCAGTTTCGTGAACCTCCAGGCCGTGTCGCTCCTGATGCGTGGCGGATCGATGTCCGACACGATCACGGTCATCTCCACCATCGACCCCATCATGGGCGAGGTCGACCGGTGAGCCACTTTCGCGTCGAGATCCGTCAACGGGCCGAGGAGCTGGTCGCCCTGTACCCGCGCGCCCGCTCGGCGATGCTGCCGCTGCTGCACCTCGCCCAGGAACAGGACGGCTACCTTTCCGATGAGGGGATCGCCGAGGTCGCCGAGATGACTGGCACGACGCCGGCCGACGTGCGCGGCACCGCCCTCTTTTACGACATGTTCTACCTCGAGCCGGTCGGCAAGTACGTCGTCGGTGTCTGCACGAACATCGCCTGTCTGCTCGCCGGGGGCGAGGAGATGCTCGAGCACGCCAGCGCGACGCTCGGCTGCGCCGTCGGTGCCACGTCGTCCGACGGGCTGTTCACGCTCGAGGAGAGCGAGTGTCTCGCGGACTGCAACATCGCGCCATGCGTGCAGGTGAACCACCGATATGTGCGCACCACGACGCCCGAAGCGTTCGACTCGCTCGTCGCGGACCTTCGCGCCGGTCGACTCGACCACGACGTGCCGAGCCACGGGACGCTCATCCGCGTCCGGCGTAGCGGCGGCCTCCACGCGCCGCGGGCCGAGGTCGCCGCCCAGCGTGCGAGCGCCCGCGAGGCCCGCGCGACCAGGGAGACGAAATAGTGGCCACGCTGAGCGCGCCGCGCATCGTCTCGTCGAGGTCGGAGTTCGCGGACTCGCACACGTTGGCGCGCTATTTGTCGACCGGTGGCTACGTCGCCTTGCGTAAGGCTCTCACGATGTTTCCCGAGGACGTGGCCACCGAGGTCGACGAGGCCTCGCTGCTCGGACGCGGGGGAGCGGGGTTTCCCGCCGGACGCAAGTGGTCGATGCTGCGCAAGTCCCCGGTCTCCTATCTCGTCGTGAACGGTGACGAGTCCGAGCCGGCGACCTTCAAGGACCACTACCTGGTCGAGCGCGACCCCCATCAGCTGGTCGAGGGGATCATCATCGCGGCTTACGCCCTGCAGGTGACCCAGGCTTTCGTCTTCTTGCGCGGCGAGTTCGCCCTCGGACTCGAACGGGTCCAGCAGGCCGTGAACGACGCCTACGAGCACGGTGCTCTGGG
The DNA here is from genome assembly GCA_025351385.1 of Acidimicrobiales bacterium. GTDB lineage: Bacteria > Actinomycetota > Acidimicrobiia > Acidimicrobiales > RAAP-2 > RAAP-2. The sequence continues at coordinate 83,238 of JANXWA010000036.1, read as the reverse complement.
CAGCCGGATCTTCGGCTCGGAGTTCTCCCTCGATGTCGTCGTCCACCCCGGCGCCGGGGCGTACATTTGCGGCGAGGAGACGGCGCTCATCGAGGCGCTCGAGGGCAAGCGGGGGTTTCCGCGCATCAAGCCGCCGTTCTTCCCCGCGGTCACGGGCCTCTACGGCGAGCCGACGGTCGTGAACAACGTCGAGACGATGTCGAACCTTCCCTGGATCGTTGAGCACGGCGGTGCCGCCTTCGCGGCGCTCGGCGGTGGCCGTTCCACCGGCACACGGCTGTTCGCCCTCGCCGGACGGGTGCGCAACCCCGGCGTCTACGAGATCGAGATGGTCAAGAACACGTTCCGCGACCTCATCTACGACCTACAACTCGGCGGCGGCGTGATCGACGATCGCGCCATCAAGGCAATCATTCCCGGCGGCGTCTCGGCGCCGTGGTTCGGACCCGACCTGTTGGACCTGCCCCTCGGCCAGGACGAGGTCGCCGAGAAGGGATCGATGCTCGGATCCGGCTCGATCGTGGTGCTGGACGACACCACGTGCGTCGTGCGCGCCGCGTGGCGGATCACTAAGTTCTTCTCACGCGAGTCCTGCGGCCAGTGCACGCCCTGTCGCGAGGGATCGGGCTGGATCGAGCGTGTGATGTACCGCTTGGAGCACGGCGGCGGACGCATGGAGGACATCGACCTGCTGCTCGATCTGTGCGACAACATCGCGCCGGGACTGACCTGGCCGCCTCAGCAGACGACCATCTGCGTGCTCGGACCCTCCATCCCTTCGTCGGTGCACTCGGCGATCCAGATGTTCCGTGACGACTTCGTCGCCCACGTTCGCCGCGGAGGCTGCCCCCATGGCTGACGTGATTCGTACCACCGTCACAATCACGGTGAACGGTCGTGCCGTCGAGGCCCAGCCCGGCGAGCTCCTGATCGAGGCCGCCGAGCGCGCCGGCACCTACGTCCCGCGCTTCTGCTACCACCCCAGGATGGAGCCGGTCGGGGTCTGTCGCATGTGCCTCGTCGAGGTCGATGGTCCCCGCGGCGCCACGCTGCAGCCGGCGTGCTACCTGAAGGTGAACGACGGCATGAACGTCGTGACTGACTCCGAGAAGGTGAAGAAGGCCCAGGACGGCGTGATCGAGTTCCTTCTGGCGAACCACCCGCTCGACTGTCCCGTCTGCGACAAGGGCGGCGAGTGCCCCCTTCAGGACCAGACACTGGCCCACGGTTCGGGCGAGACCCGCTTCGTGGAGGAGAAGCGCCACTTCGTCAAGCCCGTCGAGATCGGCGAGCTGGTCCTGCTGGACCGCGAACGGTGCATCCAGTGTGCTCGGTGCACGAGGTTCGCCAGCGAAGTGGCCGGCGACCCCCAGATCGCCTTCGCGGGACGCGGCGACCTCATCGAGGTCGCGCCGTCACCAACCCAGCCCTTCGACTCGGTCTTCTCGGGCAACACCGTGCAGATCTGCCCGGTCGGCGCGTTGACCGCCAAACCCTACCGTTTCAGCGCGCGGCCCTGGGACCTCGAGCAGGTGGAGAGCACCTGCACGACCTGCTCGGTGGGATGCCGCATCGTGGTCCAGTCGTCGGGCAACCGACTGACCCGGGTGCTGGGCGTCGACTCCGACCCGGTCAACCACGGCTGGCTCTGCGACAAGGGTCGCTTCACGCTCGACTCGGTCGACGGCAATGAGGACACGAGCGATCCCTTCTCGGCCGCGACACGCATCACCGAGCCGATGGTGCGTCGTGATGGCCGCTTGACCAAGGTGAGCTGGGGCGAGGCCCTGGGCGAGGCCGCCCGGATCCTGCGCGAGGCCGCGAACGAGCCCCACGGCGTGGGTGCCATCGGGGGAGCGGCCCTCACCAACGAGGGTGCCTTCGCGTGGGAGCGGTTCCTGCGCGGCGTACTCGGCACCGAGGACATCGACGCCCAATACGGTGACGGACTCGACGCCGTACTCATCCAGTCGCTGCCCCGAGCGACGATCGACGAGGCGGCGACTGCGCCGGTTGTCGTCACGCTGACCGGGGACTTGCGTGAGGAACTCCCCATCTTGTTCCTGCGCCTTCGTGAGAGCGCGGTGCGCTACCGCCGCTCCATCATCGAGTTGGCGTTCGGGAGAAGCTCACTTCGCTCGGTGGCGAGAGTCTCGCTGCCCGTGCGGCCCGGCGAGGCGAACCTCGTCGCCCAGGCGCTGACCCACGACGGTCCGCTGCCCCTCGGTCTCGCCTTCGGCGAAGGTGAGATCGGCGAGGCCCGACGCCTCATTGGCGAGAGTGGCGAGGGCGTCGTGTTCGTCGTCGGACGGCCCAACATGGCCGAGAGCGCCGCCGTGCTCGAAACGGCGCTTCGTCGGCTCGCCGAGCGGTTCCCCCTAGCGAAGTTCCTTCCGGCGCTTCGCCGGTCGAACGTCGTGGGGGCCCTCGATATGGGCCTCAGCCCACGACTTCGGCCGGGGCGCGGCTTCGAGCCACTGGCCTCGGGCCGTGACACGCGCGAACAGATCGAGGCAATGCGATCGGGGGAGCAACGGGCCGTCCTTCTTCTCGGTGGATGCCTTCTCGGCAACGTGCTCGACGTGTTCAGCGCCCGAGAGGCACTCGCCTCCGCCAACGTCGTCGTCGTGACCGGTCACGGCGGGGCGACGCTGGAGTTCGCCAACGTCGTACTGCCCGCAGCGGTCCAACACGAGCGGCTGGGCACCGTCACGAACATTGAAGGACGCGTCACCTGCGTCACGCCGAAGATCGTGGCTCCGGGCTCGGCGTGGCCCGACGTGGCGATCGCGGCGGAGTTGGCCAGGGAGTTCGGTCAGAGCCTCGGGCTGTCGTCGGTCGAGCAGGCCGCTCGGACGATCCAAGAGAGCACCGGGTACCCGACGCTCTCGGCGCTCGCCGACGCGTCGAGCGACGGCTACGTCGTCGGTCACCGCGGCGAGCCGGCCCTTCGTCGAGCGCTCGACCCCATGGCCTTTCCCGGCATCCGTTCTACCGAGACGGCCGGACTGGGCGCACGCGCCGGAGCGACGACGCTCGCTGACGCCACGTCGAGCGTCGCGCCCCGGTCAGCGACGATGGCCGACGTTCGCGTCGGCACCGGCGTCGACGTGCCACTCGCTGACGCCTATTCGCTGCTCGTCAACGTGAGCCGACGGCTCTACGACGACGGGATCGCCATGCAGGGCTCGCCCGCGCTGTCCAACTTGAGGGCCGTCACCACGTTGTACCTGAATCATTTCGACCTCGACCGTCTGGGCGTGACGACGGGGGACGTGGTGAACATGAACGGCCCGCGCGGCGTCGCGCGTATGCCGGTCGCGCTGGACAACGCGGTGCCTCGTGGCACCACCGAGGTCGCATTCGGCTCGCGGGACGCCTCGGGCGTCGACGCGCTGCGCCCGATCCTCGACGCCAGCAAGGCCACGATCCAGGTCCGACTGGAGACGCAGTGAACTGGCTCGCCTCCGTCGACCCGCTCTTCGCGCACGGCGTGACGTGGGTGGTGCTCTTGATCGTCGTCATCAAGGTCGTCGCGGGCTTCTCGATGCTGATGGGTTCGGTCATCTTGATGATCTGGTTCGAGCGCAAGGCGATCTCGGACATGCAGAGCCGCATCGGTCCCCAGCGATGGGGGCCCTTCGGCCTGCTCCAGACGCTGGCCGACGGACTGAAGCTGATCTTAAAGGAGGACCTGGTCCCGGCCGAGGCCGACCGCTTCGTCTTCAAGCTGGCGCCGTACTTGGTGCTGCTGCCGGCCCTCGTGACCTTCGCCATCATTCCGATTGGCGGCACTCTCACCATCGCGGGCCATCCGGTGATGCTCCAGGTCGTCAATCCCCCGATGGGCATCTTGTTGATGCTCGCGATGTCGGGCATATCGGTCTACGGCGTGATGTTGGCCGGCTGGTCGTCGGGTTCGAAGTACCCGTTGCTCTCCTCGGTGCGAGCGACGGCGCAGATGATCAGCTACGAAGCGGCCCTGGGCATGACGATCGTCACGATCGTGCTCGTGACCGGTTCGCTCTCGGTGCACAACATCGTCACCAGCCAGGCCGGAGGCGTCTGGCACTGGAACATCATCCGCCTGGGCCTGGTGCCGTTCATCGTCTTCATCATCGCGATCACCGCTGAGCTGAACCGCCCACCCTTCGACGTGGTCGAGGCCGAGAGCGAACTCGTCGGCGGGTTCCATACCGAGTACTCATCGTTCCGCTTCGCCATCTTCTTCCTCGCCGAGTACATGAACACCATCACCATGTCGGCGATCATCGTCACGCTGTTCCTCGGCGGCCCGGCGGGCTGGGTGCCTAGCGTGCCTCATCTGCGCTGGGTCTTCCCGATCCTGTGGTTCCTCGTGAAGACGGTCGGCTTCGCCTTCTGCTACATCTGGTTCCGCGCCTCGCTGCCCCGGTTCCGCTACGACCAGCTCATGGACCTCGGCTGGAAGCGCCTGATCCCGCTCAGCCTCGGGTGGATGCTCATCGTCGCCGGCTTCCTCGTCGCGAAGGGCTGGGGCTTCTTCATGGGCGCGACGGTCCTGCTCGCATGGACGCTGCTCACCCGGGCCTTCGAGATCGGTGCGGTCCGCGAGAGCGGCGCCGAGTCGGTCCTGCCGACCGTCGGTGAGCGGCCACTGCCCGGTGGGGTCCTTCGATCGATGACCGACGAGGAGGACGACTAGTGGCCAGTCCCTTCAGCTTCTTTGGCGGGTTCAAGCTCACCTTCCAGCACCTGACCCGTCCGACGGTGACGACGAGCTACCCGCAGGCCAAGCGTCCGAAGCAGCCCCGCCAGCACGGTCGCCACGTCCTCAACCGATACGAGGACGGGATGGAGAAGTGCATCGGCTGCGAACTGTGCGCCGGCGTCTGCCCCGTCAACTGCATCTTCGTCCGTGGCCTCGATAACCCGCCCGACCATCCGGTCAGCCCCGGTGAGCGCTACGGCTACGTCTACGAGATCAACTATCTGCGATGCATCCACTGCGACCTGTGCGTCGAGGCCTGCCCGACCCAGGCGATCACCGAGTCCAAGATGTTCGAGTTCTCGTTCACGAACCGGGCCGACGCCATCTACACCAAGGCCGAGCTGCTCGTCGACGACCAGGGCTTCCCCCAGCGTCTCCCGTGGGAGGACTGGCGCGAGGGCGAGGCCGCGATGACCGGCGGCTGGATGCGCGCGACGTCACCGTCCGGCGACGCCTCCTACGAGGGCGTCGTCCAGTGGACCGGTGACCTCGGAGTGGGCGTGCGGGCGCCCGAAGCCGGCCAGTCGGACCACCGTGACGACGCCGCGACCGGCTCGAAGCAGCTGCGCAACGTCTTCCCACGTCACCTGGAGCCCGAGGACGTCCCACTCGACCAACGGGGCATCGCCGCCAGGGTCAAGAGTGCGCGCGCGAGGATGCCGCGCCGACGCAAGGATGCCACGTGACCGCCGTCTCCTACGCGATCCCCAGCGTGTTGATCTTCGTCACGTCGGCGCTGCTCATCGTGGTCGGGGCGGTCGGCGTCATCTCTGTGAAGAACCCGGTGCACGCGGCGCTCAGCCTCATCATGACGCTGTTCGGCGTCGCCGTCGCCTTCATCGCGCAGTCGGCCGACTTCCTCGCCGCGGTGCAGATCATCGTCTACGCCGGCGCCATTGTCGTGCTCTTCCTCTTCGTGATCATGTTCCTCGGCGTCGACCGCCGTGATCACGTCACGGTCGAACCCCTGGTCGGTCAGCGCGCCTTCGCTGCCGTCGGCGTCCTATTGACCGTCGGCGGGCTCGTCACCCTGATGGCCCGGTCGCACTGGGTAACGGGCGCCATGTCGGTGTCGAGCCAGGGGACGCCAATCGCCACCGGTCAGGGCAACGTGCGAGAGCTGGGCACCGCCGTGTTCACCACCTACCTCTTCGCCTTCGAGGCCACTGCCGCGCTGCTGATCATCGCCGTCGTGGGTGCGGTGCTGCTGGCCCGGCGCGAGCGCGCGACCCAGACCGAGGAGGCCGGCCAATGAACGTCCCCGCCGCCTGGTACCTCGTGCTCGCCGCGATTCTCTTCGGAATCGGGGCCTTCGGCCTGCTGACCCGGCGCAGCGCGTTGATCATGTTCATGTGCATCGAGCTGATGCTCAACGCCGTCAACCTGACCTTCGTCACGTTCTCACGCACGCTCAGCGACATCGATGGCCAGGCGATCGTCTTCTTCGTGATGGTCGTCGCGGCCGCCGAAGTGACCGTGGGTCTCGGCATCGTGGTCGCGGTCTTCCGGCGTCGGCCGTCGTCGTCCGTCGACGAGCTGTCGGAGTTGAAGGGCTGAGATGGCACACGTCGCGACGTTGATACTGCTCTTTCCGTTGGTCGGCTTCCTCTTCATGATGCTGAACGGGCGTCACATGACCGAGAAGCAGGTCGGTGTCGTCGGCACCGGCGTCGTCTCGGCGAGCTTCGTGGTCTCGGCGATCAGCTTCGTCCTCCTGCTGCACCAGTCCTCGCGCGAGGTGACCGTGAAGCTCTTCGACTGGCTGAGCGTCGGCACCCTGCACGTGCCGGCCGCCCTACTGGTCGATCCGCTGTCGGTCACAATGTGCCTCTTCGTCACGGGGATCTCGGCCTTGATCCACCTGTACTCGATCGGCTACATGCACGGCGAGAGGGACTTCCGCAAGTTCTTCATCTACCTGAATCTCTTCGTCTTCTCGATGCTGGTGCTCGTGCTCGCCAACAACCTCGTACTGACCTTCGTCGGGTGGGAGGGCGTCGGACTCTGCTCCTACTGGCTCGTCAGCTTCTACTTCGATCGCGACTCGGCCGCCTCGGCGGGCAAGAAGGCCTTCATCTACAACCGCGTGGGCGACCTGGGCCTGCTGATTGCGATGTTCCTGCTCTTCTCTCGCACCCACACGCTCACGTACCTCGGCGTCTTCAGTCACGCCGGCACTCTGACGCCGATCGTCGCGACGTTGACCGTGCTGGCCCTGCTGCTCGCGGCGTCCGGCAAGAGCGCGCAGATCCCGCTGTTCAACTGGCTACCCGACGCGATGGAGGGTCCGACGCCCGTGTCGGCCCTGATCCACGCCGCGACCATGGTGACGGCCGGGGTCTACCTGCTGGTGCGGATGTCCCCGGTTCTGGCGATGTCGAGCTCAGGTCGCATGACGATCGCGGTTATCGGCGGGGTCACCGCTTTCGTCGCCGCCACCATCGCCACATCCCAGAAGGACATCAAGAAGGTCCTCGCGTTCTCGACCGTCTCCCAGATCGGCTACATGGTGCTCGCCGTGGGCGTCGGGGCCTACTCTGCGGCGATCTTCCTCATGATCAGCCACGCCTTCTTCAAGGCGCTGCTCTTCCTCGGATCGGGCTCGGTCATCCACTCGCTCAACGGCGAGCAGGACATGCGCCTCATGGGGGGGCTGCGCAAGTACCTGCCCCTCACGTTCCCGACGTTCCTGATCGGCTGGCTCACCATCTCGGGCATCCCGCCCTTCGCCGGTTTTTGGTCCAAGGGCGACGTCCTGACCAACGTCTTCGAGCACAACAAGGCACTGTGGGTCCTCGGCGTGCTGACGGCGATCCTGACGGCCTACTACATGAGTCGGTTGTTCATCCTCACGTTCCGCGGCACCGAGCGGTTCCGTGAGCTGAACGACGGACGCGATCCCCACGAGTCGCCCTGGGTGATGACGGCCCCGCTCGTCGTGCTGGCCGGGCTCTCGGTCGTGGGCGGCGTGCTCGACCTGCCGTGGATCCACCATGACTCCATCGCCGGCTTCCTCGAGCCGACCTTCGGTTACGTGGCAGCCGTCCACGCCAGCACGCTCGCCCAGTACGGGCTCGGCGCCGTCGACGTCGCGGCCGCGGTGATTGGCCTGCTCGCGGCCTTCTCAATCTGGCGCAACGTCTCGAGCTCGCCGCGCTTCGAATCGACGTTCCTCGAGCACGTCTGGCGCTGGGATGACCTGTACGACGCCTCTATCGGACGCCCCCTCACCCGCGTCGCGCAATTCTCCGACGACGTCGTCGAACCCCGGATCATCGACGGCGCGGTGACGGGTGTCGCGGTCGGTGTCCGGCGCAGCGGCGAGGGCCTGCGCAAGGTTCAGTCCGGCTTCGTGCGCCACTACGCGCTCGCGACCGTGCTCGGCGTCGCGGTCATCGTGATCTACCTCGTCGCGAGGGTGGGCTAGTGGCACACACCCACTCCTCGCTCTGGCTCGCCGCGCTCATCCTCGTGCCGCTCGTCGGCGCGCTTCTCGCGGCCCTCACGCGCAAGACCGAGGGACGGGCCTACCTGGTCGCCGTCGCCGCGGCGAGTGTCGAGTTGGCGTTGTCGCTCGTGGTGGCGCTCCTCTACAACCCCCACTTCAGCGGTGCGGCGACCTTCGATTTCTACTCGCGCCACGTGCTCGCCGCCCCCTTCGGTCTCGCCTACGACGTCGGGGTCGACGGCATCTCGCTCCTGATGGTGGTGCTGACGTCGCTGGTGCTGCTGCTCGCCCTGCTCGGTTCGCGTGACCGTCGCCGCGAGCCGGCCTTCGTCGCGTGGCTGCTGCTGCTGACGAGCTTCACGATGGGCAGCTTCGTGGCACACGACCTGCTCGAGTTCTTCATCTTCTTCGAGCTGACCCTCATCCCGTGCTACTTCATCATCAGCCAATGGGGCGGTCGCGAGCGGTCGCGCGCGGCCCTGAAGTTCTTCATCTACACCTTCGCCGGCTCGGCCTTCCTGCTCATCGGAATCCTCTACCTGGGCTTCCTCCACCAGCACCAGGCCCAGGGGGACCTCACCTTCGCCTACGGGACCCTGTCGTCGACGGTGATGTCCCACGGCACCGCGGTGTGGCTGTTCGTCGCCTTCGCGATCGCCTTCGGGGTGAAGGCGCCCATCTGGCCGCTGCACACGTGGTCGCCCCTGACCTACGCCGAGGCGCCCACCGCGGGCTCGATCGAGATGTCGGCGCTGCTGGCCAAGCTCGGCACCTACGGGCTGCTGCGCTTCGCCGTCGGGCTGTTCCCGCTCGCGCTCGCGACCATGCGCCCGGTCATCATGACCCTCGCGGTCGTCGGGATCCTCTACGGCTCCCTGCTCGCGTGCGTGACGCCGGACCTGAAGCGGCTGGTGGCGTTCTCCTCACTGGCCCAGATGGGCTTCATCACGCTCGGCCTGATGTCGGGCTCGAAGATCGCCACCGTCGGCGCGGTGCTTTTGATGTTCAACCACGGGGTCATCACGGTTGGCTTCTTCCTCATCATTGGCTTCATCGAGCAGCGACGCGGCAGCATCCTGGTGCGGGACTTCACCGGCTTGCAGGGCCCGGCGCCGGTGATGGCCGCACTCTTCACCGTCGTGATGCTCGCCTCCATCGGGCTGCCGGGCCTCTCGGGATTCGTGAGTGAGTACTTGATCCTCATCGGTACCTTCGCCACGCACGCGTGGTGGGCCGTCGTCGCCTCCATTGGCGTGGTGGCCGCCGCGCTCTACCTGCTCTGGGCCTACCAGCGGGTCTTTCACGGAAGGGCCGAGGGCGCCAACGCCACGCTGCCTGACGCGACGTCGCGCGAGCGCTGGGTCCTCGTGCCCGTCGTCGTGCTGATCGTGGCCCTAGGTGTCTTTCCCAAGCCCGTGCTCGACCGCATCTCGCCCTCCGTCCAGCAGCTGATCGAGCACGTCGCTCCGAGCGGAGTGAGCAAGTGACCCTGCAGATCCCCTCCATTCACTATCTGGCGATCCTGCCGGTCCTGATCTTCTTCGGCGCGGCGCTGCTGTTGATGGTCGGGACCGCGTTGCTGCGCTCCAAGGTCTCGATCGCGGTCGCCACGTCGACGACCGTGGCGGTGTCGCTCGCGTCGCTCGTCGTGAACTTCTTCCAGTGGCGCTGCGTCGCCAAGGCCGGTGCCTCGACGACCATCGCGCACGCGATCGTGCTCGACGACTTCTCGGTCATTGCTTCGGCCGTGATCGCGGTCGCGGTCCTCATGACCGCGCTGGTGGCCCACGACTGGGCGATCCGCGAGCGGGTCTCGGGCGTCGAGTTCCACATCATGGCCCTCGCCTCGAGCGGAGGGGCGCTCCTGATGACTCAGGCCAACGACCTGATCGTCATCTTCCTCGGTCTGGAGATCCTCTCGCTCGGCCTCTACGTGCTCGTGGCCTTCGACCGCCACCGCGCCACGTCGTCCGAGGCGGCTCTTAAGTACTTCCTTCTCGGCGGCTTCGCCTCGGCGATCTTCATTTACGGCGCTGCCCTCGTCTACGGCGCGACCGGCTCGACGAACCTCACGTCGATCTCGTACTTCCTCGGCTCGAACGTGCTGCTGCGCCCGGGCCTGCTCTACGCCGGCGGCGCTCTCTTGCTCGTCGGCTTCGCCTTCAAGGTCGCCGCGGTGCCCTTCCACCTCTGGTCGCCCGACGTCTACGAGGGCGCGCCGACGCCGGTGACCGGTTTCATGGCCGCGGTCGTGAAGGTCGGCGCCTTCGCGGCGCTCGTGCGCGTGCTGATCTCGTCCCTCGGGACCCAGCTCGATACGTGGCGCCCCATCTTGTGGGTCCTCGTCGTCCTAACGACGGTCGTCGGCGCGAGCCTCGCGATCGTGCAGCGCAACGCCAAGCGCATGCTCGCATACTCGTCGATCAACCACGCCGGCTTCATCCTGCTCGGCGTGTGGGCCGGCACGATCCGCGGCACCGCGGCCACGCTCTTCTACGTGATGACCTACGCGCCGGTCGTGGTGGCGAGCTTCGCCGTGCTGACCCTGGTCGGCGGGGTCGGCGACGAGCACCACTCGATCGAGTACTACCGCGGCCTCGCGCGGCGCCAGCCCTGGCTCGGGGGCGCCCTCTGCGTGCTGCTGCTCAGCCAGCTGGGGGCTCCGCTCACGACGGGCTTCTACGCGAAGTTCGCCGTGCTGGCCTCGGTCGTGGACGCCGGCGGAGGAGCGCTGGCCCTGATCGCGCTGGTCAGCGCCGCGATAGCGGCCTACTTCTACTTGCGTTGGGCGATGGCGCTCTACGCCGACGACGACGTCGAGGGCGTCCGGGTCGAGGTGCCGCGCCTCACGGGGGCGGTCATTGGCTTCGGGGTGGCCGTCACGATCCTCTTCGGCGTCTGGCCCGGACCGCTCGCCACCCTGGCCCAGCACGCGACGGTCCTGTTCACGCCGTGAGCCGGGTCGCCGTGGCGACGTGCGCCGGCGTCGACGTCGATGCCGACGAGCCGATTCTGCTGCAGGCCCTCGCCGAGGCGGGGGTGCCGGCCCAGTTGGAGGTCTGGGACGACCCGTCGGTCGATTGGGACCGCTTCGACCTCGTCGTGATCCGCTCGACGTGGGACTACGCGGCGCGCCGCGACGAGTTCCTCGCCTGGGCCGGCGGCGTCGAGCGTCTCGCCAACCCCTTTCCGGTGGTCGAGTACTCGAGTGACAAGCACTACCTCGCGGACCTCGAGCGACGCGGGCACCGGATCGTGGCGACGACGTTCGTCGACGTGGGTGACGAGCCGTCCTTTCCCGGCGGCGACTTCGTGGTGAAGCCCTGCGTGGGCGCCGGCTCGATCGACGCCGACCGGTACGGTCCCGACGAGCTCGACCGGGCCCGGGACCACGTCGCGCGACTGCACGCCGAGGGTCGCGACGTCATCGTCCAGCCCTACGTCGACACCGTCGATCAACTGGGCGAGCGCGCGATGGTCTACATCGACGGCACGTTCAGTCACGCCATGACCAAGGGCGCGATGCTGAACGTGACCGCAACGGACCGCGACGCGCTCTTCCGGCGCGAGCAGATGAGCCCGGCCCGGGCCGAGCCCGACGCCCTCGAGGTCGCCAGTTCGGTGCTCGCCGGCGGCTTCGCCGACCTCCTCTACGCCCGCGTCGACCTCGTGAGCACCCCGGCCGGTTGGGCGATCATGGAGCTCGAGCTCGTCGAGCCCTCCCTCTTCCTCGCCTACGACGACGTCGCCGCCACGCGGCTGGCCGAGGCGATCAGGCGTCGCGTCGAGTAGGACGATCGGGTCGCCGGCGACCGTGGTCGGAAGCGACCCGATCGTCCGTCTCTTCCCCGACCGCGCCGAGGAAGTCGTCGATGACATTGAGGAGACGAACGACGTCGATCGGCTTGGTCAGGTAGTCGTTGGCCCCGGCATCGAGGCATTTGCGGACATGGCTGCTCGAGGCGTCGGCGGAGAGCATCACGACGGGGATGGTGGCGGTGGTCGGCTCCGAGCGCAGACGCCGAAGGACCTCGAGGCCGGACACGTCGGGCAAGTGCACGTCGAGCAGGATCAGTCCCGGCCGGTGCTGACGGGCGAGCTCTAGTCCCAGGCTGCCCTGCAGTGAGGTGATGAGACTCACGTTCGGCCGATGCCTGGCCAGTCGCTCGACGAGGCGCGTGTTGTAGGTGTTGTCCTCGATGTAGAGCAGGGTGGACTGGTGGGCCCCGATCGGGCGACGACCCATCGACGGGTCACTCGGCGCGACGCCTTCACCGGTGGGTGTCGCCTGCGCCAATTCGAGGGTGAACGTCGATCCGACGTCCTGGTGGCTCTCGACAACGAGCGAGCCGCCCATCAACTCGATCAGGCTCTTGGAGAGCGCGAGGCCGAGACCCGTTCCCTCGATGCCGCGTGCCTCGGCGTCGAGTCGTTCGAACGGGACGAAGAGACGGTCCAGATAGCCGACGGCAATCCCCGGTCCGTCGTCGGCGACTGAGAGCCTCACGCGACCGTCGCTCCGTTCGGCGCCGATGGTCACTCGACCGCCGAGGCGGTTGAACTTGATCGCGTTGGAGAGGAGGTTGAGCAGCACCTGGCGAAGGCGAAGATGATCGGCCCGCACGTGGAGGTCCTCGTCGACGACGCTCGTGACGGTGATGTCGCGTTCGCGCGCTTGGGGCAACACGAGCCCGAGGGACTCCTCGACCAGAGAACAAAGCGAGACCGAGTCAAGGGCGACGCTCATGGTGCCCGACTCGACTCGCGAGATGTCGAGGACTTCGTTGATCAGGTCCAGCAGGTGGCTCCCGGACCGGTAGATGATGTCGATTATCTCCTCATCGGTCGCCGAGTGCGGCTCCATCTGCAGTATCTGGGAGAAGCCGAGCACTGAGTTGAGCGGCGTACGCAGTTCGTGGCTCATCCGCGAGAGGAAGTCGCTCTTCGCGGCGTTGGCCCGCTCGGCTTCCGCGCGAGCCAGATCGGCCTCGAACGTGGCCCGTTCGGCCTCGACCTTGGCCGACTCGAGTGCGGCCTGGGCGGCGACGGAGTCGGTGACATCGCGCGCGATGAAGACGGCCTTGGAGGGCGGACCGTCGTGGGCGCGCAACGAACGTCCTCGGGACTCGAGGGTCATCCACTCTCCGTCCAGGCGCCGCACCCGGTAGCGCATGCTCACAACGCCCTCCTCGTCGAAGGTCCGACGGAGAGTCGCCTCCACGTTCTCGCGGTCGTCGGGATGGACGACCTCGAGCATCAGGCGCTGACCGCGACGCTCCTCCGCGGGCCGTCCGTGAACGCCCTCGCCGTTCGAGCTGGTCTCGACGATGCACAGGTCGCGATCCAGCACGATGATGCCGTCAGCTGCCGCATCGAAGATGGCCCGCGTCGTCTCAAGGCTCTCGGTCAACGCCACTTCGGCGGCCACCCACGCCGTGATGTCGCGGGTGATGACCACGGCGCTGGTCGGCGCGCCCTTGGCATTGTAGGTGGCCCGGGCCCGCGACTCGGCCGTCAACCACCGACCGTCGGCGTGCAGGAGGCGTACACGCAACGTCACGGTCTCGCCCTCCTCGAAGATCTTGCGGGCTCCCTCGATGACGGCGGCGTGGTCGTCGGGGTGGATGCGCTCGAGAATGGAGCGACCGCGTCGATCGGCTGGAGGAACCCCCAAGGTGCTCTCAAGTGCTTCACTGGACTCGATATTGCGCAGGTCCCGGTCGACGATGGAGATGGTGTCGGCCGCCGTGTCGACGATCGCCTTGATCCTCGCGTGGCTCTCGGCGAGCGCCGCTTCCTCGGCAACGGACTTCGTGACGTCGCGGTTGATGATGACCGCCAGGTCCGACGAACCGTCGGGATTGCGCATCGCCCGGCCCCTGCCTTCGAACGTCAACCAGCGTCCGTCGAAGTGCTGCGCGCGGTAGCGCGCAGTGCTGATCTCGTCGACGTCGAACGTTCGTTGAAGTGCCGCGAGGACTGTCGGTCGGTCATCGGGATGGACGATGTTCAAGACGTTCTGGCCGACCTGGCCGCTGTTCGGGAAGTCCAAAATCGGCAGACCGACTGGACTGGTCTCGGCGATGACCATGTCGCGGTCGACGACGATGATGGAGTCGGCCGCCGCCGCGAAGACCGCTTCGATCTTCTGCAGGTTCTCGTCGAGTTGGCGGATCACCGCGTGGCGCCGGGTGATGTCGCGACCGGTCGAGTAGATCTGATCGCCCCAGCGCAGTGACGTCCACTCGATCCAACGAAAGGAGCCGTCGGCGCAGCGGAGGCGATGCTCGAACCCCCGTCTTGTCGCGGACTTTCCGTTGACGATGTGCTCGGTCTCCACGGCGGTTCGATGGGCGTCGTCGGGGTGGACCAGATCCCCCACTCGGGTCGAGTGCAGCTCCCCGGCATCCCAGCCCAAGATCGTGGTCCACGCTGGATTCGCGTGGCCGATTATGCCGTCGGCCTGGAAGACGGCGAACAGGTCGAGCGAGCTCGTGAAGAACTCTTCGAGCCCCGGGACGATGGCCGCTTCATCTGGCATTGACTTGCATCCTCCGGAAACGGCCTCTCGAGGTGGACAGCACTTTGACAACGATCGTGATAGCAGGCATACGTCAAGGCTCGGCCGCATGCCTCGAATTCCAACCTACTGGCTAGAGCGTCGATTACGAGGAAGGTGCCACGTCCGTTGCGACGAACGGCGTGATCGACCCGATCGGTTCATCACTACGACACTCGAAGTCGTTGCTCGCCTGGTCGTCGACGAGCTCTGTCGCGCCGCGGTCTCGCACGGATGCGGTTCGTTCGAACAAGCCCACTCCGGGCGCACCGTCGTCGACGCGACGGGGCCGTGGATGGGACGACGGCGCATCGTGCGCTATGCGAGTATGGGGGTGAAGCGTTAGGTTGATTCCGGACCTCGAGAGACGGGCAGGGACGCGAGCGACATGAATTCTGAGGAGGACCTCTCGATTTCCTTCCAGAGCCTCCTCGAGGCGATGGCCGACGGTACGGCGCTGATCGACCGTCACGGGATCATGCGGTTCGTCAACAGCCTTCTCTCGGACCTGACCGGCTACTCACGCGAGGAGCTGGTGGGCCAAAACGTCCTGATGCTGGTCCCGCCCGAGTTGAAGGAGATGGAGGGTGAGGCGCGCCAAGTGTTCGCCCGGAACCACGACGCGAGGATCATCTGGAGCGACCGCGATCTCACGGTGATGCGCAAAGACGGCACCGGGCTCGCCGTCGACTTCGCGCTCACGCCGCTCACCCTCGGGCACCGGCGCTGGACGGTCGGCTCGATCCGCGACAACAGCGTTCAGCGAAGGGCCGAGGAGGCCCGTCGCGACGCCGAGCGCCACTTCCGACTCGCGTTCGAGAACAACATGGCCCCGATGGTCTTCACTGACCTTGAGGACCGCGTCTTCGCTGCCAACGAGGCGTTCTACCAGATGGTGGGTCGGACGCCGGACGAGATCATCGGCTTCGACTCGAAGCCGTTCACCTACCCCGACGACGTGGGGATCACCGAAGGTTCGCACGAGCGAATAATGCGAGGCGAGATCGGCCACGTGCGCTATGTGAAGCGCTACCTCCACAAGGACGGGCACATGCTCATCGCCGAGGTGTCCAAGTCGCCCGCCCGGGACGAGGCCGGCAACACCCTGTACTTCATTATCTCCGAACGCGACGTCACCGAGGAGCGTTCACTCACCGCCCTGCTGTCGCACCAGGCACTGCACGACCCGTTGACGGGACTGGCCAACCGGGCGCTCTTCCAGGACCGGCTCGCTCAGGCCCAGGCTCGCGTTCAGCGCCAGGGAGGCCTGTGCGCGCTGATGCTCCTCGACCTCGACGACTTCAAGGGCGTGAACGACACCCACGGCCACCTCGTCGGTGACCAGCTCCTCGTCGAGCTGGCCCGTCGATTCGAGGCAGTCGCCCGCAACTCCGACACCCTCTGTCGTTTCGGGGGCGACGAGTTCCTCTTCCTCGCCGAGGATGTCTCGGGCGTCGAGGAGTCCGAGCGCGTGGCGGAGCGTCTTCTAAAGGCGCTCGACGAGCCGGTGCGTGTCGGCGAGCTGAGCTTCAATCAGCGAGCGAGTGTCGGCGTCGTGGTCTGGGACCGGGCGAGCTCGCCCGATAGTGACGTCGTGCGCGACGCCGACCTCGCCCTCTACGAGGCGAAGCGTCTGGGCAAGGGCCGCTACGTCTTCCACACGCCGGGCCTGCACGAGCAGGTGATCTCGCAGTTCTCACTCGCCCAAGAGCTCCGCCACGCCCTCGTGGCCGGACAACTCGCCATGCACTATCAGCCGATCGTCCACCTGTCGACCGGCCAGATCGTCGGTTTCGAGGCCCTGATGCGCTGGCGCCACGAGGAGCGGGGGTGGGTCCCGCCCGACGTCTTCATCCCTCTCGCCGAGCAGAGCGGGCTGATCCTCGAGCTGGGTGAGTTCGCCCTGCGCGAGGCGGTGACCGCGGCGAGCTCGTGGAAGGGGACCGCTGAGTCGCCCTTCAAGCCCTACGTCTCGGTGAACCTCTCCGGTCGCCAGTTCCACGACGCGGGACTGGTCGCGATGGTGGAGAGTCAGCTCGCCTCCAGCGGACTTCCACCGGACCGGCTGATCCTCGAGATCACCGAAGGGGTGGCGCTGCTCGAGGTCGGCGACACACTGAACATGATGGAGCAATTGACGAGGCTCGGGATCGGCGTCGCGCTTGACGACTTTGGCACGGGGTTCTCCTCGCTCTCGTATCTCGCCCGGTTGAACCCGATCGTCATCAAGATCGATCAGATCTTCGTCCGGTCGCCCGATCAGAACATCCACCAGGACCGGCTACTCGAGGCAATCGTGTCGCTCGGCAATAGCCTGGGCATGACGGTGCTCGCCGAAGGGATCGAGACGACCGCGCAGCTTCGGCGACTCCAGGGTCTCGTCTGCACCCTGGGACAGGGTTTCCTGTTCTCGCCCGCCGTGCCCGGCGAGGAGGCGGCCGGTCTGATCGGCCACACCTACTCAGTGTGACCAGGTTGGTGGCTAGTCGCTTTCCGGGGCACTGAGCGGCGCAGCGCTCTCGCCGAGGAGTTCGTCGACGACCTTCAACAGCGCGGTGAGATCGAGCGGCTTGGTCATGTAGGAGTAGGCGCCGGCGTCGAGGAACCGACGATTCTGGCCAGGCGTCGCGTCAGCCGAGAGGATGATGACCGGAATGTTGGAGGTTGTGGGGTCGCTGCGCAGGATCGTGAAGACCTCGAAACCCTGGATGTCAGGCAGGTGCACGTCGAGCAGGATGAGGTCGGGGCTGCGCTGCTGGGCCAGGTGGATGCCGACGTTGCCCTGGGACGACGTCAGCAGCTCGATGTTGGGGCGTTGGGCCAGCAGGCGCTGGACCAGTTGGACGTTGTAGAGGTTGTCCTCGATGTACAAGATGGTGGGCAAGGGTCTTCACGATTTCTGGTCGACGAGTACTCGGGTCAGGCTAATCGGGCGTCACTTCGGTTGGAACAGGGGAAGGTCCACGCGGAATATCGATCCTTCGCCCTCGGTGCTCTTGACGGAGAGGTCGCCGCCCATCGCTTCGGCGAGGCTCTTGGAGAGCGCGAGACCGAGACCGGTCCCCTCGATACCTCTGACCTCAGCGCCCAGCCGGTCGAAGGGGGTGAAGAGGCGGTCCCTCAACTCGGGCGCGATCCCGTAGCCGGTGTCGGCCACGCTCACGCGAAGCCGCCCCTTCGCGCGCCCGCAGGTCAACGTCACACTGCCGCCCGCCCGGTTGTACTTGATGGCGTTGGACAGCAGGTTGATCAGGACCTGACGGAGGCGGTTGCGGTCGGCCAGGGCGAGCAGTGCGGGCGTGCAGTTGCTCGTCACGGCGATTCCGAACTCCTTCGCCTGGGGCGTCACGAGGTTGACGCACTCGTCGACCAGCTCGCCCAGCGCCACCGATTCGAGCTTCACCGCGATGGTGCCCGATTCGATCCTCGAGATGTCGAGGACCTCATTGATGAGGTTCAAGAGGTGCTGACCGGAACGGTAGATCTGGTCAGCCGTCTCGATCTCCTCGGGGGAGTGCGACTCCATCTGCAGGATCTGGGCGAATCCCAGCACCGAGTTGAGGGGCGTGCGCAGCTCGTGGCTCATCCGAGACATGAATTCGCTCTTGGCCAGGTTGGCCCGCTCGGACTCCAACTTCGCCGCCTCGAGCGCCTTGTCCCGTGCCACGGCGTCCGAGATGTCGCGCGAGACCAGCACGGCGCGAGGTGACTCGCCGTCCACGTCGCGCAAGAGTCGGGCCCGGGTATCGATTATCAGCTCGTGGCCATCGGCGTGCCGGGCACGGAAGCGGTAGTCGATCAGGTCTTCGCTCTCCTGGGAGAACAGTCGGTCGAGGGCCGCGGTCACCGTCGGTTGATCGTGAGGGTGCATGATGTCGAGGATGTTCTGACCCGTTCGGTTTTCCCTGGGGTAGCCGAAGATCCTCTCGGTGCCAGGACTGGCCTCCTCGATGACGAGGTCGCGGTTGATCACGACGATGGAGTCGGCCGCGGCGGCGAGGATCGCACTCGTCTTTTCGAAACTGCGGGCCAGTTCCGCCTTGGCGGCCTCGGACTGGGTGATGTCGCGGGCGATGAAGACCAACTGCGTGGGGGGGCCGTGGGCGTCATGCAACGTTCGGCCACGGGCCTCGATCGTGACCAGGTGCCCGTCGATGTGGACCATCCGGCACTTGAACTCCACCGACCCGTCCTCGTCGAAGGCCCGTTGGAAGGCGGCCCGGACCTTCGCTTGGTCGTCGGGGTGCACCAGCTCGGTGACCTCGCGACCCCGGCGCTCTCTCGCGGGAACACCGTGGAATCTCTCGCCGGCCGGGCTGGTCTCGAGGACGCGCAGTTCGTTGTCGATCAGGATGATCCCATCGACAGTCGCGTCGAAGATGGCGATGGTCGTCTCGAGGCTTCGCGCCAACGCCCGCTCGGCCTCGACCGATTCGGTGATGTCGCGTGTGGTGATGACAGCTTTCGTCGGTGGTCCTCCGGCGTCGACGAGCGCTCGGCCCTTCGACTCCACCGTCATCCAGCGACCGTCGAAGTGCTGGAGCCGGTAGCGGACGGTCGCCGTTTCGCCCTGGCCGAAGATTCGCCGCACCGCCTCGATGACCTTGGCACGGTCGTCGTCGTGAATCCGGTCGAAGATGGGGTAGAGGTCACGTTGGGCCGGCGGGATCCCCGTCGTCAGCTCGCTCGAGGGACTGGTCTCAAGGACGTTGAAGTCGCGATCGATAGTGGTGATCACGTCCACGGCAGTGTCAACGATGGCGGTGATCGTGCGCAGGCTGTCCGCGAGCGCCTCCTCCTCGGCCACCGCCTTCGTCACGTCTCGACAGATGACGACGGCGAGCTCGGCCGATCCGTGGGCGACGTCCAGCGAACGACCCCGGGCCTCGACAATCAGCCAATGGCCGTCGAAGTGTCGGGCCCGGAAACGCGCCGTCGCCACCTCGCCGCTGTCGAAGATTCTCAGTAAGGTCGTCCGTACCCGTTCGCGGTCGTCCGGGTGGATGATGAAGAGCGCATCGATGCCGATGCGGCCTTCGTCGGGGTAGCCGAACATTTGGGTACCGGCGGGACTGGACTCGGCGATCCTCATCTCCCGATCGATCACGATGATCGAGTCGGTCGCCGCCGTGAAGATCGCGGCGTTCATCTCACTGGCCGCGGCGAGCTCGGACAGGACTCGGTTGCGTCGAGACACGTCGCGTCCCGTTGAATAGACCAGCTCCCCGTCGCGTCGGGAGGTCCATTCGATCCAGCGGTAGGAGCCGTCGAGGTGGCGCAGGCGGTTCTCGAAGCCGACCCGCGCGGTGTCGGGTCCGTTCCATTCCTGCTCGGACTCCTGACGAGTCCGCTCGACGTCGTCGGGGTGGACGAGCTCCATGAACGCGAAGTCGCTCAGGGCCTCCGGGTCCCAGCCCAGGACCTTCTGCCAGGCCGGATTCCTCACCCTCACTTGGCCGTCACGTGAGAAGACCGACAGCAGGTCCACGGAGTTCCAGAAGTACTGGTCGAGTTCGGGAACAGTCGAGTTCGCCCTTGTCAATGTCCGAAGCCTCCCGTCAGCGGCCCGACTCGAAGGACCGGGATCCAGTCGATTGGATGACGGAGATCCGATCACATGCAGCCGAGCACTGGCTGAGTACAACATACCGTGAACGACTCTGGAAAGGGCCTTCTTTCGACCGGTCGGGCCGCTTGACGCCGTCGACGGTTTAGGCAGCGGCCGCGGCGAGGGTGGCGTCGATCGCGGCGAGCAGGAGTGACAGGTCTATTGGCTTAGCGAAGAACTCCTGGACGCCGGCGTCGTGGAAGCGACGAACCTGACCCGACGACGCGTCAGCCGAGATGACGAAAACGGGAATCGACGCGGTGATCGGGTCGTCGCGGAGTTGGCGCAGTATGTGCAGGCCGTGGACGTCGGGAAGCCACGCGTCGAGCAGTATGAGGTCGGGCAGGTGTTCGCGTGCGAGTTCGAGTCCGTCGAAACCCTTGGACGCCGTGATCAGGTGGACCCCCGGACGCCGAGCCAGTAGCAGTTCCACGAGGCGAAGGTTGGCGACCGTGTCGTCGACGTAGAGGATGTTGGCGTCGCGAAAGAGCGGTACGGATGAGGTCGGTCCCTCGATCGGATCTATCGAGCTCATCGGCCCCGGGGCCAGTTCGGTCGACGGCATCTCGACCCAGAAGGTGGAGCCCTCGTCGGAAATGCTCTCCACTCCGAGCGATCCGCCCATCGCTTCGGCGAGGCTCTTGGAGAGCGAGAGGCCGAGCCCGGTTCCCTCGATTGAGGTGGCCTCGGCGTCCAGTCGGTCGAAGGGGGTGAAGAGGCGTGTCATCTTTTCCGGTGCGACGCCGATTCCGGTGTCGGTGACCGAGAGACGACACTGTCCATCGAGCTGACGGCAATCGACGATCACCGTACCATTCGGTCGGTTGTACTTGACTGCGTTGGTCATGAGGTTCACTATCACCTGCTTGAGGCGTTGGTGGTCGGCCTGTACGTGGAAGTCGCAGGCCACCTGGTTGACGATCTCGATGCCGAACGTCCTCGCCTGCGGGGTGACCAGGGTGATGCACTCGCGCACCATGACACTGAGCGCGATGCTCTCGGTGACCAGGTTGATCGAGCCCGAGTCGACTCGTGACACATCCAACACATCATCGATCAGCGCCAAGAGGTGCTTGCCCGAGCTGTGGATGTACTCGAGCATCTCGGACACCTTCGGAGCGTGAACCTCCATCTGGAGGATCTCGGTGA
This sequence comes from Acidimicrobiales bacterium, assembly GCA_025351385.1. GTDB lineage: Bacteria > Actinomycetota > Acidimicrobiia > Acidimicrobiales > RAAP-2 > RAAP-2. Next base: position 61,724 of record JANXWA010000036.1, on the reverse strand, counting down.
AACCGAGTACCGCGGTCATCGGCGTGCGAAGTTCATGGCTCATCCGCGACATGAACTCGCTCTTGGCGAGGTCGTGCTGCTCGGCGAGGGCCTTGGCGTCCTCGAGGGCCGCCTGGGCAGCCACGGCGTCCGTGACGTCCCGAGAGACCAGGACGGCGCGACGGCCGCGGCCCTCCACGTCGCGCAGGAGACGCGCGCGCGCCTCCATCGTCAGCCAACGTCCGTCGACGTGGTGGGCGCGGAAGCGGTAGGTCTTCAGCGCGTCCGTCGGTCCCTCGAACAGTTGCTGGAGGATGTCAACGATGGCCGGCCGGTCGTCGGGATGGACGACGTCCATGGCGCTGCGTCCGTAGCGCTCGCTCTGAGGGATTCCGTAGATCCGCTCGGTGCCGGGACTGACTTCGACGACGATCAGGTCCTGCGCGATGACGATGATCGAGTCAGGCGCCGCGGCCAGAATGGCCTGGGTCATCTCGAGGCTCTCGGCCAACGCCGTCTCGGCGGCGACCGACTCCGAGATGTCGCGCGCCACGATGACGACGCGGGTGACCTTGCCGTGATCGTCGTGCAACGCCCGGGCTCGTGCCTCGATGGGGATCTCGTGGCCGTCGACGTGGACAATCCGGCAGTGGAGACCTACGACGTCGTCCACATCGAACGCCCGCCGGAACGACGCAGCGACGCACGAGCGATCGTCGGGGTGGATGATGTCGAGCACCGTGCGACCGCGACGGCCGGCTTCCGGGTAGCCGTGCAATTGCTCAGTGGCGGGGCCCGCGTCGACGACGCAGAGGTCACGGTCGATGACGATGATGGGATCGGCCGCGGCGTTGAGGATCGATCTCGTCATCTCGAGGCTCTCGGCCAGTCTCGCTTGGCCGAGCACTCGGTCCGTGACGTCGCGTCCGGTGGAGAAGACCTTGCCGTCTCGACCGAGGCAGGACCACTCGATCCAGTGGTAGGCGCCGTCGCGATGCCGTTGTCGGTTGACGAACTCGACCAGGGTGGAATGCGGGGCCGAAAGCAGCCGTTCGAATTCGACGGTCGTCACCTCGACGTCGTCGGGATGGATGAGATCGAGAAACGGGCCGGAACGGAGGTCCTCGAGGCTCCAGCCCATGGACGCGGGCCAGGCGGGATTGACGATGAGCCAGTTGCCGTCGCTGGAGAGCACCGACATCAGGTCGTTGGAATTCCAGAAGAAATCGCCCAGGTCGGCGCCGGTCACTTCGTCCGATGCCATGGGGGAGACCTCTCACGCCCTCGCGTGAGAGCCTCGGTTCGAACGCTGCCAACGGCCCGCACTCGCAAGATGGACCGATGTGACTCCAGTCTACGGCGACGATGCGTCGGTGCGTCGATGCAGGTGGGGCCAGCGATCGAAGCGACTTTCGCGCACGTGGTTGCTTCGATGACGACGAACGTCCTGTCGTGAACCTTCTGCATCGACTAGCAAGTTGAGAGGCGATTGTGGCTGGGTCGACACGACGCGTTCGTGAGACACCTAGTGCATGACGTCGCTATCGATCTGCTTGGCCGCTTCGAGTACCTCGTCGGGCACGACGGTGCTGGGGCGATTGGACGGGTCGCTCGTGAGGAAGCGACCGAGCACGGGCAGCTCGGTCAGCGACTCGGCCCGCAGTACCGCCGCGGCCACGGGCACGAAGCTTTCGGCGGCGGGGTAGACCAGGTAGCGCGGCAGCCACGTCGGGTGGTACTTCGAGTTGAAGGTCCACAGCGTCTCGATGGGGAAGATGCCCGAGAGCCGCTTGAGCGCCCAGCGCTCGACCTTCGTGAAGGCGCCCTCGCCTCGGCCGCCCTCGAGTACGGAGCGGAAGGCGGCGAAGTTCATCGAGAGTCCGCGAGCACCCGTGTCGCGCAAATGTTCGATCGTCGAGCAGAGGGCAAAGTCGATGAGTCCGTTGGGGTGGTCGCCCGGGTCGCGGCGCATGAGGTCGAGCGAGTAGCCGTTGATGGCCGGTGACGGTACGAACTGGCAGACGGCGGCCGGCTTGCCATCGGGTCCGTGCACGAGCGTGAGCAGGAGGCCCTTGTCCTTGGGGTTGAACAGGCGGCCGAGCATCATGGAGAATCCCCGCTCGGCCTCGCCGCGACGCAGCATCGAGATCAGTTCGACGATGTCGGTGACACGACTCGGGTCGACGTCGGACGGGTCGAGGAACTCGACCGTGTAGCCGTGTCGGGCCAGTCGCGTGCAGGCCTGTCGCAGCCCCTTCATCTTGCCGCCCGCGAGGTTGAAGGTCGGACAATCGACGATCGCCTCGTCGCCGATGTAGAGGTGGTGCAGGCCGGCGACCTGGTAGATCGGGAGCCACTCCTCGCTGGCGCCCACGACGCCGATCGTCCATCCTCGGCCCTCGGCGTAGGCACGGTAGGCGCTGAACGCCTCGCTGCGCTCAGCCTCGGGGCCGATCGGGTCGGGCGAGATCAGCGCCACGCCGCCGTAGACGGCGTAGGCGACGAGTGAGTCGCGAAAGAAGAAGAACTGCTTGTCGTCGCGCAGCGCGAAGTAATCGAGCGTGCCCCGGCCGTGACGTCGGACGATCTCGCGCGCGCGCAGCTCGGCGAAGCGCCGTTCGGCGCTGCGGGCCGTCGTCGAGAGACGTCGGTCGACGACGGGCCGGGTCAGCATGTAGAACGCCGACACGATGAGCGACAGCCCCACGGCGAGCAGCGTCGGATTGACGAAGTCCCCGACCCGGTCGGGCAGGTTGATGTTGTTCTGCCCGATGAGGCGCTCCACGCAGGCCACCAACACCACGCCGATGGAGGGCAGGTGGTGGTGTCGGGCCGGAGACGCCTCGATGCTGATGGTGGCCGCGACCACGGTCACGAAGGCGATGAGTCCTAGGCGGGGGAGGGCCGATTGCAGGCTCGAGCGGTCGGTGCTGGCCTGGAAGTAGCGTCGCTGGACGACCAGCAGACTGAGAATTCCTGCGGCGAGGAGTGACGCGACGATGCTCCCGCCCCGTGCGAGGTGCGCCACGATTGTGATCGCGAGGACGCCGACCGCGAGGAACCAGGCTCGACGCTGGCCCCGGCGAACGCCGCGAGCCATCATAATCATCGCGATGCCCGCGACCGCGGTCAACGCGGCGGCCGACTGGGCCACGCCGAGCGGAAGCACGGTCAAGACCGAGTGCAACCGACTGCGTAGGGGCGGTGACGCGGTCACCACGACGTTGATGAGGCCGTCGAGGAAGAGCAGTCCGCTCGCCCAGCGCCGGATCGTGCGCTGGCGCCGCTGGTCGCGCAGCCGCTCGACCGTCACGGGGAAGGGGTTCCCGGTGGGCCATGAGCCGACCGTTGTGGTGAAATGTGGTGGCGCCGGCTGGACGTTGGAGCCCGCGATGATCCGCTCCAATAGCCGGCCGCCCCGTCGCGGCGTTTCGCCGGCGTAGAGACGGACCTGGACCGCGCTCGCGGCCTCGATTTCGACGATGCCGAGGCGGTCGACCGACGTGAAGACGGGGGGCAGACCCAGCCGTCCCCGGCGTTCGACGAGCACCGTTCTCGACGGACCGGGAGTGGCGCAGACGCCACGGTCGAGGAACGCCAGCGCCGGTCGGGAGGCTCCTCCCACGACGGCCCCCGCCCCCCCGCGCTCGGCGACCCGTCGGGCGAACTCCAATGCGTCGACGTCATCGACGTGCGTGAGCGACAACGGCTCGCAGAACTCGGGCCCGCCGGCAATCCGTGCGCCACGAATGAACCGCCGTCGAACGATCAGTCCGGCGACGCCGATGACCATGGCTTCGACGATGGCGATGATCAGGAGATTCCACAGAAGGTTTCCCCAGAAGGTCTGCGTGTGCGGCGTGTGCACGCGCAGGTGCTCGTGGGTGTAGTGCGCGACGATCGACGTGATCGCGCCGAATAGGTCGAAGAGGACCATCGTGACGAAGGGGAACCAGACCCATCCTCCGAGCCGGCGGTACAGGACCCTCGACGCCACGAAGCGCGGCAACGACAAGGGGTCCTCGAGCCGGTCGGCGTCGGCTCGGTCGTTCTGGTCCGCTCGACGAGCGTCGACGGTGCAGGTTCCTGCGGCGACGGCGAGGTCACGGACCCCGTCGGCCGTCGCGACCTGGAGGACCAGGTCGTTCGCCACACAGACTCCGAGCGACTCGAGCTGGGCTCGCGCTTTCGCGTTGGCCCGAAGGGCCACGTCGTCGGTGCCTGGAAGGACGACGAAGCGGTGCCCTTCACGAGCGGTGAAGGAGGAGATGGCGTCGCGAAGCGCGGGCAGTGCCGCGAAGGTGGCGTCGATGAACTTCGAGAGGTCTGTCGATGGTCGTGGATGGAAGAGGTTGCCGGCCACGACCACGAGAGCCGCGTCGTCGATGTCGCCCAGCAGATTGATGAACTCGGCGACCGGCCGCGACGTTTCATCAGTGAAGGGCGAGATGGAGAGGTCGCTCACCACGTAGACGTGGTGCCCGTACGGAATCGGTAGCGTCTGACGCTCGGTCGCTCCCACGGGCCAAGTCTCGCAGACTTCGGGTCCAGGGCCGTTAGCCTGAATTGACTGATGGCATCGGACGACACTCGAGAGAACTGGCACTGGCGAGCAGAGCCCTCGGGCGCCGGGTCGGCCGTGATCTTCGACATCGACGGCGTTCTCGCAGACGCTGCGGGGCGCCAGCACTACCTCGATTGGGGAGACTGGAAGAGCTTCTTCGACGCCTGCGGCGACGATCCGATCATCGAGGAGATCGAGAGGCTGTTGGAGCTGTTGGACCACAGCCTGAAAGTTGTGCTCCTCACCGGTCGACCCCGTCGCGTGAAGCCCCACACCGTCGCGTGGCTCGAGCGATACGGCATCCGTTGGGATCTGCTCATCATGCGCGAGTACGGCGACTACTCCGGGGTCGACGAGTTCAAAAGGGGCGCCCTGCGTGACCTGGTGAAGGCGGGCTTCGACATCCGCCTCGCGCTCGACGACGATCCGAAGAACCACGCCATGTACATCAGCGAGGGTGTGCCCTGCATCTACATCCACTCGGGCTATTACCTGTAGTGGCCTTCTTCGTCGCTCCGGACTTGATCGTCCCCGCCGTCAGCTTCGGGTGGGTCCGCAGGTGCCTCACCGAGAGGCCACCACGTGCACGACCGTTCAGCCCATGGCCATGACTTCGCGTGCGGCCCGTCGCCCGGAGCCGATCCCGGCGGGGATCCCGACACCGTCGTAGGCGCTGCCGCAGAGCGCGACGCGCAAGTCGGCCGCCGCCGACTTCGCGTCGGCGATCAGTCGGTCGTGACCGAGATAGTACTGGGGGAGACCATGCGGCCATCGCTGGACTCGGGCCTCGATGGGCTTCGCGAATCGCTCGAGGATCACGCTCAGCTCCGCGGAGACGCGTTCGATGAGTTCGTCGTCAGTTAGTCCGGTCCAGCGGGCGTCGTCGATCCTCCCGACGTGAGCGCGTAGCAACACGTCGTCGCTTCGGCGCAGGTGGGGCCACTTGCGGTCGAGCAGCGTGATCGCGGTCGTCATCATCGTCCCCACCCCGGACCACTTCGTTCCGAGCGGCACGAGTGCGCCGGTGCCGTTCGACGGCAGGACGATATCGTCGCGGGCCACGCTGAACGTGATCATTGCCGCGCCGGCGCTCGGGATGTTCGTGAGCGCGTCAAGCCGGGTGTCGAAGGCGCCGAGTAGGCGACCGACGACGGGGGCGTGGGTGGCGAGTATCAGCGTGTCGGCCGGCGTCGTGGTCGTCGAGGTGTCGACCTCCCACGGGTAGTTCCCTGACGGAGTGCGTCGAAGGGCCGTGACCGTCGTGCCGATTCGCATCACGACGCCGCGTTCTCGCAATTGGCGCGCCAACTCGACGGGGAGCGAGCCGACGCCGTCGACCAATGAGTAGAACATCGGCCCGGCCTCCACCGTGGCGGCGGCCGGTCCGGGGTGAACAGGCCCCACGGGACGCATTGCGCGCATGAGTGAACCACCCTGACGGGCCGCGTCGAGCAGTGGTGGGAAGACCGACTTGGCCGAGAGGTCGTCGATGCGCCCGGCCTGAATGCCACCGACCATCGGCTCGATGAATTGGTAGCTCAACTCGCGTCCGAGCTTCGTGCGAACGATGTCGCCAATGGTCGCGTCGTCGCCGACCGAAAGGTGAACGGGAAGCCACTCGTCGCGCCGGGCGGCCAAACGGGCTCGCCATGTGAGTCCCTTCACCGCGCGAACCTGCGCGACGGTCGTCGGGATGCCGAGAGCCAATCCAGCGGGCAGTTCGTGCAAGGATCCACGAAGCCAGATCGAAGCGCCGGAGGCGTCGATCGCCTCGAGCCTCTCGGCCCAGCCGATCTCGCGGACCAGCGTCACGGCTTCGGGGCGTCGGGCGAGGAAGCCATCGGCACCGAGGTCGATCGTCCGACCGGCGAATTGCGCGGTGGCCAGGGCTCCTCCCAAGCGCTCGTTCGCCTCGATCAGTTCGATTCGGGGCGACTGTTCGTCCGGACCATCAGCACCGCCGGAGAGCTCCCACGCTGCGCTCAGTCCGGCGATCCCGCCTCCGACGATGACGATCGAGGCGCGCGCCACTCAGGCCACCGCGGCGCGTACGACGTTCGCCAGGACGGTCACGAACCGGGAGTCAGAGTTGAGCGACGCCGTACGAACGAGGTTGATCCCGACCGATCGAGCGATGCCCTGGGCCTCGATGTCGATGTCGTAGAGGACCTCGAGGTGATCGGCCACGAATCCGATGGGGCACGAGATGATGTCGGTGACACCTTCGTTGCGCTTGGTGCGGATTACCTCGAGGATGTCCGGCCCGATCCACGGGTCCGCGGTGCGTCCGGCCGACTGCCACGCGACGTCCCAGCGCGAGACGCCCGCCAGCGCGGCGGTGCGCTCGGCGCTGACGCGCAACTGCTCGGGGTACGTGTCGTTCGTAATGAGGATCTTCTGGGGAAGCGAGTGCGCCGAGAAGAGCACCTCGGCCGTGGCGCGGCGCCCCACGGGCAGCGAGGCCAGTGCCTCGAGGACCCGCTGGGCGATCAGCTCCAGGAATCCCGGGAAGTCCCACCACGCGCCGACGGCGACCAACTCCACCGACTCGCCGAGCGCCTCCCGGGCGCGGGACATGTACTGATCAGTTGACATCGACGAGGAGTGCGGAGCGAGCGCCAGCCCGACGACCTTCGAAAAACCGTCGAGGCGGAACGACTCGGCCGTCGCCTCGAGCAAGGGCGGCTCGTACTTCGATCCGAAGCGCACGTCGAATGCGCCGGGCACCGATTCGTCGAGAGCGGCGGCGAGGGCGGCGACCTGGTCGGCCGTGCGTTGGGCGAGGGGCGACGTGCCGCCGATGGCGTCGTAGCGCCGAACCAGGTCGGCGAGCAACTCCGGGGTCGGCTCGCGACCGTGGCGGATGCGGGTGTAGTAGGCCTCGACGTCGCGGGGGGTCGTGGGCGTTCCGTAGGCCATGACGAGGACTCCGGTCTTCATCGGACGCCGGACCTCCCTTCTTCGTGCACGACGCGCACCACGGCCTCGAGGACCGCCGGATCAGTCGTGGGCAGGACCCCGTGTCCGAGGTTGAAGATGTGGCCGGCGTCGTTGCCGGCTCTCGCGATCACTGCGCGCGCAGCGTGCACGGCGAGCGCCTCGCCCCCCATGCACCGGGCCGGATCGAGGTTCCCTTGCACCGGCATTCCCGCCACGCGCCGGCGCCCCTCGTCGAGGTCGACGTGCCAGTCGATCCCAACCACCGAACTGCCGGAGGTCGCCATGAGGTCGAGCAGTTCGCCCGTGCCCACACCGAAGAGGATGGTGGGCACGTTGAGGTCGGCCACGCCAGCGAGCACCCGCTGGGTCGCGGGGAGCGCGAAGCGCCGATACTCATTGCGAGATAGCGCACCGGCCCACGAGTCGAAGAGCTGCAGGGCCCGCGCACCGTGGGCCACTTGAGCGCGAAGGAAGAAGACAGTGATCGCGACGAGTCGGTCGAGGAGCCGTTCGAAGAGCTCGGGGTTGGCGTGCATCATGGTCTTGATGACGGCGAACTCCCGTGTCGGTCCGCCCTCGACCAGGTAGCTGGCCACGGTGAACGGAGCACCGGCGAATCCGATGAGCGGCGTGTCGACGCTCGCGAGCTCCTTCACCACCAGGTCCACGGTCTCGGTCACGTGGGCGATGTCGGCGTCGGTGAGGTCGCGCAGCCGCTCGAGGTCCGCGTCTGACGTGAAGGGCTCGGCGATGACCGGGCCGCGCCCCGGCACGACGTCGACGCCGAATCCGATGGCGTGGAACGGCACGACGATGTCCGAGAAGAGGATCGCCGCGTCGACGCCGTAGCGACGGACCGGCTGCATCGTGATCTCGCTGGCGAGCGAGGGGTCGGCGATCGCGTCGAGGATTGAGCCGCTGCCGCGAAGGGCTCGGTACTCAGGCAGTGAGCGACCAGCCTGTCGCATGAACCAGACAGGCACGTGATCGACGGTCGCTCCCCGACAGGCCCGAAGGAAAACTGGCTCGCTCACTTCACTCCTCTGTCGCCAACAATCTAGGTGACCGGGTCGTCAGGTCCTTTGGACGGGACGTTGGCAATCTCCTCTAGACTTGAAATTTCTCAATTTTGGGAAATGAAACGAGGTCGCGATGGCGCATGAGCGTGAGATCACCGAGGAGCAGTTCTTCCTCGATGTCGCGCTGAAGGCCCTTGATCACATGCGTGATGAGGCCCGTTCGCTGCGCGATAGCGCCGCGGTGGCGAATATGCGCGGCGCCGGCGACCTGGTCGAACGCGATGTCGTCATGGGCACCGCTCTGCACCGTCTCGACCAGCTGGCCATTGGTGACCAGCCCCTCTTCTTTGGGCGGATCGACTACGCAATGAACGGTGACGGGGTCGCCGACGTGTATCACGTGGGCCGCCTCGCCGTCTCGGACGACGAGCTGAACCCTCTGGTCGTCGATTGGCGAGCGCCCGTCGCCGAGGCGTTCTACCGGGCGACTGGGGTCGAGCCTCTGAACCTGTCGCGCCGGCGCCACGTCGCGATCCGCGGTCACGACGTCACCGGAGTCGAGGATGAGTACTTCGCTGACGTCAACGGCGAACTCTCACTGCCCGAGGACGAGGTCCGTTCTGCCACCGAGGAGGGACTGGTCGACGGCGGGCTCGCTTTGGGTGGACCGGGTGCCCTGCTCGCCGCGTTGGGACGTGCGCGAACCGGCCGAATGGGCGACATCGTCGCCACGATTCAGGGTGAGCAGGACCGGATCATCCGCAGTCCACTCGCCGGAGTCCTGCTGGTTCAGGGTGGTCCGGGCACCGGCAAGACCGCGGTAGCGCTGCACCGCGCCGCGTACCTTCTCTTTACGCACCGTTCGACGTTGGAGCGTCAGGGTGTACTCGTGGTGGGGCCGAATCCGCTCTTCTTGAACTACATCGAGAACGTGCTCCCTTCGCTGGGCGAATCGGGCGTCACGCTCTCCACGATCTCGGGTCTCGTCACGAACGTCGAGATCCGTGGCCGGGAAATCGAGCCGGTCGACCAATTGAAGGGCGACCTGCGCATGGCGAAACTGATCGCTCGCGCCCTGCGCACCCGCCAGCGCGCGTTGCGCGATGACGTCGAGATACCGGTCGGACGGGCCATTGTGGTGCTACGGGCGAAGCACACTCGGGAGGTTGTCGAACGCGCCCGTCGCCGGCCCGGCAACCACAACCAGCGCCGTTCGGCCGTCGGTCGCGAGTTGGCGAACCGACTGGCCAACGAGTACTTCGAACGCTTCGAGCGCGAGGGGCTCGACGAAGTCAATGCGGCGGGCGAGCTGGCCGACCTCATTCGCGCGACTCCGCAGTTCAAGGTGGCGCTTCAGCGAATCTGGCCCCGGCTCTCGGGCCAGGAGCTGCTCCACGACCTCTTCGGAGCGCCCGCGCTCTTGCGCGCCGCGGGCGAGGGCGTCATGACCGACGACGAGATCGATCTCTTGCACCGGCCCCGTTCCGAGACCCTCGAGGAGATCCGCTGGACCAAGGCCGACGCCGCGCTGATCGACGAGGCGCGCGTCCTGCTCGGACCCTTTCGCCGGCCCCGCCCGGTGCCCAAGGCCGGCGACCTCGACATCTTGAACGGCATCGATCTGGACGCGTACGCCGGCGACGTGCGCGCCGCCGCGCTACGCGAGGCCCAGCGGCTCGCGCCGGTGCAGAGCACCGAGCTCGACGAGGCCGAGTTCGTCACCTATGGCCACATTGTCGTGGACGAGGCGCAGGACCTCTCGCCCATGGAGCTGCGAGTGCTCAAACGTCGTGATCTGACCGGGTCGATGACCATCGTGGGTGACATGGGTCAGGCCACGACGGCCTCGTCCTCGGCCTCGTGGAACGCGGTGCTCGAGGTGCTCGAGCCCCGCCGTGAACCGACCCGGGTCGACCTTACGGTGAGCTACCGCACCCCCGAGGAGGTGCTGGACTTCGCCGCGCCGACCCTCCGAGCCGCCGCACCGGACCTCGTACCGCCCCGACCGGTTCGCCGAGCTGGATCGACTCCCACGGTCGCGGTCGTCGGTCCCGACGAGTTCGCCGCGACGCTCGTCGCGGTCACTCATCGCGAGGTCGCGGCCGTCGCTCCCGGTCGCGTCGCGGTGATCGTGGCTAGTGAGCGGATCGAGGAGATCGTCGAGATACTGCTCGTGAACGGCCTGGACGCGGTCGACCCTCGCGACCAGGACTCCCGGGGACTGGGGGCCGACCTGGTGGTGCTGGGCGCCGAGGGGGCCAATGGACTCGAGTTCGACGCCGTCGTCGTCGTCGAACCCGCGATGATCGCCAGCCGGGGTGCCAAAGATCACTCGTCGGTGACACCACGGGGCCTTCGCACCCTCTACGTGGCGATGACGCGCCCGACCCGTCGGCTCGCGATCGTCGCCTCCGAGACACTCCCCGAGACGTTGGGCTGAGTCATTTCACAGGACCTACCGCATCGGGGTCGCCATTTCTACTAGAAATGTACCCGTGAGTCAGGCGATTCCCCTCAATAGCCTGGCGAAGCCAGAGAAGATCGTCCACGATCGTCCACCGATGCTCGCCATCGGCGTGATGATCTGGCTCGGCAGCGAGCTGATGTTCTTCTCGGGTCTCTTCGCCGCATTATTTACGATCCGCGCACACCTGGCGGCGTGGCCTCCCGTCGGCACCCACCTCGACGTTCTGCAGTCGGGCATCTTCACGATCATCCTCGTCGCCTCATCGTTCACGATGCAGTGGGCCGTATGGCTCATCGAGCACCGACGTCGCGTTGAGGCCCGCCGATGGGTCATCATCACCATCGTCATGGGCACGCTGTTCGTCTCCAACCAGGCGTACGAGTGGATTCACCTCACGACGCGCTGGTACACCAACTCCTACGGCTCGGTCTTCTTCATCACGACCGGCCTCCACGGTCTGCACGTCTTCCTCGGCCTCGTCGCGATGAGTTTCCTGCTCTTTCGTATGCGCGGCACCGAAGGGGACCCCGGTGAGCTCTCCACGTTCCAGGGCGTGAGCTACTACTGGCACTTCGTCGACGTCGTATGGATAGGGCTGTACTCAGCCCTCTTCCTGTTGAAGTAGGTGATTGTGGCGTCGGCTCTCGTGAAGCGCATCTCCGCGGTCACCCTCGTGGGCTTCGTCGCCCTCGGACCGGTCCTGTTGTTCGCCGGTGGCGCGACGGCCGCGTACAAGTACAAGTCGACGCCGTACCAGACCACGCGAAAGAACGCCGGCACCCCGAACTCCGATGTGGTGAAGAAGGACGCCAACGGCGTCGTCATCAGCTACGGCAACACCGCCATCATGTACAACGCGCCGTCGTCCTCACTCATCCAGCTCGGCCAGGCGCTCTTCTTGCAGAACTGCGCGTCGTGCCACGGCAACGAGGCAACCGGCGTGCCCGCCAACGGCACCGGCGGCGCCTACCCCAACCTCGTCGGCCTCGGGCCGGCGACAATCGACTTCTGGATCGAGTCGGGCCGCATGCCTGCCGCCAATCCCCGAACCATCGAGGCCACCCGTCGGGTGCCGCGACTGAGCCACGGCCAGGCGCTCGCCGTTTCGGCGTGGGTGGACTCGCTGTCGCCGAGCTACCCGTCTATCCCCACGCCCAACCTGGGAATCGCCAACGTGTCCGACGGCGCAGCGCTCTTCGCGCTCAACTGTGCCGCGTGCCACACCATCGAAGGTGACGGCGATGCCCTGGCGAACGGCACGTTCGCGCCGTCGCTTCGCCACATCCCCGCAGTCCAGGTTGCTGAGGCGATCCGCACCGGTCCGGCCAACATGCCGCGCTTCACCGGGAACCTCAGCGACTACCAGGTCAACGACATCGTGAAGTACGTCACTACCGAGATCCAACACCCCAACAACCCCGGTGGGTTCGGCTTGGGTGGCCTGGGACCAGTGGCCGAGGGCTTCGTCGGACTGGCGCTGGGCGTCGGCGTGCTGGCCCTCGTCGGATTCTGGGTAGGGGAGCGGCATTGAGCGACGTGAACGAAACCCGCACGCCGGTCTCGGTGGCCGGCCTCGAAGAGGTCTACTCGCACCTCCAGCCGTCGGCGCGCAACCCCCAACTCGTCGAGCGGATCATCGCCGTCAACTTCGTTCTCGGCGCGGTGCTGTTCGCCTGCTTCGGCTGGGCCTTCTGGATCAACGCCCAGCCCTGGAAGCTAGGTGCCACCCTCGGCGGGGGCATGTTCTTCGCTGGCATCGGCCTCGTCGCGTGGGGCAAGTACCTCATGCCACGCGGCCCGTTCGTCGAAGAGCGCCACGTGCTCGCCAACTCCGATGCCGATCGCGACGCGTTCGCCGCGGCGATCGTCGAACGTGGTGGCGACGTGATCAAGCGGCGCAAGTTGCTCGGCGGCCTGCTGGGCGGGAGCCTCGGAATCTTCGGAGTGGTGGCGATGTTCCCCCTGCTGCGTAGCCTCGGTCCGCTGCCCAAGAACACGCTCGACCACACCGACTGGACCAAGGGTTCGTTCGTCGTCGACCAGTCCGGTCGGCGCGTCTCGGTGGGCGACCTGGCGATCGGCTCGATCATGACGGTCTTCCCCGAGGGGACCCAGGACTCCGACCGCGGCCAGGCGGTCGACCAGACGGTGCTAATCCGCATCTCGAACCAGGACTTCACGACCCAGAAGGGCCGTGAGTCCTGGGGTCCATCGGGCTACGTCGCGTACTCCAAGCTCTGCACACACCTCGGATGCCCGGTCGGCCTCTACGAGCAGCAGCTCCAGATGCTGGTGTGCCCGTGCCACCAGTCGATGTTCAACGTGACCAACGGGGCGATCCCGCAGTTCGGGCCGGCCCCGCGCCCGCTGCCCCAGCTGCCGCTCTACGTCGACACCCAGGGCTTCTTGCGCAGCCAGCGCGACTACCACGTGCCCGTGGGACCGGGATTCTGGGAGCGCCATTGAGTGACGTCGTGACCACCAAGCGCACGCAGCGCGCGGCCCTCGGCCGCTACGGCCAGGTGGGCAAGACCCTGGGCGAGCTCGACGACCGACTGGGCGTCGCCAAGGGCGGCCGTTCATTCCTCGACAAGATCTTCCCCGACCACTGGTCCTTCATGCTCGGCGAGATCGCCCTGTACTCCTTCGTCGTGCTATTGGTGACGGGCGTCTTCTTGACGCTGTACTTCATCCCGAGCCAGGCGATCGTCACGTACCACGGCAGTTACCTGCCGCTCGACGGTCAGAAGATGACCCAGGCCTTCTCCTCGTCGGTCGACCTCTCGTTCGCCGTGCGCGGCGGGCTGTTGATGCGCCAGATGCACCACTGGGCCTGTGACATCTTCGTCGGGGCGATCGTCGTGCACATGGCCCGGGTCTTTTTCACCGGTGCCTTCCGCAAGCCTCGCGAGCTCAACTGGACGATTGGCGGGACGCTGCTGATCCTCGCAATCGTGAACGGCTTCCTCGGCTACTCACTGCCTGACGACCTCGTCTCGGGCACCGGCATTCGCATCGCCTACTCCATCCTCCTCTCGATTCCGGTCGTCGGCTCGTACCTCGCCTTCCTCGTGTTCGGCGGCAACTTCCCGGGCACCTCGATCATCCCGCGCTTCTACATCCTGCACGTGCTGATTGTGCCGCTCATCATCATCGGTCTCGTCACCGCGCACATGGCGCTGCTGTTGCGCCAGAAGCACACCCAGTTCCCGGGTGAGGGTCGCACAGAGAACAATGTCGTCGGCTCGCCGATGTTCCCGGTCTTCATGGCCAAGACTACGGGCTTCTTGTTCATCATCACCGGCATCACCGCGCTGCTCGGCGCCTTCGCGCAGGTCAACCCCATCTGGCAGTTCGGCCCCTACGACGCCTCGCGCATCGGCTACGCGGTCCAGCCCGACTGGTACATGGGTTTCCTCGACGGGGCGCTGCGCATCTGGCCGTCCTGGTCGTTCCACAGTTTCGGCTACACGATTCCGTGGGAGGTCTTCATTCCGGCGATCGTGCTGCCCGGTCTCATCTTCAACATCGTGTTCGCGTGGCCGGCCATCGAACGTCGCTTCACGAAGGACCACGAGATGCACAACCTGCTCGATCGACCGAGCAACCGGCCCAAGCGCACTGCGGCGGGCGTCGCGATCTTCTCGTTCGTCGGCATGCTGTTCATCGCCAGCGCCACCGACGTCATCGCCAACTTCTTCCACGTGTCGTTGAACTCGACGGTGTGGGCCATGCGGATCCTCTGCACCGTCGTGCCGTTCGCGGCCTATCCGGTTACCTACAAGATCTGCAGGGAGCTCCAAGGTGTCAAGGGCGGCGGGAAGCGCAAGACCCCGAACGTCGTGACGCGCACCGAGGCGGGCGAGTATCTCGCGACACCGTCGCCGGTCTACGTCGACGACTTGCACCACGGACGAGACGCCACCGAAGTGCCGACGTTCATCGCCACCGACACCGAAGAGCCCGGTGAGAGTGGTGTTCGCACCGTAGAGCGATAAGTGGTCCGGGTGCTCCGGCCACGATCCCTGCGCGGACCGTGGCGACTCGTGGTTCCGCTCGTCGTCGTCGGGATTGCTTTCGTCGGCATCGGCACCAGCTACGTCGTGAGTGCCACCACCACAACGAGTACGACGTCAATCGCCCGCTCGACCCCGTCGACCACCACCTCGGTCGCTCCCGAGCGGCGTCAGGCCGGTTGGATCGGCGTCAGCGCCTCCCGGCGCGGCATCATGGTGGACATTCGGGACGTGAACATTGGCGGTGCCGTCTTTCGGGCCTTCCGGATGCGTGCGCGCACGACGTTGCTGCGGTGGCACGTCGGGGCCATCGACCCTAATCTCTGGGCGAAGGCTCCGACCGACGCCGGACCGCGAATCGACTGGGCGAACGAGGGTCCGCCCGGTGTCGTCGCGGCATTCAACGGCGCTTTCAAACAGTCGGCCTTCGCCGGCGGCGCCGTCGTCGACGGCGTGGTGCTCATTCCGATGGTCGTGGGCGACATGACGATAGGGATCGACCGGGCCGGTCACTGGGTCATGGGCGTCTGGGGGGCCAAAGACTTCCCCCCGGCCGGCTTCCACCCCGTCAGTTACCGCCAGAACCTCTCGCCCATGGTCTTACACGGCGCTCTGACCGCTTCGGCGAGGTCGGCGAACTGGCACATATGGGGCTCGCCTCTCAACTACAACCCGCTCACCGCCCGCACCGGCCTCGGCGTCGACGCGAAGGGCAATCTGGTCTACGTCGCAACCATGCACCCGGTGATGCCCATCCAAGTCGGCCAGGCGCTGCTCGCGGCTGGCGCGGTGACGGGCATGGAGCTCGACATCAACCCCTTCTGGCCGATCGCCGGCGCGCCGGAGATTCCGATGCACGTCGCGGGTGCCTTCAACGTGCAGATCCCCGGGGGCAACCACGACGCTTCGATCTACTCGACCGGTTGGGAGCGCGACTTCTTCGTGGTGCTCGCCGAGCCCGATTCGTGGACCTGTCACTGGCAGAGCGCCGGGGTGTTCGTCGCGGTCAAGGGTCCCCAGCCCCAGCGGCTCGCCCTCAGCCCGACGGGGTGTCACGTCCCGAAGTCGACGACGACTACGACGGGGTCCACCACCACGTCGACCCAATCCACGATCACGACCGCTCCGACGTCGTAGTTCCCGTGAATTGTGGGCACGTGCGTAACATGGGCTGCGTGGCGAACCCGAACGATCCCAACTGGCCCTCGGCCGATTCACTTCTGGTGGCGGGCCCCGTCGCAGGCCACCGCAATGCCGCATTGCTGGGCGTGCACACGTACCTCAACTCGTTGACGCCGCGCTCGTCGGTGAGCACCCCCGACGCCATCCGCGAGGCTCTCACCCGCTACTCGACGTGGTCATTTACGGACAACGTCGACCTCGCCGAGCACGTGTCGGTCGTCGATTACGGCAACGTTGTCGACCCTGACGGCGAGGAGGGTGACCGACGTGTCGCCGACGCCGTCAATTCGTTCGACGCGGGACTCGACCTCCAGATCTTCCTCGGCGGTGACAACGCCACCACCTGGAAGGCCATGCGCGCCGTCACCGGCGGAAACCTCGGGGGCTACGGCCTGATCACGCTCGACGCGCACCTGGACGTGCGTGACGGGGTCTCCAACGGCTCGCCCGTGCGTCAGCTGCTTGAGGCGGGCCTCGACGGGAAGCGCCTCGTGCAGGTCGGACTGGCCGACTTCTCCAACTCGGCCCCCTATGCCAAGCGCGCTCACGACGCCGGAGCGTGGGTGATCTCTCGCGACTCGATTCGCCACGGCTCGATCGAGGAGGCGGCCGTGCGCGCGGTGCAGTTGGCGAGCGTCGGCGGGCGAAAGGTCTACGTCGATATCGACATGGACGCCGCCGACCGCGCCGCCGTACCTGGCTGCCCCGCGGCGGCACCGGGAGGACTGAGCGCCGACGAGATGCGCCGCTTCGTGCGCATCGTCGCGACGAACGCGGCCGTCTGCGCGATTGACATCACCGAGATCGACGTGGAGCGCGACACCGACGACCAGCGGACGGTGCGACTGGCAGCTCTGCTCGTGCTCGAGGCACTGGCGGGCCTGCGAAGGAGAGCCCGTTGACGGTGGTGATTGGTTTGGGCGCACTGACCCGTGCCGACGTGGTGGCAGTCGCGCGGCGCTTCGAGCCGGTCGAGCTCGACGCAGAGGTCATCTCGCGCCTGGAGCGCCAGCGCGAGGCGATCGACGCAATGGTCGCCAGCGGCACGCCCGTCTACGGACTGTCGACGGGTTTCGGTTCACTGGCGACGACCTTCATCTCGCCCGAGGAGCGTCGCGACCTGCAGCGATCGCTGATCCGCAGCCACGCCGCTGGCGTGGGTCCCGAGGTCGAGACCGAAGTCGTGCGCGCGATGATGGTGTCGCGCCTCACCAACCTCTGCAGCGGCGTGTCGGGCGTTCGCCCCTCGACGGCGAAGGCCTACTGCGGGTTGCTGAACGCCGGGGTCACGCCGGTGGTGCACGAGTTCGGCTCGCTGGGCTGCTCGGGAGACCTCGCGCCCCTCGCCCACGTGGCGCTCGCGTTGATGGGCGAGGGCGACGTGCGTGACCGTGGGGGGCGAAGGATGCTCGCCGCCGACGCGCTGCTCGCCGCCGGGCTCGAGCCGGTGACCCTGGCCGAGAAGGAGGGCCTCGCCATGATCAACGGCACCGACGGCATGCTCGGCCAGCTGGTGCTCGCGATCGAGGACGGCACCGCCCTGATGCGCCTGATGGACGTGGCCGCCGCCATGTCGATCCAGGCCCTGCGAGGGACCGACCGGGTCTTCCTCGCCGAGATCCACGCGCTGCGGCCCCACGTCGGTCAGATGGCCTCCGCCGCCAATCTCGCGGCACTGCTCGCCGACTCCGAGATCGTCACTTCGCACCTCGACGACCCGAGCCAGGTCCAGGACGCCTACTCGCTGCGCTGCGCCCCCCAGGTGCACGGGGCGGCGCGCGACACGTTCGCCTTCGCCACCCGCGTCGCCGACGTCGAGCTGGCCTCGTCGATCGACAATCCGTCGGTGCTCGCCGACGGCTCGTTGGTCTCGAACGGCAATTTCCACGGGGCGCCCATTGGCTACGTCCTCGACTTCCTCGCGATCGCGCTGGCCGACGTCGCGTCGATGTCCGAGCGGCGCACCGACCGCATGCTCGACGTGCACCGCAGCTACGGCCTGCCGCCGTTCCTCGCGCACCAGGCCGGCGTCGACTCGGGACTCATGATCGCTCAGTACGCCCAGGCCGCGCTCGTGTCCGAGATGAAGCGGCTCGCCGCGCCGGCGAGCGTCGACTCGATCCCGAGCTCGGGTATGCAGGAGGACCATGTCTCCATGGGCTGGCACGCGGCGCGCAAGCTGCGCAAGTCGCTCGAGGCCTTCGCCGACGTCCTCGCGATCGAGCTCCTGACCGGGGCCCGGGCCCTGGCGCTGCGAGAGCCGCTCACCCCGTCGCGGGCCACTGGGGCGGTCAGTGGCCGAGTGAACGCGGTGTCCGGGGGACCTGGTCACGACCGCTGGCTCTCGCCCGAGATCGCCGGCGTGGGTGAGCTGGTGCGCAGCGGAGAGCTGCTCGACCTCGCCGGACAGTTCGTCTCGCTCACCTAGTCCAAGGAGGAGATGTCATGCAAGGTGCCCGCCCCGTTCGAGCCGCTCGCGGGACCACGCTGTCGACCCTGGGCTGGCCCCAGGAGGCCGCCCTGCGCATGCTGCAAAACAACCTCGACCCCGAGGTCGCCGAGCGGCCCGACGACCTCGTCGTCTACGGCGGCACCGGCCGCGCGGCGAGGGACTGGCGCAGCTTCGACGCGCTGGTGCGCACGTTAACGACACTGAAGGGCGACGAGACGATGCTGGTGCAGTCGGGTCGGCCGGTCGGGGTCTTCCAGACCCACGAGTGGGCGCCGCGGGTCCTCATCGCCAACTCGAACCTGGTGGGGGATTGGGCCACCTGGCCCGAGTTCCGCCGTCTCGAGGCCCTCGGACTCACCATGTACGGACAGATGACCGCGGGATCGTGGATCTACATCGGCACTCAGGGAATCCTCCAGGGCACCTACGAGACCTTCGCCGCGGTCGCGACGAAACGCTTCGGCGGCACGCTGGCCGGCACGCTCACGCTGACCGGCGGCGCCGGTGGGATGGGCGGCGCCCAGCCGCTGGCGGTCACCATGAACGACGGCGTGTGCCTGTGCGTCGACGTCGACCCCGGCCGACTGCAGCGCCGGGTCGAGCACCGCTACCTCGACGAGTGGACGGCCGACCTCGACGAAGCATTGCGACGCGTGCTCGCGGCGAAGAAGGACCGCCGGGCCCTCTCGGTCGGACTCGTCGGCAACGCCGCGACGATCTTCGCCGAGCTGCTCGCCCGGGGCGTCGAGGTGGATATCGTCACCGACCAGACCTCGGCCCACGACCCACTCAGCTACCTGCCCGAGGGAATCGAACTTGGCGACTGGCACGACTACGCCGACAAGAAGCCCGAGGAGTTCACCGACCGGGCCCGTGAGTCGATGGCCAAGCAGGTCGAGGCGATGGTCGGATTCATGGACGAGGGCGCCGAGGTCTTCGACTACGGCAACTCGATCCGCGGTGAGGCGCAGCTGGGCGGCTACGAGCGGGCCTTCGACTTTCCGGGCTTCGTGCCGGCCTACATCCGGCCGCTCTTCTGCGAGGGCAGGGGTCCCTTCCGCTGGGTGGCGCTCTCGGGTGACCCGAAGGACATCGCGCGCACGGACGCGGCCGTGCTCGAGCTCTTCCCCGAGAACGAGGCGCTGCACCGCTGGATCACCAAGGCCCAGAACCTGGTCGCCTTCGAGGGACTGCCGGCGCGGATCTGCTGGCTGGGCTACGGCGAGCGCGACGTGGCCGGCCTCGCCTTCAACGACCTGGTCGCCTCGGGTGAGGTGTCGGCGCCGATCGTCATCGGCCGCGACCACCTCGACAGCGGCTCGGTCGCCTCGCCGTACCGCGAGACCGAGTCGATGCTCGACGGCAGCGACGCCATAGCGGACTGGCCCCTGCTCAACGCGCTCGTCAACACCGCGTCGGGCGCCTCGTGGGTCTCGATCCACCACGGCGGAGGCGTCGGCATCGGCCGTTCGATCCACGCCGGGCAGGTCTGCGTCGCCGACGGCACCGACCTGGCGCGCCAGAAGATCGCGCGCGTGCTCTCGAACGATCCCGGCATGGGCGTCATCCGCCACGTCGACGCCGGCTACGAGATCGCCGAGGAGACCGCGGCTCAGCGCGGCGTGCGCATCCCGATGCGCGAAGGTTGACGTGACCACCCGGGTCGTGCGCCACATCGCCGAGCTGACGACCAACGACCCGTCGCTCGGCGACCACAGTGTGATGGGACGGCTCTTGGACGCCGCGCTCGTCCACGACGACGGCCACGTGCTGTGGGTCGGGCGAGACGACGAGGCCCCCGACGCCGACGAGGTTCTCGACGCGGCGAACGGCGCCGTCATCCCCGGATTCGTCGACTCGCACACCCACCTCGTCTTCGCCGGTGAGCGCTCCGACGAGTTTGAGGCCCGCATGGCCGGCCAGCACTACGACGGCGGCGGGATTCGGCGCACCGTCGAGGCGACGCGGGCCGCGTCGACGGACGAACTGCGCGCGACGACCGCGGCGCGCGCCGCCGAACTGCGCGCCAACGGCGTCACCACGGTCGAGATCAAGTCCGCCTACGAGCTTACGACCGATGGGGAGGTCCGTCTGCTCGACTTGGCGGGCGAGTTCAGCGACGAGGTGACCTTCCTCGGCGCCCACGTGGTGCCCGAGGAGTTCGGCCGCGACCGCGACGGCTACGTCGACCTCGTGGGCGGCGCGATGATGGACGCCTGCGCGCCGAGGGCCCGCTGGGCCGACGTCTTTTGCGACCGGGGGGCCTTCTCCGTCGACGAGTCGCGCGCCATCTTGCTACGGGCGCGTGACGCCGGCCTGGAGCTTCGACTGCACGGCAACCAGCTGGGCGACACCGGGGGCGTCGCCCTCGCCGTCGAGCTCGACGCCGCGAGCGTCGACCACTGCACTTTCGTGCGCGACGACGACGTTCTCCAACTCGCCGCGTCGAGCACCGTGGCGACGCTGCTCCCCGGCGCCGACTTCTCCACCCGTTCGGCCTACCCGTCGGCCCGGCGTCTGCTCGACGCCGGCGTCGTCGTCGCACTCGCGACCGACTGCAACCCGGGAACGTCCTACGTGACCAACATGGGGTTCGTGATCGCCCTCGCGGTGCGCGAGATGGGCATGACCTTCGACGAGGCACTGTGGGCCGCGACGCGCGGGGGCGCCACGGCCCTGCGCCGTGGGGACGTCGGACGCCTCGCGGTCGGTGCCCGGGCCGACTTCGTCGTCCTCGACGCCCCCCGGGCGGCCCACCTGGCGTACCGTCCAGGTGGTGCGGTCGTTCAAAGGACCGAACGCGCCCTTCGCTGATCGCCGTCGGCGAGGCAAATCGAAGCGCGGTGCCCGACGGACACGACGGGCGAACGTCACGTGGGCCGCGCCCGACCTGACTCGAGGAGAACGGTCACGAGCGCGGTGGACCGTGCGACCCCGACCGGAGGCGTAGGTTGGTGGGTGTGAGAAGTGCGGCATGCAATAGGGTCCGACGTGTTCGGCCCGTTCCGAGGGGCCGCGACTTCCCAACTGGACGAATGACGTGAGCAGAGCGGTCGACGAGGGTCCCTCGGCGGGGAGTCCGCGAAGGGTCCCCTGGGCCGCGATGGCGGCGCTGATGGTCGCTCTAGGCGCTCTGGGGTCGGTGCTAGGTTCGCACTCGGTCGCGCGCGACGACGCCCAGAGATCGCGCCAGACTGCGGCGACGACCGCGGTCCAGGTCTCCTCGACCTTCCAGACCGCCATCCAGCACCTCCAGGACCTCTCGGCGAGCGCCGGCGCCTTCTTCATCGGCAACGAGCACGCCACCGAGGCGCAGTTCGCAACGTGGGTGCGCGACGTGCGCGCCTTCGAGCGCTACCCCGAGATCCAGTCGATCACTGAGGTGTCACTGGTGCCCTTGTCCCAACTGAGCGCGTTCCAGGCGCGCGCCGTGGCGAATCCGTCGCTCTACCAGGCGGGTAGCGACCCTCACGTGCTGGTCCCTCCGGGCAATCGCCCCTTCTACTGCCTCTTGTCCTACGACGTGGGCCGACGGGGGATCGTGCAGGCGAGGCTGCCGGCCGGATTCGACATCTGCAAGACCTATCTCGGCCCGGACCTCTTGACGACGCGCGACACCGGCGAGGCCGTCTACACCCCCGAGAGCCTCGCGGGCGTCTCGGCCCTCGCGGTGGGCGCGCCCATCTACCGCGCCGGCACCAATCCGACGTCGATAGCCGATCGACGGGCGAGCCTGATTGGTTGGACCGGAACCCAGATCCTGCCCGGCGCCGTCCTCTCGATGTCATTGGAGGGACACTCGGGCACGTCGGTGGCGATGCACTACCAGTCGGGCACCACCGACGTCACCTTCCAGGCCGGCCAACGGCCCAAGGGGGCGGCGTTGACGACCGTGGACCTGCACAACGGATGGCATGTGCGGGTCTACACCGCGGCGATCCCGAACGGCGTGTTCGGCTACTCGAACTCGCTGGCGATTCTGCTGGGCGGCATCATCGTGAGCCTTCTGCTGGCCCTGTTGACGTACGTGCTCGGCACGAGCCGGTCGAGTGCGGTCCAGCTGGTCCACCAGCGCACGGACCAGCTCCAGCACCAGGCGCTTCACGACTCCCTGACCGGTCTGCCCAATCGGGCGCTGATCCTCGACCGGATCGGTCAGATGCTCGCGCGGGGCCGACGACAGCACACCCCCGTCGCGGCGCTCTTCCTCGATCTCGACAACTTCAAGGACATCAACGACACGCTGGGCCACCGGGCCGGTGACCAGTTGCTCATCGAAGTGGGCAACCGGCTCGGAGGCGCCATCCGCGACAGTGACACCGTCGGACGGCTCGGCGGCGACGAGTTCGTCGTCCTCGCCGAGGGGGTCTCGCTGGACGCCGGCGTCCAGGTCGTCGCCGACCGGATCCTCGACGTGCTGGCCACGCCCTTCGACCTCGCGGGAAGTGACGTGCCGCTGATGGTGACCGCGAGTATCGGCATCGCCGAGGGCGACCGGGCGACGCCCGAGGCGCTCCTCCAGGACGCGGACATCGCGATGTACCAGGCGAAGGCCGCCGGCAAGCAGCGCGCCGTGCGATTCCTGCCGTCGATGCAAGAGGCCGTCGACCGAAGTCGGCGCCTGGAGGTCGACCTGTCGAGCGCGCTCGAGATCGGGCAGTTCTTCTTGATGTACCAGCCGACCATCGACCTGCAGACCGGCGACTTCAGCGGCGTCGAGGCTCTGTTGCGCTGGCGCCACCCCGAACGCGGCGTCGTCCAACCCAACGACTTCATCCCCGCCCTCGAGTCGAGCGGCCTCATCATCCCCGTCGGTGCGTGGGTGCTCGCCGAGGCCTGCGAGCAGGGCGCGACTTGGCACCGTCGGGGCTTCGTGTTCGCCGTCTCGGTCAACATCTCTTTGAAGCAGCTCGAGCGCGACCAGATCGTCGAGGACGTGCGCGTTGCGTTGTCGCGCAGCGGCCTCGAGCCCGGTTCGCTGATCCTCGAACTCACCGAGACGGCCTTGATGCACGACTCGGTGGGGACGGTCGCGCGACTCCTGTCGCTGAAGTCCCTGGGCGTGCGTATCGCCATCGACGACTTCGGCACGGGGTACTCGTCACTCGCGTACCTGCGCCAGTTCCCGATCGACATCTTGAAGATCGATCGGACCTTCGTCTCGGGGATCGCTGATTCGAACGAGTCGGCGGCGCTGGTGCACACGCTGGTTCAACTCGGCAAGGTGCTGGGTCTCGAGACGATCGCCGAGGGCGTCGAGACTGACGATCAACGCTCACGTCTAGAGGTGGAGCGTGTCGACACCGGCCAGGGCTTCCTCTTCGCCCGTCCGCTCGAGGTCGACGATATCGACCTGCTGCTCGGCGAATCCCCGATCAGGCCCGGCTGGGCCGGACCGGCCCATCCGACTCAAATGGGCTGACGGCCGGTCCGCGCGGCCTCGTCGCGGACGCCCTCGAGCGAGCGGTGCGGATCGGTGCGACCCTTTAAAGTGCATCTATGACTACCCCAATCGCCCCCTCTTATCTGCCGACCACGCTGGGCGCGCTGCGTGCGTCGAGCTACGAGCCCAAGTCGGTGCGTGAGGAGATCCGCATCAATCTCGAGGCCCGCCTCGCCGCAGGAGAGCCGCTCACCTCGGCGGTGCTCGGCTACGAGGACTCCGTGCTGCCCCAACTCGAGACGGCGCTCCTCGCCGGCCACGACATCATTCTGCTCGGCGAGCGCGGTCAGGCTAAGACCCGCATGATCCGCTCGCTGGTGGGCCTCCTCGACGACTGGCTGCCGATTGTCGAGGGTTCCGAGGTGCGCGACGACCCGTTCGCGCCGATCTCGGCCTACGCCATTGAACTGGTTGCCCAGAAGGGCGACGACACGCCGATCTCCTGGGTGCACCGGACCCTGCGCTTCGCCGAGAAGCTGGCGTCGCCCGACACGTCGATGGCCGACCTCATCGGCGAGGTCGACCCGATCAAGGTCGCCGGGGGGCTCTTCCTCGACGATCCCAAGGCCCTGTCCTATGGACTCGTGCCCAAGTCCAACCGCGGCATCTTCGCGATGAACGAGCTGCCCGACCTCGCCGAGCGGATCCAGGTGGGCCTGCTCAACGTCCTCGAGGAGCGCGACGTGCAGATTCGGGGCCACCTCGTGCGCCTCAACCTCGACGTGCTGGTCGTCGCGACGGCCAACCCCGAGGACTACACCAACCGCGGTCGCCTGATCACGCCGCTGAAGGATCGCTTCGGCAGTCAGATCCGCACCCACTACCCCTACGAGCTTACGACCGAGATCGAGATCATCCATATGGAGGCGAAGCTCCCGACGTCGCCGGTGCCGATCAAGGTGCCGTGGTTCATCGAGGACGTCGTCGCACGCGTCAGCCACGTCGCGCGCAAGAGCCACGTCATCAGTCAGAGCTCGGGGGTGTCGGTGCGCCTCTCGATCGCCAACTACGAGACCGTGGTCGCCAACGCGCTTCGTCGGACGCTGCGCACCCACGACACGTCGGTCGTGCCCCGCGTCAGCGACCTCAGCGCGATGGTCCAGTCCACCCAGGGCAAGATCGAGTTCGACACGATGGACGACAGCGACTCGGACCAGGTGATCGCGGCGCTGGTGTCGCTCGCCGTGCGCCAGTGCTTCACCGAGCACGTGCTCTTGGAGGAGGGCCCCGAGATCGTCGAGGCCTTCAACACCGAGGCGCTCGTGCACACCGGCGATGACCTGCCCGACCGGGACTACCTCGCGGTCCTCGCGGCGATGCCCGCGCTCGATGAAGCGGCGCGTCGCGTGGCCGGACCGGACGCGACCGACGGCGAGCTCGCCTCCGCGGCCGAGTTCGTGCTGGAGGGGCTGTACCTCACGAAGCGGCTCGCGAAGGACGCCGCCGGGCCGAGAGCCCTCTACCGCTCGAGGAACCGGTAGTGGCCGTCCGCTACGGCTTTCGCCGTTTCGGCGAGGATGACGACTTCGACGACCTCGACGTCGAAGAGATGCTGGCGATGCTCGCCGACGACTTCATGGAGAACGGCGACCTCGAAGAGGCGATGGACCGCCTGCTGCGCGAGGGCTACACGAACGCCGACGGCCAGCGCGTCGAGGGGCTGCGCGACCTGCTCGAGCGGACCCGCGCCAAGCGCCGGGAGCTCGAGAGCCAGGCCGACCCGGACGGCGAGATGCAGCGCTACCGCGACTGGCTCGACGAGATCGAGACGATCGAGGGCGCCGAGCTCGAGGAACTTCTCGACGAAGCGGTGGCGTCCGACGACGAGAGGCGAAAGGAGGTGACGCGCGACCTGGTTGGCCAGAAGCGCATGCAACGCGAGCTCATGAGCGACCGACTGGGTGAGCGACTCGGTGACTATCGCAGCTACGAGTTCGTGTCCTCCGAGGCCCGCGAGCAGTTCGAGGAGCTGCTCTCCGAGTTGGAGCGTGACGTGCTCGACACGTACTTCGAGCAGAGCAAGGAGTTCATGGGCCGCCCCGACCCCGAAGAGCTCGCCCGGATGCGCGACATGATGGACGCCCTCTCGACGATGATCGAGCAGGACCGCCGCGGCGAGGAGCTCGACCCCGCCTTCGAGGACTTCATGGCGAAGTTCGGCGACTACTTCCCCGGGGCGCAGAGCCTGGAGGACGTGGTGCGCATGATGGCCGAGCGCGCCGCCGCGGCCGAGGCGATGTTCAACTCCCTCTCCTCTGAGCAGCAGGGCGAGCTGCGCTCGCTTTTCGGTCAGATGATGGAGAACATGGAGCTCAACTTCTCCATGAACCGGTTGGTGTCGAACCTGCGCATGGCGACGCCCGACATCGACTGGAACCAGGCGCACCGCATGCGCGGCAACAACGGCTCGAGTTTCGCCGACGCGGCGTCGGTGGCCGAGCAGCTCGGCGAGCTGCGGGGCCTCGAGCAGTTCCTCGGCCAGGCCAACGCCGCCCAGGGGCTACCCGAGGTCGACGTCGAGGCGCTGCGGCGCAATCTCGGCGATGACGCCGCCCAGCACGTCGTTCGACTCCAGAAGGCGCTGAAGGCGCTAAAGGACCAGGGATTCGTCGATCGTCAGGGCAATCGGCTGCGCCTCACGCCCAAGGGCGTGCGCCAAGTCGGCCAGAGCGCGCTGAAGGCCCTCTTCGCCCAGCTGCGGAACTCTCCGACGATCGGCGCGCACCGCGAGCCGACGGTCTCTCGCGGCGGCGACCGCGAGGAGACGTCCAAGCCCTGGGAGCCGGGCCAGCCGTTCTCGTTGCACCTCGCCAAGACCCTGCGCAACGCGGTGTTACGCCAAGGACCGGGAACACCGGTCCAGCTGCACGCCGACGACTTCGAGGTCGAGGAGTTCGAGTCGACGAAGAAGTCGGCGACGGTCTTCGCCATCGACCTCTCGCTCTCCATGGCCATGCGGTCGAACCTCGTGCCCGCGAAGAAGATGGTGCTGGCCCTGACCTCGCTCATCCGCTCGAAGTTCCCCCGTGACTTCGTGGCCGTCGTCGGCTTCGGCGAGACGGCCCAGGAGCTGAAGGTCGAGGACGTCCCGGCGTTGACGATCGACTACGCCTACGGCACCAACCTCCAGCACGCGCTGGCGCTCAGCCGCCACCTCATGCGCAACGAGCGCGGCGAGCGCCAGATCGTGGTCGTGACCGACGGCGAGCCAACGGCTCACCTGACGGCCTCGGGCGAGCCGTTCTTCGCCTGGCCGCCGGTCCAAGAGACCCTCGACAAGACCATGGCCGAGGTCCTTCGCTGCACCAAGGCCGGCATCACGATCAACACCTTCGCCCTCGACATCGAACGAAGTCAGTTCCCTTTCGTTGAGCAGATCGCGCGGGTGAACGGGGGACGGCTCTTCTACACCGACGTCGACGAATTGGGCACCTACGCCCTCGACGACTTCGTTCGCCACCGCCGAGCGAGCTGACGGTACCTCGAAATCCGGCGTGATCAGGGTTCTTCACCTTTCCATTTGCTTTTTGTCGCATTTCCCGCCACAATGACACCGTTGTAATTACAACGGTGGTGGAAGCCACCGCGGGGGAGGCGGCAGCGTGGAGATCGTGGAACTGATGAGCGGAATGGAAGATCGAGGCTGGCAGGCCCGTGCCAACTGCATGGGCGTCGACCCTGACCTCTTCTTCCCCGAGCGCGGTGCCTCGACCCGGGAGGCCAAGGAGGTCTGTCGCGGCTGCGTCGCACGCGAGGACTGCCTCGAGTACGCCCTCGAGAACGGTGAGAAGTTCGGCATCTGGGGCGGTATGAGCGAGCGCGAACGGCGCCGTCTTCGCCGGGCTCGGGCGATCGAGCGGCGTGCCCAGGCGAGCTGAACCGCCAACGGCCCTACGAACCGGCCAGTCGGCCCTCGATGGTCGTGGCCTCGCTCAGTCCCAGTTGCTCCCAGCGGTCGCGGTCCTCGCCCTCGAGCACCGAGCGCGGCACGAGTCCCACCAGTTCGGCCCGAAGGATCTCGCCGCGCCGGGGCAGCAGACCGTTGACCTGGTCGTAGAGGGCCGAAGGGCCGACCCGCGCCGGGTCGATCAGGTTGCAACTCACCTGGACCTCGTCCCCGACGACGAAGCCCATCGCGCGCACCTCCGGTCGGCGCACGGCCCTCGCGATGGTGCGGGCCTCGTCGATCGACACGTCGTGCAGCCAGAGGTTCCACGCCACGAGCACGGGTCTCGCCCCGACGGCGACCGCGCCGAGCCGGGGCGCTGGTCGGGACGGGCCGACGTCGGGCAGGAGCGCCTTGAAGGCATCGCGGCGCAAGTCGGGCAGGGTGCGTGGCCGCCCGGCGACCTCGCCGTAGAGGAAGCAGGGCACCTGAAAGGTCTCGGCGACCCACCGGGCCGTGTCGTCGCGCAGGGACCTAGCGGTCGCGGCCTGCGACGAGTCCAGGGCCACGAACGGCACCACGTCCACCACCCCGAATCGTGGGTGGACACCCACGTGCTCGGTGATGTCCAGACGCGCGAAGGCCGACCGGATCAGCCCACGGACGTCCCGTTCGAGCTCGTCGGGCCCGTTGACGAGCGTGAAGACCGAGCGGTTGTGGAAGGGGTCGCTATGACGGTCCCGCAGCGAGGGTCCGGTCGAAGAGGAGAGTTCGTTGAGTACCTCGGCGTGGCGTCCCTCAGAGACGTTGACCACGCACTCGAACACGTCAGGGGATCAGCTGGCGTCGATGTTCAAGACGCGCCGACGGCGACGTTCGCGCAGGATGCGACGACGTTCGCGCTCGCTGCGTCCACCCCAGATTCCGTGGTCGATGTGGTTCTCCAACGCGTACTCCAGGCACTGGCTCGCCACGGAGCACTGCGCGCAGACGCGCTGGGCGATGATCACGCCGACGCCGTCCTTGGGAAAGCAGGTGCCAGGCGGGTACTCACGACACTTGCCGTCTGCCATCCATTCGGTACTCATGCACGCCCTCCCCACCGGGTCCCTACTACGCACAGTAGCGACATGTTGTGTTGCAATCAGATAACGATACGTTCACTTGTTCACGAGGCGAGGCGGGCACCTGCGCCATACGCACCAGGCCCGGTGGCCCTCCGACGCCAAACGGTAGAATAGGCCCCTCGCAGCATCGAGGTACGCCAAAGGAGCACCGTGAGCCAGGTTCCGACCACCGAGACCACCGAGGTCGTCGACCCCGTTGGTCACGTACAAGTGATATATCTCGGCCCCGTCGCGCCCCACTGGGAGTGCCGCATGGTCTTTGGCGACGAGGAGCAGATCCAGGCCTTCGTCGACCGGGTCGACGCCCGACTGCGGTTTTTGCCGCCCCACGACCCCCAGTTCCGGCGCAATCGCGAGCGGGTCAACCGCGACGCCGAGCGAGAGAACCTTCTGGTCGAGTGGAACCTCGGCTACGACGAGGAGAGCTAGGCCAACGGCGAGTTCGTGACCCGCTCGAACCACGAGGCCGGGTCGTCGAGTTCGGCGCTGCTCGGCAGGCCGTCGACGCGTAGCAACGCGTCAAAGACTCGTAACGTGTGCTCGTTCTTCATCGACGCCACGAACCTCGCCGCCGCGTCGTGGTGGGGACCCTGGGTCGAGATTCCAAAGAGCGCCGACGCGGCGTCCTCGCCGCGCGCGTCGCTTCGCCGGTGGCGCCGGTAGGCCTCCACGAGGGCCGGTCGGGGACCGAGGATGGCGGCGGTGATCTCGTGGGCGGCCGCCTCGAAGAACGCGAGCAGCACGCTCGCGGCGGCGTTGATCGCGCGCGTCGCGTCGGTCTCCTCGGGCATCTCGATGCCGTCGAGCAGGGACTCGGGATCGCTCATCAGCTTGTCCAGGTCGCTCGGATCGACCATCGACTGGAGCTTGGTGAGCAGGTCGCCCTGGGCCTTCGCGGCCTCGCGCACGGCGTCGATCAGCAGGGCTCGCAGTGCGTCGCCGGTGCCGGACTGGGTGAGTACGAGCGACGCCACGAACTCCTGGGCGAGGGCGAAGACGTAGACCTCGTCGCGCTCGAGCGACCAGGCTTCGGCGAAGGACTTCAGGTTGTTCACGACCAGCAGTCGCTGGTCGTCGAGTCGGGGCAGCGGTAGCGCCGCGAGCGACCAGGCCCGTTCGGAGAAGTGACCGGCGACCGAGCCCATCTGGAAGCCCGCGAAGAGCGGTCCGAGGGTCGACGCCATCTGGGCCATCAAGGGATTGTCGGCGAGATCCAGGTCCTCACCCATCGAGGCGCTCGAGGCGACCATTGGCTCCATCAGGGGCCGCCACTGCGCCAACGCCGCCAAGGTGAGCATGGTGCGATTGACGGCGGTGACGGCGTGTTCGCGCGGCACTCCGAGCAGGGCGTCCACGTGGCGTCCGACGATTGGGGCGAACTCCTCGAGGCGTTGGCGCTCGATCGGCTCGGGGTTGGGGTCGCCGTCGGCTCCGCGCGCGATGTTGAGGGCCAACTGGGTCGCCGTGGTGTACCAGGCGTCGGGCCCCTGCTGACCGAGCAGGGAGAAGATGTCGCCGAACATGCCGCCGAAGGGGTTGTCGCTCACGAATCCAACCTAGAGTGCGCAGCCGAGCGTCATGACGGCGTGGTGGATTGTTGCGTTGCGCACGAAGGTGACCTTCGCCGACGAGTAGGCCGGCGTGAGGTAGAGCTCGGTGACGAGCGCGGAGAAGGTGTCGGTCCCCTTGCCGTTGAGGGCGGTCACGACGTCGCCCTTCTTGAAGTGCCACTGGGCTGGCGTCTTGGGCAGCACTCGCTGCACGAGGACGCCTCCGCCCTGGGCGGAGGCCCCGACGATGCCGAGGCTGGAGTGACAGCCCCGCCCCGTCGCCACGATGTAGGCAATGCGCGCCACGAACTGGGCCGAGTACCACAGGTGGCCCGTCGAGAGCACGGCCACGACCTGGCCGCTCTTGTTCACGGCCACCGCGTCCACGAAGCCGTTGGTGTCCGAATCCGAGGCGACCGAAAGGTAGCTGATGACTCCGGTGGCGTTGATCGAGGGGTCACCGAGGGTGGTGGCGGCCCACGCGAACTGCGGAGGGCTTGCCGTCGTCTTGAGGATCGGCGAGATGGCGACGACGGGCGCGGTCGCCGGCAGAGGGGCGAAGGTGAGCGAAGGGATTCGCCGACCGAGTCGCACGATCGAAAAGCCCATCACCTTGTCACGACCGACCCAGGTGACCGGGAAGTTGACCAGCTTGGTCGTCGAACCCGTGATCTGTGCGGACGAGGGGATCGGCGTTGTCGTGACGGCCAGCTGGTGGGGCAGGACCATGGCGGCGACGACCCGCACGTGGCCGGGCGTCGTGATGGTGAGATCGACCGTGTGCTCGGCCGCGAGGCGGCTGTTGGCCGGCAGCGCGCTCAGGGATTTCGCGACGTGCGCCGGTAGGGGGGTCTCGGAGGAGCTGGCGTTGCGGGTGATGAGAAGACCGGCCGAGCCGGCGATGAGTGCCGCGGCCATGACGACGCCGGTGAGGCGGGCCGCGCGAGACTGGATCTGCCAGACGGGCGACACGTCGAGAGACTCGAAGCTCGGCAGTTCGCTGGGGTGGACCCACGTGCGCGCGTGCTTCGGGGGCGGGCCCGAATACCCGCGTCGCGCGCGCCACCAGTCGACGGGTCCCCAGTTAGTCACGTAGAGAAGGCTAGTGAATCAAAGGGCTCAAGTGACTGTCGCCCTATCATCCTTGATTGTGCCATTGGACGTCGCGCTCGACATTGGAACCGCCCATTCGCGCCTCGCCACGGCCCAACGGGGCATCCTCTTCGACGAGCCGACCCTGGTCGCCATCGACACGAACACCGGCTCGGTCGTCGAGGTCGGTCAC
Organism: Acidimicrobiales bacterium; assembly: GCA_025351385.1. Taxonomy (GTDB): domain Bacteria; phylum Actinomycetota; class Acidimicrobiia; order Acidimicrobiales; family RAAP-2; genus RAAP-2. The sequence continues at coordinate 29,814 of JANXWA010000036.1, read as the reverse complement.
GGGGCGCTCGACATGGTCGCGCGAACCCCGCGCCACGTGGTCGTCTTCCGGCCGCTCGCCCAGGGTGCCACGGTCGACTTCGACGTGACGGCCCGGCTCATCGCCGGACTGTTCGAGCGCGCCGGCATCTCCAAGCTGAGCCGGGCCCGCGTCGTCATGAGCGTGCCCTCGCTCGCCACGCCCATCGAGCGCCGCGCCCTGCGCCAGGCGGCGATCCAGGCCGGCGCGCGCGAGGTGAGCCTGATTGAGGCGCCGATCGCGGCGGCCATCGGTCTCGGTCTGCCGGTCCAGGACCCCGTCGGGTCGGCGGTGGCGCTGCTCGGCGCCGGGGCCAGCGAGGCCGCGGTGATCTCGCTCGGCGGCATCGTGACCGGAAGCGCCCGTCGCCAGGGAGGCAACGACTTCGACGCCGCGATCGCGTCGTTGCTGCGCATCCAGCTCGGCGTCGTCGTCGCGCCGGCGGTCGTGGAGAACCTGAAGTTCCATCTCGCGTCGGCGATGGGCCGCACCCGCGGCCTCTCCCAAGTGGTGCTCGCGCGCACCGTCGACCGGGGCGAACTCGTCGAGGTCGACGTCGACGCCGACCTCGTGAACGCCGCCGCTCACGAGGTCGTCACCTCGACGGTGCGCATGGTGCAAGAGTGCCTCGGCGACGCGCCGCCCGACCTCTCCCAGGACGTCAGCGCGCGGGGGCTGACGATGGTCGGCGGCCAGGCCCAACTCGCCGACTTCGCCGAGCTCATCGCGGCCAACACCGGCGTGGAGGTCGAGGTCGCTCTCGAGCCCGACACCGTCGTCATCCGGGGCCTCGCGCTCTGCCTCGAGGAGATGTCCTCGCTGTATGCGCTCTTTCGCGACGCCGATCGGTAGTCGCCCGGTCAGTCCTCGTCGGCGCGCAGCTGGCTGACCGCGGCGCGGACCTGCCAGTCCCGGTCCTCGGCCGCGCGCTCTAGTGCCGCCTCGATCTCGGGACCCTCGAAGTTCGACAACGCCACGATCGCGCGTCGGCGCACCGGCGGCTTGTCGTCGAGGGCTGCGAGCACCGCCGCGCGGCCGCGGTCGTCGCCGATCGCCCCGAGCGCCGCCACCGCCGCCTCGCGACACCGCGCGTCGTCGTGGCCGGTCGCCACCTCGATCAGACGTTCGACGCCGTTCGACCAAAGGTGCTCGCCGAGAGCGAAGGCCGCCGCGTCCACGACCAGCGGATCGTCGTCGTCGAGGGCAACCACCACCTGGCCTCGAATCGAATCGTCGTCCACCGCGACGTAGGCGACGAGCCGCAGCGCCTCGCGACGAACGTCGACGTCGGGGTCGACGAGGGCGTGACGCCAATCGTTTGACGTGAGGAGCGACTGGCGCTGCGCCCCACGCAACGCCAGGACTCGCAGTCGTGGTCGCTCGGCGTGCAAGTTGGCCCGCAGCACGTCGACGAAATCGGGGACGGCGGCGAAGCCCGCGCGCAGCAGAGCCTCCTCAGCACCCTCCGCTAGCGTTGGCTCATCACTTTGCACCAACCCATCTCACCACCTTCGAAGGGTCGACGGCGAGCGACGGGCCTTCTGTTCACGATGGCGGGGTTGCTGGCCGTCTTCTTCGGACTGCAAGTCTGGACGGTCCCCGAGTACGCCATGACGCCCGGCGACGCGACGCCGGTCGCGCCGCTCGTGAAGGTCCACGGCATCGCGACCGACGCTCACCACGACACGATCATGCTCACCGACGTGCTGCTCCAGTCGCTCAACGCGTGGCAGTGGCTGACCATGCACCTGCAGTCCCACGTCGAGTTCGTTAGCGCCGACCAGCTGGTTGAACCGGGCGTGCCGACCGACGAGCTCGTGGCCCAGGGGTACCTGGAGATGAGTGACTCGAAGATGGCGGCCGAGGTCGCGGCCTTCCACGCCCTGGGTTGGACGACGCCGTCGACGGCGACCGGGGCGGTCGTCAACTCGGTGATCGCGCCCTCGCCGGCGCGTCGGGCCGGCCTGCACGTCGCCGACGAGATCGTGGCCGTCGACGCGAAGCCCGTGACGTCGGACTGCGCGCTGATTGTGGCGCTGCACGACGTCGCGCCGGGCACGAGGGTCAGTCTTGGCGTGGCGCGCGCGAAGATCTCCCGGACCGGGGTGATCACGTGGGCGGTCCCGACGTCGCTCTCGGTGACGACCGCCGCCGTGCCCAAGGGCCAAGGGGGGCCAACGGGCTGCGTTGGTGTGACCGGTTCCAGCCGATCGTGGATCGGCGTCGGTGTCCAGGCCGGGGTCCACTACACGCTGCCGGCCAGGGTGACCATCGACACCAGCAACATCGGCGGACCCTCGGCCGGACTCGCAATGACACTCACTCTGATCGACCGGCTCTCCCAGGGATCGTTGACCGGCCACCAGGTCGTCGCGGCCACGGGCACGATCGACGTCTTCGGCGACGTCGGCGACGTCGGGGGAGTGGCCGAGAAGACGGTGGCCGTTCAGCGCAGCGGGGCCAAGTACTTCATCGTTCCCCAGGTCGAGGTCGCGACCGCCCAGAGCGCCGCCCAACCGGGGCTGAAGATCATCGGCGTCACGTCGCTCTCCCAGGTGCTGAGCGACCTGCGCGCGATCGGCGGCGACGCGCCCACGCCACTCACCCCGCCCCACTAAGCCGTATCTCACTTGCGCCACGCCGTAGTCTGGAAGGAATGGACGAACGCCGAATCCACTCGACCGCGCGTCAATCGTCGACCGAGATCGCACGCATGAACTTCGCGACCCTGCGCAAGGGCGGCCTCGACCCCAACGAGGTTCGCGTCCACCTCGAGATGGTCGCGCGCGAGATGGGACACCTCGAGTCGCGGATCCGAGAGCTCCAGGACCAGCTCGGTGAGGCCCAGCGCCGAGCCGCCAATCCCACCCTCGACGAAGCGACGCTCGCCGGAGCGCTGGGCGCCCAGAGTGCCGCGATCCTGCGCTCCGCGCACGAGGAGGCCGGTCGCGTCACCTCGGAGGCCCAGGAGCGAAGCGCCCAGGTCTTCACTGAGAGCCAGCAGCGCGCCGCCGCCCACCTCATCGAGGCCCAAGAGCGTGCGACGGCTCTGATCACTGAAGCCGAGAGCACCGCCACGCAGATCGATCACGATGCCCGCCTGGCCGCCGAGCGGCTCGTCGAGTCGGCCAAGGTGAACGGCGAGGCCCTCGTGGAGCATGCGAGGGAGCAGGGCCGAGCAATCGTCGAACAGTCCCACGAGGCCCGAAAGGTCGTGCTCAACGACCTCGCCGTCAAGCGCAAGGCCCTGCACATGCAAATCGAGCAGTTGCGTGCCGCGCGCGATACGCTCGGCTCTTTTGTCTCGTCCCTGCTCGATCAGGTGGAGGGCGTCCTTTCGGGCATCAACAACTCCGACGAGGCGGCGCGCAGCGCCGCGCTCGACGTGCTGCGCCTGCGCCCGATGACCGCCGAGCCGACCGAGGAGGAGCTGCTCGCCGGCACGCCGCTGCGCGCGGTGCCCGATGTCAAAGTTCGCGAGGTCGCCGACGAGCCGGATGAAGCCAAGCCCAAGGCGCGCAAGGCGCCAAAGGAATCGGACGGGACCGGTGAGTCCGTGCTTGACGACGACGCCTCGGGCACCGATGTCGTGAACGAGATATTCGCGCGCCTGCGCAAGGCCTCGCTGGAGGAGCGAGGCGCCACCGCCCAGGCGCCCCGAAAGGCCGCCGCGGCCCCGATGAAGGCCCCGAGCGCCGCGGGTGAGTTGTTCACGCGACGAGACCAGGCCCTCGACCAATCGCTGGCGATCTTGACGCGAAAGGTCAAGCGGGCCTTGCAGGACGACCAGAACGTCATGCTCGAGCGCCTGCGCGACGTGAGGGCGATGATCACGACCGAGCTCGAGGATGAGCACGACCAGCGGTCCCGCTACGCCGACGCGTCAATCGACGCACTGGTCGACGCCGCCGCGGCCGGGGTCCAGTTCGCCGCCGACGAGGCCGGGGCCGCGGCGGGCGTGGCCAACCGTGCCGCCCTGAAGGACTGCGCCGCCGACCTGGCCGTGACCATCGTGCTGGCGCTTCGCAAGCGCATCCTGGCCGACGGCAGCGGGGACGGCCCCGAGCGGGCCAACGCCGCCTACAAGGAGTGGCGCGGCGCGCGCGTCGAGCGACTCTGCACCGACGCCGCACGCCGGGCCTTCCACATCGGTGTGCTGGCGGCGTCCCAGGGTCGCTCGGTGCGCTTCTACGCCGCGCCCAACGACGCGCCCTGCGACGCGTGCGCACTCGACGCCGCGTCGGGCGAGCGGCCGGCCGGACAGAACTTCCCCAGTGGCTCCGCCTTCCCGCCACTGCACGCCGGATGCGCGTGCGCCGTCGTTCCCGTTTGAGAAACGACCTAGGCTGCCAGTGTGCGTAGCCCCACCGACATGCCATCGCCGCGCCCCCGCCGGCTCGGTCGACTTTCGCGGCGGTTCTGGTTCGGACTCGCCTTCGCCGTCCTGCTCGTCGGCTTCTTGTCGCTGCGCAACCTGTCCGTGCTCTGGACCGACCAGATGTGGTTCTCTTCGGTCGGCCTCGGCAAGGTCTTCACGACCTTGTTGCTGGTGAAGGTCGGCCTCGGTCTCGTCTTCGGCGCGGTCTTCTTCTTCATCATGTGGGGCAACCTGCTGCTCACCGATCGCTTCGGCGCGCGCGACCTCTCGTTCGACCCCGAGGACGAGATCGTCCGGCGTTTCCAGAATCTGGTGCGCCCGTACGCCAAGCGCATCTACGCCGCCATTGCGCTCGTCATGGGACTCGTGGCCGGCCTGAACGCGACCGGCCAGTGGCAGAAGTACCTGCTCTTCGCTAACAGCCAACCATTCGGCGTGAAGGACCAACTCTTCAAGAAGGACATCAGCTTCTACGTCTTCACGCTGCCCTTCGTCTCGTTCGTTATCACGTGGGCCCTGATCGCGCTCGTCGTGGCACTCATCGTGACGACGGGCTTTCACTACCTGAACGGTGGCATTCGGGCCACCCGTGTCACGCCGCGCGTCGCGCCGAGGGTGAAGGCCCACTTGTCGGTCATCGGCGCGGGCATTGCGCTGATGAAGGCGGCGGGCTACGTGGTGGGCAAGTGGGAGCTGGTCAACTCCACCAACGGGTACACCAACGGCGCCGGCTACACCGACGTGCACGCCCGCATGCCGGCGTTGACGATCCTGTTCTACCTTTCGCTCGCCGCAGCGCTCATCCTGTTGGCCAACGTGCGCATGCGCGGCTGGTCGCTGCCCGCCGTGGCGGTGGGACTGTGGCTCTTCGTCGCGCTCGTGATCGGCGTGCTCTACCCGACGATCCTTCAGGCCCTGAAGGTGACCCCGAACCAGGACACGCTCGAGGTCCCCTACATCCAACGCAACATCGAGGCGACCCGCGCGGCCTACAACCTCGACAAGGTGAACGTCCACACCTTCGCCGGCTCGACGACGATCTCAAACGCCACCATCAAGGCCGACACCGCGACGCTCAACAACATCCGCCTGTGGGACCCCGCGTCGGACATCGCGCTCGCGACCGTGACGCGCCGCCAGTCGATCCGCTCGTACTACACGTTCTCCACGTTGTCGGTCGACCGGTACTTCGTCAACGGCAAGCTCACCCCGGTGCTGATCGGCGCGCGCCAGCTCAACACGGCGAACCTGCCGAGTCAGAGTTGGGTCAACCAGCACCTCCAGTACACCCACGGCATCGGTGCGGCGGTCGTCGCGGCGAACACGGTCGACGCGAACACCGGCAATCCGCTCTTCGCCATCTCCAATGTGCCTCCCGAGTCGTCGAGCGGCATGCCGGTGCTGACCCAGCCGGGGATCTACTTCGGCATCAACGACCCGGGATGGGTGGTCGCCAACACCAAGCAGCTCGAGCTCGACTACCAGGTCAACTCCGGTCCGAAGGCCGGCGTGCCCGTCGAGACCCACTACGACAGCACCGGGGGCGTGGCGGTCGGGTCGCTGTTCAGTCGCATGGCCTTCGCGCTGCGCCTCGGTGACTTCAACTTCCTGATCTCCAATCAGATCACCTCCAAGAGTCGGGTCCTGTTCGTGCGCGACGTCGCCCAGATGGCCCAGAAGGCCGCACCGTTCCTCTCGTTCGATGCGCACCCCTACGCGGTCGTCGCCAACGGCGAGGTCAACTACGTGCTCGACGGCTACACCACGTCGGATCAGTACCCGTACTCGCAGAACGCCTCGAGCCTCAACGTGAACTTCGGCGGGCTGCCCGGCAGTTTCAACTACGTGCGCAACTCGGTGAAGGTCGTCGTCAACGCCTTCACCGGCGCCATGACCTTCTACGCCGTGGACCCCAATGACCCGGTCCTCAAGGCCTACCGCGCGGCGTTCTCGACCATGTTCCACCCGATGAGCGACCTGCCCGCCGCGATTCAAAGCCACCTGCGCTACCCGTCGGACATCTTCTCGGTGCAAGCCGACACGCTCGGCCGCTACCACATCACGACCGCCTCCGCCTTCTACAACGCGTCGGACCGTTGGGAGATCTCGCCCACGACCGGTGAGGGCACGCCCAGCCAGTCGCTCAACAAGACGACCGTCACCGACGCCGCGGGCAACGTGACGTCGTCCCAGCTCTCCGCGATGAGCCCGGTCTTCCAGGTCGGCTCACTGCCCCAGGCGAACCACCAGCAGCTCCTCGAGTCGATCGCCTTCGTGCCGGCCGGCAACTCCCAGTTCGTCCAGGGGCTCACGGCCTTCATGGTCGCGACCAGCGATCCCGTCGACTACGGGAAGTTGAACGTCTACGTGACGCCACGCGGCACGTCGGTGACCGGACCGGTGCAGGCCGACTCCGAGATCCAGCAGAACACCAAGGCCGCCCAGACCATCACCTTGCTCGACCAGCACGGCTCCTCGGTGCTGCTCGGGAACAACCTGATGGTGCCGCTCGACCAGAGCGTGCTCTACATCCGCCCGCTCTACGTGACGAGCACGTCCAACCCGCTGCCGCAGCTGCGCTACGTGATCGCCGTCTTCAACCAGCAGGTCGGTATCGAGCCGACGCTGGCCGGTGCGCTCTCGGACGTCCTCGGCTCGAACATCACACCCGGGAAGCCCTCGACCGGGCCCGGACAAGGTGGTCAGTCCGCTGCGTACTACCTGGAGCGTGCCTCGTCGGCCTACGCCGCCGCCCAGAGCGCCCTGAGCGCGGGCAACCTCGGCGCGTACCAGGCTCAGGTCAATGCAATGAACCGAGACCTGCAGCTCGCCCAGAAGGCGTTGACCGGAAAGAGCTCTCCCTCGACGACGGGATCCACGACGACAACGGTGAAATCCAAGTCGAATGGCTGATTGAGCCGCTCTCACGGCGGTTTCGGGCCCCTCATTCATCGCCACCCGACCGTTGGGTCGGCACGGACGTCCTGAGGTGCGTTGACATTTGCCGTTTCTCGGCCAGATCTTCGGTCCTCTCGCGACAGTCCAGGAAGTGGCCGAAGGCCGTTCTCGGCCGTGGCACCTCCTCACCCCTCAATGGCTGAAACCGGCATCGCCTCCAGGTTTGCATTGGAAGCTGACTGCTCAACCTTGGAGCGGCCACGGCGCGAGGTGGATGAAAGGTGGCGAGGCGGCGATGTCGTGGCGTTGGTCGTGACGTCTTCGAACCCTCAATTGATGCGAACTGCGCCGGCAACCGGTGAAGGCCACGGATGGACGTTGCGGTCACGTCGAGGACGTGGGGCTCTCGCGAATCACGGGCAGTGGGAGGGCGATTGTCATCGAGGCCGCTGGGTTCGAAGGCAACGTCTTGAACGAGAACCGGTTCCGATATTCCTGCGAACACGTGACGCACGCGGCATCTCATCGTGACGTACGGAGCGCTCTCTCTCGACCACAATCATGTCAACTGCATGACAACGAGTCGCAGACGGGTCGAGACGCCCCGAATATCAAGGAAATCTCAGCAAGATCCACCCTCAATGAATTGACACTTAACCCTTGTCAAGGTACTGTTCTGAGTCGTATCTGCATTACTTGATTCGAAGTATCTATTTTTACGCCCGGGAGGCAAATGATGAGTGTCGACAAGAAGTTCCGCGCAGGAGTCCGCCGGGTGTTCGCCCGAAACGTTGCGCTCGCCGTCCTTATGGCGTCTGGACTCTCCTTGGGCATTGCGGGCTCCGCGTCAGCGTTAGCGCCGTACACGATCACTCAGGTCTCGCCATTGACCGGCTCGGTCACGACGCCGCTTTCCACTGGCGTTTCCACTCAACTCAACGTCACGGGCAACTCCGGCGCCGTCACGTACACCACGGTCGCGGGCCCGGTGGACGTCAGCAGCACCGGCCTCGTCACGGTCCCGAGCATCCTCGCCACCGGCATCTACACCGTCAGCGGCTTTACCAACGACACCTCCGCGGGGACCGGCACTTACACCTTCCAGCTGACCGTCATTACCGGCACCATGGGTCAGGCGGCGCCCACCAGCGCCACGACGACGACGCCGGCGTCCGCCGGCTGGGTCGATCAACTGAACGTCACCGGGAGCTCCGGCACCGTCTCCTACAGCACCAACGCCGGACCGATCAACGTGAGCGCCTCCGGTCACGTCTCCACCTCGGGCACGCTCGCCAAGGGCATCTACACCGTTTCCGGTACGACCTCGGACACCAACGGTGACTCCGGTTCCTACAACTACCAGCTCACCGTCAACGCGGGCAGCGGCCTGAACGTGACCCCGATCAACCTCGTGGTTCCCATCACCAATCCCGGTGGCACCATTGCCGCGCCGACGACTTCTGGGTTCTCCCAGCAGCTCACCGTCACCAATGGCGTCGGCGCCGACACCTTCGCCCAGACGAGTGCTCCCGCTGGTTTGAGCATCAGCGCCACTGGCCTGGTCACGTCGACGGGCGCTCTGACGCTGGCTGACGGGGTCCACACGATTTCGGGCACCGTCCAGGACACGAACACCGCGGGCACCCATGACACGGGGACGTTCTCCTTCTCGATCGACGTCATTGCCGGTCAGCTCCCTAACGCATTCAATTTTGCGATCACCGACACCCTCTCGTCGACCTTGTTCACGGACACCGTTGGTTCACCGGCCGGATCCTTCGGCACCGTCACCTTCTCACCCGACTCCCAGACGTCGTGCTTCGGCGGGAACCAGTTGCAGGTCGACTCCACGGGCGCCGTCTCGACGACCGGACCGCTCTGCATGGGCTTCTACGACATCTTCGACCCATCGCCCTCTGGTATCACTGACGCCAACGGCTCGTGGGGCGGCTGGCGGTACCAACTCTTCGTCATTCCGATCACGCTCACCCAAAACGGGCACGTCGCGAACGGCAGCACGGTAACTCCGTTCACTTCAACGGCTTGGACCGACACAATCACCGCGACGGGCGACCAGGGGACTGGCGTCACCTACAGCCAGACCGGCAGTGACAGTGCGTGCCTCAATGTCGATACGTCGGGCCACCTGACGGTGTCATGCGCACTCGCCGTCGGCTTGTGGACCGTCTCGGGCAACACCTTGGACCCGCTGGGCGACAGTGGATCGTTCTCCTACACGTTGCACGTGACGGCCGGCGTGCTGACCCAGGTCGCTCCGACCTCGGACACCGTGACGTCACCCAATTCGCCGTTCTACTTCAACTTCCTGAACGTCAACGGCAGTCCCGGCTTCGTGGACTTCTCGTCCTTCAACAACGGATCGATCTCCGTCTACTTCGACGGATTGGTCTTGACCGATACCGTCCTTCCGACCGGTAACTACACCGCGACTGGAACGACGTCGGACGGCTACGGCGACTCCGGTACCTACACCTTCACCCTGCACGTGACGGTGGGCACCTTGGTTCAGGTCTCGCCGACCAGTGACTACGTCAGTACCCAGTACTCAGGTACGTACACCAACAACCTGAACATCGACACCTGGTACGGCAGTCTGGCCTTCAGCCCGGTGGTTTCGGGTCCGCTGCACGTCAGCAGCTCTGGTCAGGTGACCACGAGTGGATCCTTGGCGGCCGGTCCCTACACGGTGAATGGCACCGTGATCGACTCCAACGGCAACACCGGCCCGTACACCTTCAACCTGCTGGTCGTGCCGACGCTGATCCAACTCTCACCAGTGGCTGGAGTGGTGACGCCTCCTGCTTCGTCAACGTTCAGCCAGCAGCTGTTCGTGACTGGAAACGCGAATCCGGTGACGTGGTCCAATGACGGCGGTACCAGTGCATTGACCGTCAGTGCATCGGGGGTCATCTCCGTCGTCGGTGGACCATTGGCTATTGGCCCGTACACGAAGTACCTGTACTTCCAGGATCCCGTCACCTTGGCGTACGGCTTCGGGCAGTACACCCTGACGGTGGGGGCTGCGACGATCGTCCAGACCACTCCCGTGAGCTTTACTGGCGACCCGATCAGCGCGCAGAGCTACAACGCGCAGTTGAACACGACCGGTGGCACCGGCCCGGTGACCTTCACCAAGACCTCGGCCGATCCGACTTTGGCGGTCTCGTCGAGTGGACACCTGAACGTGGCCGTCTCTGGTCTCACGGCCGGCGTTTACACGGTCTCGGGCACGACGGCTGACGCCTTCGGCGACTCGGGCACGTTCTCGTTCACCCTCACGGTCACTGGAACCGGTGGTGGAATCCTGCCGGGCCCGGTTCCGACGGTTCCGATCCTCATCATCAACGCCTCGAGTGAGTCAGTGGCGGCGGGGGCTGCGGTCAACGAGACCGCATCGGTGGCCGGTCTAGCGACGGGCGACACGGCGACGGTCACGGGTGTCGTCTTCACCTACACGGGCATCGGCGGGACGACGTATGGTCCCTCCCAGTCAACGCCGACCTCGGCCGGCACCTATTCGGTGACGCCTTCGTCGGGCACCGTGACGGTGACGCCCGCTGCGCATCAGGCCAACTACTCGCCGACCCACCTCTACGGCAACGGGACGTTGACTGTGAGCGGCTCGGTCGCCAAGTCGTCGCCCCACATCTCGTCAACGAGTGGCAAGGTCGTCCACGGCAAGACCACGACGCTGATCCTTCACGGTTCGGGCTTCGGGGACGGGGCCAAGTTCAAGGCCAACAAGGCTGGCTTCAAGTTCACGGTGTTCAGCCTGAACACCGGCCGGGTCTCGCTGACGGTGACCGCCTCGGCGACACTCAAGGCGGGCACCTACCGAGTGTTCCTGACCAACCCCGATGGTGGCAGCACGTCGATCACCTTCAAGGTCAGCTAGCCAGTAGTTATCGACGCACGTGCGTGCGCTGAGCAGAGGCCCCCTCCGATGGAGGGGGCCTCTGCCTTTCCTGCTCGGTGACTCGAACTTGTTGGGATTTTGAGTTTTCTCCCATCATCGGAGGGTTCGCACGCAATACCATCGAAGGATTGGAAAGGTTCCAGGAGTGCTCGGGGGGAATCATGCGTCACGTCGCGAAATCGTCATACACCGGAGCCTGGCGCCGGGGACTCATTGCCTTCGTGGCGGTGGGTCTGAGTCTGTTCTCCGGACTGCCGGCCTTCGCTGACGGGTCGGGGAGCGGTTCGAGCACGACGAGTGCCGGGTGGGTGAACGGCTTCTGGCACCACCAGAGTGGGAGCGGTGAGCGGGACGTGAATGTCTGCTCGTACGCGGTGGGCGCGGGAACCGCACACTGCAACGCCCAGATTCGCCAGGACCTCGGCACCCACGCGCTCGCCTCCGCGCCGTCCCAGCCCGCCGGTTCCGCGTGCAGCGCGAGCGACAACAACGTGCCGTCCCTCGTGAGCGTCTCGGGCACCGGGGCCTACGACCCCTGCTACCTCCGATCGGCCTACAACGTGGCGTCCGCCGCGGCGGCGCACGGTGGCGGCGCCGGACAGATCGTCGCCATCGTCGATGCCTACAGCGACCCGAACGTCACGAGCGACCTCGCGACGTACCGGTCGTTCTTCGGACTTCCGGCCTGTCCGACGGGGACCGTCTCGCACGGATCCTCGGCGTGCACCTTCCAGGTGGTCAATGAACTGGGCGCCAGCTCGCCACTGCCCCAGGGCAACGCCGGCTGGGGCGAGGAGATCTCCCTTGACGTCCAGATGGTCAGTGCCATCTGCCCCAGCTGTCAGATACTCCTCGTGGAGGCCTCGACGGCCTCGATCGTCGATCTCGGCACGGCGGTCAACCAGGCTGTCCTCATGGGGGCCAACACCGTCTCGAACAGCTACGGCGGCTCGGAGTACAACGGGGAGCAGACGGACAGCAACACCTACTTCAACCACCCCGGCGTCGCGGTCGTGGTCGCTTCGGGCGACAGCGGCTTCGGCACGGAGTTCCCAGCGGCCTCGCCGTCCGTGACCGCCGTTGGTGGCACGAGCCTCTCGCAGTCGACCGACCTCGGTCTGCGCTCCGCCAACGCGCTCGAGACGGTATGGAGCGGCGCGGGCGCGGGGTGCAGCGCCTACGAACCCAAGCCGTCGTGGCAGGCCGATCCCAGTTGCTCCCGCCGCATGGTGACCGACGTGTCGGCCGTCGCCGATCCGAACACCGGTGTCTGGGTCTACGACACCTACGGCACCGGATTCACCTGGGCGGCCTTCGGCGGCACCAGCGTCGCGACTCCGATCATCAGCTCGATGTACGCGCTGGCCGGCAACGCTTCGGGGGGCTCGACGGTCCCGGCCTCGGCGGCCTACACCAACCCCGGCTCGCTCTACCCCGTGACGTCGGGCACCGACGGCTCGTGCGCCGTCGCCTACATGTGCAACGCCGCCGCCAGCGTGAACGGCTACAACGGTCCGACCGGACTCGGTACACCCGGAGGAAGTCCCAACAGCCTGGCGGCGTTCTCGACCGCGCCGACGGCACCGACCGCGCCCGGACCGCCGACGTCGGTGACCGCGACGCCGGCCAACGGCTCCGTCGCGCTCTCGTGGAGCGCTCCGGCGTCCAACGGCGGCAGTGCGATCCTCGGTTATAACGTCTTCGAGGGCACGTCGCCGGGCGGGGAGTCCGCCACGGCGCTCAACGGGGGATCGCCGATCACCGGCACCACTTACCCGGTGAGCGGACTCACCAATGGCACCAAGTACTACTTCACCGTGGCCGCCGTCAACTCCTTCGGCTCGACCACCGGATCCGAGGTCACGGCGACGCCAGTGTCGCTCGGCGTGCCGGGCAGCCCGACATTGAACTCAGCGACCGCCAACACCTCGTCGGTGACGCTCGGCTGGAGCGCACCGTCGAGCAATGGCGGCAGTGCGATCCTCGGCTACAACGTCTTCGTCGGCACGGCCCCCGGAGGGGAGTCGTCGACGCCGGTCAACTCGTTGCTGATCACGGGAAGCGGCGCGACGGTAAACAGTCTGAACAGCGGCACGAGGTACTACTTCACCGTGAGGGCCGTGAACTCGGTCGGTTCGTCCGCCTCGTCCAACGAGCTGTCGTCGACGCCGGGACTGCCCGGCAGTCCGGTCCTCTCGTCGGCGGTCGCCGGCACCGGGTCGGTCGCTCTGGGCTGGACGCAACCGTCCAGCGGCGGCTCTCGGCTACAGGGCTACAACGTCTACGTCGGCACGTCGCCGGGGGGAGAGTCCGCCACGCCGGTCAACTCCTCGTTGATCACCCGCACGAGGGTCACCGTGACCGGTCTCGTCAAGGGCACGACGTACTACTTCTTCGTGCGCGCGGTCAATCGTTCTGGCACCGGAGCCCCGTCGAACGAGCTTGCCGCAACCTCGCTGTAACGAACTCGCTCCCTGACCGGGTCGGCGCGACCCGGGCAGGGAGCGATTACGTCGTGACCGGACCCACCTCGAAGGGCGCTGCCGCAATTGGGACTCTCCGCCTCTGGTACACTGGCTGTTCGCAACGCGGGGTGGAGCAGTCTGGTAGCTCGTCGGGCTCATAACCCGAAGGTCGCAAGTTCAAATCTTGCCCCCGCCACTAAGTAAAAGTGCAGGTCAGGGCCGGTGTGAAAGCACCGGCCCTTCTGCTGCCCATTCGGAAATCCAACAAAGAATCCCACAAACGTGTGTACGAAGCGTTTATGCAGGGTTCGAGGCGAAAACTACGTGAAGGCGTCTGGGAACTTCGTCTCACCTTGGGTAAGGACCCGATCACCGACAAATATCGACGGGTTTCGAAGACCTTCCACGGCAGTTCACGAGCTGCAGACCGTGCACTTCGCGACCTCATTGAGGAACAGGCTCCGAGCACCGACGGTGTCGGAGCGAATTTCGGCCAACTCCTCGACCAGTGGCTCGAAGAGTGCGAGCGCCTCGACCTCTCTCCAACAACGCTTCGGACCCATCGGTCCCAGATCCAAAAGACGATCCGCCCACGGCTCGGAAAGGTTCCTCTGACTGCGCTCACGGCCAAGCACCTCGACGACCTCTACGGAGCAATGAAGTCAGTTGGAACGGCCCCAAAGACCATTCGGAATCACCACGCCACCATTTCGGCAGCCCTCCACCAGGGCGTTCGCTGGGGATGGGTGAATGACAATGTCGCCGAAAGAGCACGGCCTCCACGAGTGCCCCAGCGCCGGGTGGATGCCCCCTCTGTCGAGGTCGTCCGGAAGGTCATAGACGCTGCCGGAGAGCGAGACCCGCGACTTGCTCCGCTCCTCATCCTCGCCGCACTGACTGGGATGCGACGAGGTGAGCTGTGTGCACTCCGTTGGACAGACGTGGACCTGAAGCTGGGGATCATCGAAGTGTCCCGTTCCGTCGTTGTTGTACCTGGCGGTGTTGCCGAGAAGACGACGAAGACCGACACCTCCAGGGATGTGGCCCTTGATCCTGTCGGGATTGCCCTCCTGGAGGAGTACAAAGACGAAGTTATTGGGTGGGCGAAGGTTGTCGGAACAACCCTTTTGAAGGACGCCTTCATCTTCTCCCCCTTCATTGATTGCACGACCTCATTCCGGCCCGACAACGTGACCTCGTTTTTCATCCGCGTCCGTGATTCCGTCGGAGTAAAGGGAGTCCGACTGCATGACCTGCGTCACTTCACGGCCACGCAGCTCATCGGGGCAGGGGTGGACGTGCGTACCGTCGCCGGTCGCCTTGGTCATGCCGATCCCTCGATCACCCTCCGGATTTACAGCCACCTCATCGAGGACCGCGACCGTGCAGCGGCGGCAATTATGGGCGACGTACTCGGTCCGACGAAGAAGAAGGCGCGGGCAGCACGCTAAGGGCAGACTGGTTGCGTGCCAGACGACGACAAGGTCCCAGAGTTACCCTTCGAGATAACGGTCGGGCCTATCTCGATGATCCACCAGGACTGGTGGGACAAGAATCCGAAAGCTCTCCGTGACGCCGAAGACGTCGCAGCGTGGCTCGACTTCCACATCGAGCGAAGAACTGCCGGAGAGACAAAATCGGGCAAGCCAGTTGAGCGGCTCACCCTCACTGTCGAGGAGGCTGCAGAGTCACTTGGTATTTCACGAGCGTTTGCCTACGAGGCAGTCGCCCGAGGCGAGATCCCTTGCATCAGGATAGGAAGGCGCGTGCTGATTCTGAAGATCGCGCTGGACAAGTTGCTCCAATGGACGGGACCGCAACCTTAAGTATGGTTTTCTCATATGAAAGGTTGTACAATAACCTTTCATAAGGAGATTCCATGTCAAAGGTTGTTAAACGACAATGGACCAGTGACTGGTCCGGGCAGACAAAGCTCGATCGCCGTTCGTGCGCGTACGAGGCCTACATTCCTGACAACCTCGTTGGTCGATCATTCAGTCTCGACGGTGACGTGGCCGCAGACGTCGCCGATGCCGAAGCAGCAATCGCTCGATTGAACGTTGAGGCGGCAGCCCTAATCGACACTGAGGCGCTCGCTCGCATCCTGCTCCGTGCCGAAGCCGTCGCTTCGTCGCGAATCGAGGGCCTGGATATAGGGGCACGGCAACTCCTGCACGCAGAAGTGGGTCGTGGACTCAATGATGTCCCTCACGACGTCACGGCAACCGAGGTTCTAGGGAACATCGATGCCATGGTCTATGTCGTCGATCAGGTCGGCGTTGGAGATCCAATTACGGTGGACCTCCTCCTCGAAGTGCACCGGCGTTTGCTCGCGAGAAGTCGGATGGAGAAATACGGCGGACAATTCCGCGAGGAACAGAACTGGATTGGAGGTAGCGCCTACAATCCATGTTCCGCTGCGTTTGTACCGCCTCCGCCTGAGTATGTCCAAGATCTCATGACGGACCTCTGTGCCTTTTGCAACGACGATGCACTGCCCACCGTTGCCCAAGCGGCCATTGCCCACGCCCAGTTTGAGACCATCCACCCCTTTGTCGATGGCAATGGACGTACCGGGCGAACTCTCATCCACCTCGTGCTTCGTAGAAGGGGCCTGGCTCTTCGAGCGCTGCCGCCCGTCTCGCTAGTTCTCGCCACCTGGGCGAAGGCGTACGTCGAAGGGCTGACAGGAGTGCGCTACCGAGGACCCGCAACGGGAAAGGATGCCCACACTGGGGTTAACCGATGGATTGCCCAGTTCTCTGAGGCCTGCATTCGTGCTGTCTCCTACTCGAATGCCTTTGAAGCTCGCGCCCGTTCCATTGAAACTGGTTGGCGTGAGCAGCTCCCAACTGTACGCAAGAACTCCGCGACGGATCTCTTACTGCGAGCCCTGCTCGGGGCTCCTGTCGTCATGGTGAATAGTGCAGCTGCACTTATTGGCCGCACCTTTCCAGCGGCAAACAATGCGGTGACGCAACTCGTTGAGGCTGGTGTTCTCAAGCAGGTCAATATCGGACGGCGCAATCGTGCATACGAAGCACCGGCGATTATCGCTGCCTTCACGGATTTGGAGCGCCAGCTCGGCAGTCCCGAAGGCGACACGAAGACGAGCGAACCATCTCGTCGAGTTCCTCAACGGCCAGGGAAGAACTGACTCCTTCGACGTGATTTAACGGAGTTGCACTTAACCCATTGACAACATCGTGGTTCGTGTCGGATCATCAACTAGCGGCACGTTGTGCCGTACTTACGGACATACGGAGCGCCGTGAATACGGCGATGAAACGTGAAAATCGCAGTTGTCGACCTTAAGGGAGGGGTTGGGAAAACGATCACGTCGGTGCACCTGGCTGCCAACTTGGGCCGCGTTGCTCCTACCGTCTGATTCGGCCTGGGAATTGTAGAGACTTCGCCCTGGGCTAAAGCCAGGCCGAATCACATCGACGGGTTCACGAGAGAGTGCCTCACCATCGACGTCGGACGCTCCATCACTGCTGACGATGTCGTCAACCGGTTAGACCAGCTGGCCGCCGAGCGCGGTGCGCCGTGTTACCTGCGCAGGGACAACGGTCCCGAGTTCGTGGCGCACGCGCTCGTCGACTGGTGCCGATTCAACGGAGCAGGATCACTCTTCATCGACCCGGGCTCACCCTGGCAGAACGGCTGGATCGAATCGTTCAATGCCCGTCTTCGCGACGAGTTCTTGAATGGCCAGCAGTTCGACAGTCTCTTCGAGGCGAAGGTGCTCCTCGGTGACTGGCGACACGAATACAATCACGACAGAACCCACAGCGCACTTCGTCGGCAAACGCCGGTCAAGTTCGCCGAGGCCTGGAAGTTCAAGAACCAGCAACGACTCGCAGGTCAAGTGGCTTAGGAATCGGGGTCCGGCCAGTGAGGCCACTTATGAGTTCACGTCACCCGCGTCTCACAGTGGCTCCGGTCGTGGAGTCACATCACTCGTCCCCGTGCCAGCAGTTCTACCCCTTGAGGGGCTACGCGTGGCCAATGTGGTAGTGCTTGCACGAATTGCATTTATAGGCGCTCATAGGTCTCTTGGACATGGCGGTCCGCTTCTCGGCCGCTTCACGGGCTGCGTCCATTGAGGCATAACCGCGTTTTGGAGAGCCATTGGCGTTGATGTGGCTGGCCGCGGTGCGCCGCAGCGAGGTGCCGCCCGAACGTTTGGCAACTGAGAGACGCGACAGTGCGATGATCGCCAAGGCGATGAGGCCAAGAATGACGAGGGGGACCAACAAAATGACCTCCCGACCCTGAATAGTGAGCTCAAAGTCGACTGTCGACTAGATGTCAGACTAAGGGTTGACGGCAGCCCACGTCGTCGCTGCCCCTGGGATGTAGTTGCATTCCCCACCAAACAGGGATGACCTTCTTGAAATGGGAGGGTCATCCTTGGTCCTCCTAGTTATCCCTACCAAGACCTGTGGGAGAGCCGGAGGACGAGACTTCACAACTTCACAAATAGTCGATTCGGCAAAGAGCTTTGAGGCGACCACACAAATCTTGGCGTGGATCACCGCAGTCTGGCGAAGCGACGTTGCTGGCCACTCGACGCTTTCGGTCGAAGTGTGGAATCACGGTGCAGTTGAAAGGCGTGAGATCGCTTCTTTTGGTCCACTGCCGGCGCGCGAATTGGGTTGGTCTTGATGAAGCGTAGAGAGACGTGTGCGTCACTCCTGCGAGGCTGGCATCTCTGGTGACAAGGGCAAATATGGATCGACTGTCGGCGATGGGGTTCCGGATTGTGGTGACGCTCGCCGTCGCCGCGGCCTGCCTCACCCTTCCGCTGTCGATGTCGCCAGCGTCGGCGGCCGTACCTTGGACCTTGGCGCAGGCCCCGGCACCGGTAGGCGGCTGGTCCACGGTCGACTTCCTCCACGGCCGATGGATCGCCCTCAGCCACGCCGGCGAAATCGCCGTCTCGAGCGACGGCTCTACCTGGTCCGAGCAACCGGCACCGATGGGCTCGTGGCAGGCCGCGGCGTATGGGTCGGGCCGCTACGTCGCGTTGTCGTCGGCGGACGTCGTCCCCAACGAGATGGTCTCCACTGACGGCGTCGCGTGGTCGACACTTCCCGGCCCCCCCGGGACGCCGTACCAGTCCGGTAACCCGGTCCTGAACGGACATTGGACGTCAGTCGCCTACGGCCACGGACTCTTCGTGGCGGTGAGCTCGGTCGGCACGGTCGCCACCTCGGCCGACGGCGTCACCTGGATCCGGCGATTCTGGCGACCAGTGGACGACTTCACCTCGATCACCTACGGCGACGGACGGTTCATCGCCGTTGACGCCACGCAGGGTGAGGTCCTGTTGTCGCTGGACGGACTCCACTGGAGTCTCATCTATCAGCCGCTGACGGGACCCGTCGCGGCGCCGGCCGGAGGACTGCACTTCGGCGCCGTCGCCTACGGCAACGGGAACTTCGTTGCCTTCGGCGGCTCGCCGACGGGTGCCGGCTACGTCGCGACATCCGTCTACGGGTACTACTGGACCCTGCACCAGTACTCGCCGGCCCAGGCGATCGCCACCGCCACCTTCGGATGTGGCTCGTTCGTCGCCGCGGGCCAGTCGAACGCCGCGACCAATCCCCTCATCTCGTCGCTCACGGGGTCGGCGTGGGTGTCGCGCACCGTGGCCACCAGTACCGCCTCGAACTGGACCGGGGTCGCCTACGGCGCCGAACGGTACGTCGCAGTCGACTCGGCCGGCGACATCGCGCTGTCGCGCAGCAATGCCGACTGCGCGGCGAAGGTCCCCTTGGCACCTCAGCAGGTGTCGGGCAACGTCCACGACGGCGAGGTGTGGACCTACATGCACCCCCCGGCAAGTCCCGGTGGCGCCCCCGTCCAGGGGTACCGCGTCGCCATCACCGACGGGACGACTACCAAGTACTGCGGCGCCCCGGTCTACTACGAGCCCAACTGCATCATCCGGGGCCTGCGAAACCACAAGATCTACTGGGTCACGGCGCAGGCCTACAACCGTTTCGGCTACTCCGCGCCGACTGACCCGGAGTTCGTGATTCCCGTCGCGGCGTGGAGCCTCGACGCCACCACGCCACCCGTCGTCGTGGCCACGACGCCCGCCGTGGTGCAGGTCATCGGCATCCTGGCGAACTCATTGGGGTTCTACCCCTGGACGACCGTCTCGGTCCACTTCGGCCCGCGGCTCGTGATCTGTCGTCCCAGCCCCTTTGGCGAGTGCGTGATCACGGTCGCCCACCCTCCGGTCGGCGTGGTGCGGATCTACGCAACCTACTCCGGTTACGGGCACTCCTACCGCTCGCTGACCCACGTGGTCAAGGTCGCGTCAGGTTGATTGAGCCGGCCGCGGCTCGTCGCGCCAGCGAACTGTCGTCGGTCCGTGAGGAACTCTGCGTGCTCCCCAACTAGGGTGACCCGATGGATCTGGAGTTCAGCGCAGAGATGTGGGTCTGGCGCGGTCCGTCGCCCTTCCACTTCATCACGGTGCCCGACGAGGAGAGCGAGCAACTCCAGTCGGCCTCGGCAATCGTGACCTACGGCTGGGGCATGATCCCCGTCGAGGCCCGGGTCGGGTCGACCGAGTGGACGACGTCGCTGTTCGCGAAGGACGGGGGCTACGTCGTGCCGCTGAAGGACGCCGTGCGCCGCGCCGAGCGGATCGACGTCGGTGACGTGGTGACGGTACGTCTGCACGTCAACCTCTGACCGGTCGACCGGAGCGCCATCCCTGACCCACGTGAGTGGGTCAGGGATGGTCGAGCTACTCGCTCAGGATGAGCGGGATCATCTCCTCGGCCAACTCCTCGGCGGTGGGCCGGCCCACCGGGCCGGGTCGCACGGCGACGAAGGCGATCGTGAAGGCGATGACCGCGAATCCGGCGCCGGTCAGCAACGCGACCGGGCGGCCATGGGACGCCGCGACGCTGGTGAGCACCGCTACCCCGAGCGCCGCGCCGGTCTGTTGCATCGTCTGGAGCATCCCCGACGCCGCGCCGGTGTCGTCGCGCTCGACGCCCGAGAGGATCGTCACGCTGAGCGGCAAGAAGCAGCATCCCGCGCCGAGGCCGAAGAGCACGAGCGGCCCGAACAGTCCGCCGAAGTAGCCACTGGCCGGCGTCGCCTGAGCGATCCAGACCGAGGCCACCGTCAGTGTCGCGAGGCCGAAGAGCAGGATCGGTCGCGCGCCGATTCGAGCGACGAGCTTCGGGGTGATACGCGAGCTGGCGAAGATGATGCCGGTGAGGGGCAGGAACGCGAAGCCCGACTGGAGGGCGCTGAAGTGGAGTCCGCCTTCGAGGTACTGGCTGACGAAGAAGAAGACGCCGTACATCACGGCTGGGATCACCATCATCGTCAGGTAGGCCGGACCCCGCAGGCGGTCGGTCACGAGGCGCATCGGCAACAGCGGCTGGCTCTGGCGATGCTCGACGCGCACGAAGGCCGCGAGGAGCACGACGCTGAGAGCGAAGACGGTCGCAGTGACGCCCGTGGAGCCGTGCTCGGCCAACCGGATGAAGCCGTAGATGAGGCTGGTCAGGCCTCCGGTGACGAGGGTTGCTCCCGCGAGGTCGAGGCCGCCGCCGTTACGTGGCGGCTCGGGGACGTAGCGCGGGGCGAGCGCGATGATGGCGACACCGATGGGGACGTTGATGAACAGCACCCAGCGCCACGACACCCACGAGGTGAGCGCCCCGCCGAGGATGAGCCCCAGCGACCCGCCGCCGGCCGACACGGCCGAGAAGATGCCGAGGGCCCGGTTCCGCTCGGGTCCCTCCTCGAAGGTCGCGCTGATCAGGCTGAGGGTGCTCGGGGCTGCGAGTGCCGCACCGACGCCCTGGACCGCTCGGGTGACGAGAAGCCAGGTGGCGGTCGTGGCGAGCCCGCCGAGCAGGGACGCCACGGTGAAGATCGACAGGCCGACCATGAGCATGCGCCGACGTCCAAAGACGTCGCCGGCCCGTCCGCCGAGCAGTAGCAGTCCGCCAAAGGCCAGGCTGTAGGCGTCGATGACCCACGAGAGACCGGCGGAGCTGAAGTGCAGCGAGTGCTGGATCGGCACGAGGGCGATGTTGACGACGGTGGCGTCGAGCACCACCATGAGCTGGCACGTGACGATGACGGCCAGGGCAATCGAGGTGGCTCGACGGGAGTGGCGGGCGGTCTGGAACATGGGAACTCCTTTTAAAAGGGTGCTGCGGAAAGGTCCGGGGGAGGAATCGGTCAACCTTCGCGGAATGCATTGCTTTCGGCTCCCGGAGGGCCTAAGATGAGGCTGCCTCCACATACTATACGGAGGTTGCCTCCGGTTGCCAGTATTTCTTCAAGAATCTTGGGGCACGGGTATCCGAGGAGTGAGATGAGTCAGGCACCGGTCGTGAAGGCTCTCCGCCGCGCCGACGCGCAGCGCAACTACGACCTCATCCTCGTGGCGGCCCGGGCGGCGATCGCCGAACGGGGCGCCCACATCGTGCTCGAGGACGTCGCGCGCGACGCCGGCGTCGGCATCGGCACCCTGTACCGACACTTCCCGACGCGCCAGGACCTGCTCGAGGAGGCGTTTCTCGAGGAAACCCTCCTCCTGCGTGATCGCGCTGAGGCGCTGGTCGACTCGCCCGAGGCCTGGGAGGCGCTCGTGGCGTGGCTGCGCCTGCAGATGGAGTTCGCGTCGCGCGGGCGAAGCCTCGGGGCCTCGGTCATGGCCGCCAAGCACGTCGAGGGCTCCGACCTCCAGGTGGCGTACTCGGCGATGCGCGACGCGGGCGACATCCTGCTTCACCGCGCGCAGGCGTCGGGCGACGTGAAGGACGACGTCGACATGATCGACGTGTTGAGGCTCGTCTACGGAATCGTGATGGCCTGTGAACAGGCGCCCGAGCCCGATCGGATCACGCGGATGTTCGAACTGGTCATCGCGGGCATCCGGGCCTAGACCCGCGAGAGGACCTCGTGACCTGACGGCCGTGCGTTCGAGTCAGACGACGGACTCCGCTCGCTGAGTCGGCAAGAATACCTACGTGGCCTCGCTCTCGGCACTCTGGGTACTGCTCATCTTTTTTGGCGCCTCGGGGGCCACGTGGGTCGCCGGCGTTCAACTCTCGAAGTGCACCGACGAACTCGACCGGCGGCTCGGCCTCGGCGACGCGATCGGAGGGATGGTACTGCTGTCAGTGGCGGGCAGCCTGCCCGAGCTCGCCGTCACGATTACGGCGGCGCACTCGGGTCACCTGGGACTGGCGGCCGGCAACCTGATTGGCGGAATCGCGACGGCGACGATGGTGCTGGTCGTCTGCGACGTGTTCGCCGCGCGACCCCTCACCTACCTGGTGGGCTCGCTCGTGCCGGTGCTCGAGGGGATGCTCGTCGTCCTGATGGTCGCCGTCGTCCTCGGCGGTGCCGTACTGCCCTCCACGGTGAGAATCGCCGGAAGGGTCAGTCCGGCCTCGATGGTGCTCGTCGTCGTCTGGGTCGGCGGCGTCTGGGTGCTCAACCGGACGCGGACCCATCCGAAGTGGGACGTGAAGATGGAAGGTGCCCTGCCTGGACGGCCGCACCGCCGAGTACGTCACCCGGTCGCGGACCAGGCGAGCGCCGACTACTCGACGGCGCGCGTCGTGGCCGTCTTCGTCGTCTCTTCGGTCGTCACACTGTTCGCCGGCGTGATGCTCGCCATCAGTGGCAACGAGCTGGCCAACCGAGCGGGCATCAACGGCGTCATCTTCGGGGCGACGTTCCTGGCCCTCGCGACGGCGCTGCCCGAGATCAGCTCGGGCATCGAGGCCGTTCGACTGGGCGACCACCAGCTTGCCATGGGCGACGTCTTCGGCGGCAACGCCTTCCAGTTGTGCCTCTTCCTCGTCGCCGACCTCGTCGCGGCGAAGCCCGTGCTGCCGACGACGGGGGCGGCGAACGCGTGGCTGGCGGCCCTGGGCATCGTGCTGACCGTGATGTACGTGAGCGGGGTCATCGTGCGACCCACGCGGCCCCGTCGGATCGGCCCCGACTCGATCCTCGCCCTCGTGTTCTACGGAGTCGGCATCGTTGGGCTACTCCAAGTTGTCAAGTGACCGGCCGCCGGGACACCCACCAAGGGCTCGGCGTCGCGATCACGACTCCGGGCCGGTCGGGGCGGCAGTCATCACGTCGTGACGGCGTCAGGCGGGGTCCTACGCGAGAGGGATGATACGCACGACGGGGATCGCTCGGGTCGTCAAGGTCTCGTAGTGGGCCCAGCCGGAGTAGAACGACGTGAGCCGGGGCCAAAGTTCGTCGCGCTCGGGTTGCGCCACCACGTGGGCCACGGCGGCGAGCCGTCGCGATCCGACTTGGACCTCCACGTGGGCGTTCTCTCGGACGTTGAGGAACCATCCCGGGAACGACGGTCGCCCGCCATTGGACGCCACCACGTAGATGAGACTCTCACGCTCGAAGTACAGCAACGGCACCGTCCGGGGCTGTCCAGTCCGGCGTCCGGTCGTCACGAGCAAGAGGATGGGTCCCACCGGGCTGCGCCGACCGACTGCTCCTCGAGTGGCGCGGTAGAGCCAACGATGCAGTCGGTAGACGGCCCGCCCCATCGTGCGATCGAGTGCGACCGTGAACCTCAGCGCGGGCTCCGTCGCGGCCCGGTCACGCGCGGAACCTCGACGGTCGCCGCCGCCGATTGGGCCGGGTCAGCAATCAGCCGATCTCCTGGCGCGGGCCTTCTGAGTCGTCACTAGAGGACGACGGCGGGACCGGGTCGAAGGGTTTCGCGTCCGCGGGAGGGAACACGGGATCGCGCCCTTCGCGACAGGCCTTCAGGACTTCGTTGGCTCGGTCGAGCCTCTGGTGGGCGGCGATGGTCCGACGCGCGATGCTCACCTCGGCCTCGTAATCGGCGGTGGAACCGTCACTTGCCCGCAAGATTTCGCCCCAGTAGGTGAGGTCGCCGAAGTCGTGGTAGTGGCTGTCGCTGCCGGCGCGAACCCCCGCGACCTCCGCCTCGGCCGCGGCGACCTCCGCCTCGGCCGCGGAGCAGTCCCGCACCGGCGTGGTGGAGGTGGTCGTGGTGGACGAGGCGTCCCCGCCGTCACCCTTGCGCCGCACGACGAGGAACCAGTAGGCGAACGCCAGCAGGGCGAGGACTCCCACGATCGCGCCGATCGTGACGACGGTGCCGTCGCCACCGTGAGAGGTCCCCGGCGTTGCACCGCTGGCCGTCGACGAGGTGGGCGTGGTGACCGCGCTCGCCGTCGGGAGGACCGTTTGGCCAACGGAGGAGGTGAAGAGGTCGACGGTCGTGTAGACCGTGACCCTCGACGCACTCGTCATGCGGAGCGTCGAGGTGCCGGTGCCCTTCAGAGTCGCCTTCGGCGGCACCGAGATGGGGTAGCAGCCGATCGCGTTGTCGACTCCCGTCGCCTTGCACTGATCGGAGGGGTACCCGGCCAGTTGGAAGTGGGTGATCTTCTGGCCCACGACCTCGATCGTGAGACCATTGAGGACGACCGAGTTGCCGTTGATCACCTCGAGACTGAAGGAGTTGCAGGCCGTGGCCGAGCCGCAGGTCAACTGGACCTCGACGGTCGAGAGCTTGGTCGACGCCGAGGCGATCGTCGCGAAGCCAACCGCGCCGACGATCGCGAGGGCCGCAGCGGCCACCAAGTGGAGTGGATGCTTCATGGATGGCCCCCCTCGAAGTGATGTCCAACTGGCCGCAACGTCGCGGACGCTGCCGCCGACTCGACCTACCACAGTCTCACCGTACAGGAGGATGCGACGGCTTCGCTGGACGATTATTGGCGAGCGATTATTGGCTCAGAGCGAATCACGGGTCGTGTGGGCGGCGTCGCCGGTCTCCGCGTCCACCGAGTCGCCTCTCAGTCCCAGTCGGTCTCCTCCAGGGGGATTGTCGTGGCGCTACGCCAAAGTTCGAAGTAGTTCTGGAAGGTGATCTGGCCGGTCACGTAGCCCGCAGCCTCGAGCTCGCGGTGGTATGCGGGAAGATTGCGCCACGGCACGCCCATGTCGACGTGGTGGGCCAGATGCCAGCCGGTGTTGTAGGGGACCAACCAGAACCGCGCCAGCCAATGCTGACGGACGTTGTGGGTGGTGAGGCGCCGGTCGTCGGACTTCGCCATCCCACCGTGCTCGGCGATCGCGCGAAGTCGGTTGAGCACCCGCCACTGGGTCATCCAGGGGAGCCACCAGAACACGAGGTACGACCACCACGCGCCGGTGCCCAGCCAGTAGAGGGCGAACATCGCGGCTTGGACGGCGAAGATCGAGATTGCGATGCGCCGACTCGACGTCTTGGTGGTGGCCGAGATGAGCATCTTGAAGTTCTTGTAGCCCGAGATGCCGACGGCGTCTCGTACTAGTCGGCGCGCCAGGTCGGGTGCTTGGCAGGGGTAGCCGGCGTAGAAGGCCATGTCCGGCTCGTCCGGGCCGAACTCCTCGCGGTGGTGGGCGAAGTGGCTGCGCCGATAGACCGTGATCGGCACGAAGGCGGGGTAGGCGATTAGCCACCTTCCGACGAAGTCGTTGGTCCGCTTCGCGCTAAAGAGCAGCTTGTGGGCCGCCTCGTGCATGAGGATCGCGAATCGGGCGTGCATCGGTCCCATGAGGAGGAACACGGCCGTCGCGGCGGCCCAGCCGAAACGCACCCCGAGGTAGGCCAGCAGCGCCGTCCACGTCCACACGAGCACGACCGCGCGGACGTTGCGCCAGTTGTCGATGGTGCGAAAGCCGGCCCGTAGCTCGGGAATCGCCATGCCGTTGGCGAGGAGCCTCGGTGACGGCAGGACGGCGGGGAGCATCTCGCCGTTCGGCACGAAGGAGGTTGTCATGGGCTCATCATAAATTGACTCAGGGCTTGAGACCTGACCGGTCGAGGGACTCGTCGCGACGGTGAGAATTCCGGATACGCGGAGCCCCGAGGACGGACGAGCCCTCACATTTCGTCTGGGGATGGAAACTTCTCTATATATATGTGTAGGAATGGGGCTGGAACTTGTCGCCGCGAGTCCAAAGACGATTGAATCGTCTATTCCAGCTGCTCGAGCCGCCGGGAGAGGAAGTGGCGCTCCACCTCGTTCTCGGTCAGCCGCAAAGCATCCTTATAGGCAATGCGGGCCTCTTCCACGCGACCAAGGCGTCCAAGGAAATCGGCGCGAGCCGACGACAGGTAGCCGTAGGAGGCGAGTTGGGGCTCGTTGGCAAGGGCGTCGAGCGCCGCCAGGCCGGTCTCTGGTCCCTGGGCGAATCCGACCGCAACCGCTCGGTTCAATGCCACGACGGGGGAGGGCCAAATTGTCACCAGCAGGTCGTAGAGGCCGACCAACTCCGTCCAGTCGGTCGCCGACCAATTGGGCGCCTCGGCGTGCACGGCGGCGATAGCGGCCATCAATGAGAATCGTCCCGGCGGACGGTACTCGAGGGCCTCTCGGACGAGGGATAGTCCCTCGGCGATCTCGTGGCGGTTCCACTGGCTGCGGTCCTGATCGGCGAGCAAGGTCAGGGTTCCGTCACCGGTGACCCGGGAGGCGCTTCGTGCGTCGGTGAGCAGGATGAGAGCCATCAGTCCCGCGACGTCGGGGTTCCCGGGCAATAGTGTGCGCAGCATCCTCGCGAGGTTCAGTGAACGCTCGACCAGGTCTCGACGTATGAGTTCGTCACCGACGGGCGCGGTGTGACCGGTGGTGAATAGCAGATGGACAACCGTGAGCACTGCGTCGATTCGCATGGGAAGTTCGTCGGGTGACGGCACTCGGTAGGGGACTCGAGCGGTCGCAATCTTCTTCTTCGCGCGCGTGAGCCGTGCCGCCATCGTCGACTCCTGGACGAGGAACATGTGCGCCACCTCGTCGGTGGTGAGCCCGCAGAGAAGTCGCAATGTCAGTGCAACCTGCGCCTCAGGAGCGAGCGCCGGATGGCAGCACGTGAAGATGAGGCGAAGTCGGTCGTCCACAATGTCGTTCTCTTCGTCCAAGGGCTCGTCGGTTGCGCCTTCGGGCTCGATCAACTTCGGAAGAACTCGATCGTGAGTGTGGCGCCGACGGAGCGAGTCGATCGCGCTTCGTCGCGCGACCGTGGTGAGCCATGCGGCCGGTTTCGATGGGATGCCACTCTCGGGCCATGCCGTGAGTGCTCTCGCGTAGGCGTCTTGCACACACTCCTCGGCGAGGTCGATGTCGCCCGCGACGCGCACCGTCGCGGCGAGCACGAAGGCCCACTCGCGACGATGCGCGTCAGCGACCGCAGCTTCGACAACGACGTCCAAGATTCAACCGATCAATCGAAGACTCGGATGGGTCGAACTTCCACGCCGCCGAAGGGCATCGGGATTCCCTTCGCGATCGCGATCGCCTCGTCGAGGTCGGCGGCCTCGACGACGTAGTAACCGCCGAGCGCCTCTTTGGTCTCGGCGAACGCGCCGTCAGTGGTCGTGAAGCCGGACGACGAGTCGCCTCGGATCGACGTCGCGGTGTCCGAAGGTTCGAGAGCGTTGCCGCCGCGAAGCGATGGACCGTTCTTTTCGCCGAAGACGCGGTGGCCCTCCATCATCGCCTCCATCGCTGTGGGATCAGGGTTCTCGAACTTCGACTCATCTCCGTAGATCAGTAACAGGTATTCGGCCATGATGTCTCCTTCAACTGGGGCCCGATTGTCGAACCTCCCTGCTTAACCGACGAACATACTGGTCGGGAATCGACAATCCGAGAGAGGCTGTCGACTTAGGACCCAAAGAGAACCCTTTGACAGGGCAAGTGCCACGTCTCCGCAGACCCGTGCCCGCGAAAGTGGCGAGGTTAGAGCAAACATGTCCGAAGAATTGTTTGTCGCTGGTCCGCGGGGCCAATCATGTATTCCTCGGGTCTGAGGGTGCCGAATTGGTTGACCCGATGGGGTGGCCAAGGTGTTTCCTCTTGACATTGAACTCATTCAAGGGTATTTCGCCAGTAATGGGGTCAACGAGCCATTGGATGTGAGGCGACCAAGAGCGCACGCAAGGTCGCTGGACGGTGCCACGAGGCGTCACGCTGGGAAAAGGCGCTAGCGGCAGATTTGGAACGAATTGTCGTGATATTTGAGCAATTTGAGACCGCGAGTTTTAGCAACCCGGTAACAAGCGATTGACAACAACTTGACAACGGACTGGACTTGTTGTAGACATCTCCTCTGCAGGGGCGGATGGGGGATTGCTGTGCCGATCACCACCGATTTGTCACACTTTGATTCGTCTTGGGCGCAGGTCCTTTCGCTCGTGGCTGTCACTTCGCAACGACAGTTCCATCTTCTACCTACTTGTTCGTGGCAATCTGTTCATTACGCGACCATTCGTTCGGCTCGTATCGGTGGCGAAAGCGAGTCTGCCGTCATTGCGCCCTTGTCTCAGCAATCTGCTGTCCCCAATACGCTCCAACCCGAGCGGTCAGCACTCGGTGCAACCTCTTCTCCGGGTCAAGTGACACGAGATGCGGTGGCCGTTCCCGATTTGCAGTGCATCCCCTCTCCGGAGTTCTCCGAGGGGGCTCGCGAGTGGTGGACCCGAATGACCCAAGGGGCTGTAGGCGACTCTCGGCCTGTGAAGTTTAGTTCGACGAGAGGTAAGTCACTATGAAGAGATTCCTAAAGATGCTTTTGCCGAGCCTCGTGCTTGCAACTTTCGTCACGCCGCTCATTGGAGTTGGAGTGGCTTCGGCTTCATCGCATCTTAGTGGTGTGACAGGGCCTGCCAATGGGACCGTGGGCGTCGCAATGGCTGGAAGTGCTTTCACAGCGTCGACGCACGGAGGTGGCGCCCTCACAATCACGTTCTACGAGTCTGGGCCCGGTGCAGCCCCGGGAACTTGTCCCGGCTCTATGACTTTCTTTGGCACCGCCACGAATTCACCGTGGCACCCAAGCAGTGGTTTCACGCCAACTGCTGTGGGCAACTACTGGCTCTACGCCTCGTCCTTGAACGGCAACTCGCCTTGTCCCCCAACTGCGGAAATCGCCGTCGGCAAGGGCACCAGCGTCATCACCCCGTCCACCTCCGCGCCGGCTGGCGCCGTGGTCGGCGGCGCGACCTACACCCCGGCGGCCAGCGCCACCTCGGGTGACTCGGTCGGGATCACCCTCGACGG
>JANXWA010000018.1 GCA_025351385.1 Acidimicrobiales bacterium | reverse complement strand
GTGGAAGCCCTGTCCAAGGATGCCGCCGCGCCCGAGTGTAACGCCAAGGCCGCGAAGGACCTCAGCCTCCGCTTCGGTCTCGATTCCCTCGGCGATGATGATCGTGCCGCTCTGGGCGGCGAAGTGGCACATGCCGGCCGCCATGGCCTGTCGGGCGGGGTTGGTGTCGATGTCACGAACAATGGACATGTCGAGTTTCACGATGTCCGGTTGCAGCTCCAAGATGTGCTTAAGACTCGTGTAACCAGCTCCCGCGTCGTCGACGGCGAGCTTGCACCCCTCGATCTGGTCGACGGCCTGGCGCACCGCGGTGTAGTTCTCGATCTGTGCGTGCTCGGTGTAAACGCGCATCGAAAACAGCAACACTTTGCCCCTAAATGTGCATCGAAAACAGCAACACCCAACGGCCCCGGCTGGCGAGTCAACTCTGAGGAGGAGATAGCGACCAGAACGGGAGAAGGGTGCACAGCAATATGCAAGTTTGGACGGAGATTCGCCGAAAAGTACTGGTCGAGAAGGTGCCCAAGCGCCAGATCTGCCGGGATTACAACATCAGCTTCCACACCTTGTCCAAGATGCTCGAGAATGTCGAGCCACCGGGATATCAGCAGCGCCCGGGCGAGCGACCTCGCCCCAAGCTCGGGCCGTTCCTCGGGGTGATCGAGGAGATCCTGCGCCTGGATGAGACGGCTCCCAAGAAGCAACGCCACACCGCGAAGCGGGTCTTTGAGCGTCGGCGTGACGAGCACGGCTACCTGGGATCCGAGAGCCACGTCCGGCGTTACCTAGCCGAGAACGACCACCGTCACGCAGAGGTATTCGTGCCGCTCTCCCAGCCACCGGGCGAGGCCCAGTTCGACTTCGGCGAGGCGGTCGTGGAGATCGCCGGTGTTCGGATGAAGGCGGCCCTGGCGGTGATGAGCCTGCCCTACTCGGACGCCTTCTTCGTCTCGGCCTACCCGCGCGAGTGCACCGAGACATTCCAGGCGGCCCACGACGACTCGTTCGAGTTCTTCGGCGGCGTGCCCACCAGGGTCGTCTACGACAACACATCAGTCGCGGTGAAGAAGGTCTTGGAAGGTCCCAACCGCGAACTCACCACCGAGTTCCTACGACTCGAGAGTCACTTCCTCTTCACCCACCGGTTCTGCTCAGTGGCGCGGGGCAACGAGAAGGGCCACGTGGAGTCACTCGTTGGTTATCACCGGAGCAACTTCCTCGTGCCGGTGCCGAGCTTCGCGAGCTTCAAAGAGCTCAACGCCTACCTGACGAGGCGCTGCGAAGAGGAGTTGGACCGCACGCTGCGCGGACACTCAGAGACCAAACGTGAACGACTCGAGACCGACCGCGCGGCGATGCTGGGATTCCCCAGAACCGCCTTCGAGTCACGCAAGGTCGTCTACGCCAAGGCCAACTCACTCAGCCTGGTGCGCTTTGACCGCAACGACTACTCGGTCCCCACGACCTACGCGCATCAGAGCGTCACCGTCATTGGCGGGCCTGAGACCGTGAAATTCATCGCCCAAGGACACCTGGTCGCTACGCACCCGCGCAGCTGGGACAAGGCTCAGACCTTCTATGAACCCGTTTACTACCTGGCGTTGCTCGAAAGCAAGCCCGGTGCCTTCGACGCGGCGAGGCCCCTCGAGGAGTGGCAGTTGCCGGCGTGCTTCTGGTCGCTGCGTCGACGACTCGAGGTGGACATGGGGCCCAGCGGCACCAGAGAGTTCATCAAGGTGCTGCGACTCCTCGAGCGTCATTCGATGCGCGATCTGCGCAGTGCGGTCGAGCGCGCCGTGGTGATGCTTAGCGTGAACGCCGACGTCGTCGACCTGCTCGTTCGCGCCAAGAACGAGACCCCGGTCGAACTGTTCAGCCTCGACGGTCACGGGCATCTGCGCAGTGTCCACGTCGAATCTCCCGACATCTCGCGCTATCGGACACTCACGGCGGTGAACTCGTGAAGCGCCTCGAAGCGAAGTCCATGGTGCTGCTGCGCCATCACTTGAAGGCCCTGCGACTGCCGACGATCGGGAGCGAGTGCGAGAAGGTTGCCGCCCAGGCGGCCAGTGACAACGTGGACCACCTGAGCTGCCTGCTGCAACTCTGCGAGCCGGAGTTGCTCGAACGCGAGCGCAAGGCCGCCGAGCGACGGAAGAAGGCGGCGAAGTTCCCGACCACCAAGTCCCTCACCACCTTCGACTTCCTGGCGAGACCCAGCGTCAACAAGATGCTGGTGCTCGAGCTGGCGCGCTGTTCGTTCATCGACGAACGCGAGAACGTGCTCTTCATTGGCAATCCCGGCACCGGCAAGTCCCACCTGGCGACGGCGATTGCCGCCGAAGCCTGCGCGAAGGGTTACAAGGTCCGGTTCTTTCGGGTGACCGAACTCGTCACGATGTTGATCGAGGCCAAGGACCAAAGGGTCCTCGCCCGACTCAAGACGCAGCTATCGAAACTGGATCTGTTGGTCCTTGACGAACTGGGCTACGTGCCCGCGACCACGATCGGCGCGGAACTGCTCTTCGACGTGATCGCCACGGCCTACGAACGTTCGAGCGTCATGGTCACAACCAACCTGCCCTTCGAGAACTGGACCGAAGTCTTGGGCTCGGAACGGCTCACCGGTGCCACGCTTGACCGGTTGACACACCGCTGCAAGATCATCGAGACGAAGGGAGAAAGTTACAGGCTCCAGGACGCCACGAGGCGGTCCCGGGCTAGAAAGTCCTGAGAGAAAGTGGCGTCGGCCAGGTTCCTGAGGCAGACTGAAACCAATGAACACGTGTTGCTGTTTTCGATGCGCGTTGACACGTACTGGCACAAACCAACTTCTCCGTGCCGAAAAGCGCATTTGTGACAGTTGAGTTGTTGCTGACCGCCGATGGCTTGGCTTACTTCGCCAATCCCAGTAACGAACAGACTGAAATTCAGCTCACCGTCTCCGTGAAAGGCGCCAAGACAATCAGCCGGCAGATCTCTGTCCTCACGACCTTGCCCACCTCGACCACCGTGACGACCACCGCTCCATAGGCGTATTCGGTAGGGCCGGTGGGGATCGAACCCACGACCGAGGGATTATGAGTCCCCTGCTCTAACCACTGAGCTACGGCCCTTCGGGGTACAAACGAGTCCAAGCTCCCAGAGCAGGACTCGAACCTGCAACCTAGCGATTAACAGTCGCTTGCTCTGCCAATTGAGCTATCTGGGATTGCACCCGAAGGTAGAGCAACATTAGCACCGGCCGACGTCGCCTACTGCTGGTCGAACCAACGTTGGAGGCGCTCCGCTTCCGGGCTCTCACGCACGGCACGACGACTTCGCTCGAGTCGCTTGCTCATTCCTTGGCGTGTGATGCCGTGCGCACGGGCGATCTCGTCGACCGACATCGTGCGAAAAGTCGACTGCCAGAACGCGTCGAAGTCGTCTCCGCATATCCGGTGCAGCGCCTCGATGACCCACGATGGGGCGTCCGTCGGATCGCTGTGCAGCCTGACGTGCGAAGCGTCGATGAGGTCGGTGATTTCATAGCGGCGCAACTGCAGCTCGAGGCTGAGCTGCAGCACCTCCTGAGCCTTCACCTGCGATATCCCCAGCGATGCGGCAACCTCCCGCTTGGTCAGGTGCCTCGACGGATTGGCACGGCCAAGCCTTTGGACCTTCAGGATCAGGCGCATCTCGGAGTCGCTAAGACCGACCTGTTGCTGGATCGCCTGGTTGACCAGCTTCGTGATCCAGTAGTTGGCGTAGGTCGAGAAGCGGGTCCCCTTTTGCGGGTCGAAGCGCTTCAGCGCGTTGACCAATCCTTCGACGCCGGCGGCCTCGAGCTCGTCGTTGCCGAAGCGATATCCCCGCTCGTTGACGCGGGCGCGCACGAGGCCGAGCGTCGCCTTCAGCAGCACCGCCTCCGCCTCTCGGCCTTCCTGGCGCTGGCGCAGCATCGTGCGCCGCTTCAAGGTGTCGACGACATCACCGCCGTCCATCTCCTCCCCCGCCCGGCGACCCTGCTCGATCGTCACGTGGAGGCGACGCTCCTCTTCGACCTCTAGTGGAGCGGTGATGTCGAGACCGCCAATCCGTCCGAAGCTCGAACGGCTCACGTCGGTGCGATCGACGTACGCTCGACGAGCCAATTCCGCAGGTCACTTTCGGCGACCTCGCCCCGAGGCGTCTCCAGGTGACCAACTCGCTCCTTCACGTCGCTGATCGTGGCCATGGCCACGTCGGGTGCCATCCGGCCCTCGCGCAGATCCCGCTCGACGTTCTTCAACTCCTCCTGGACGGCACTTCGCACGAGCTGTGACACGACCGCCGTGACGTCGTCGGCGGTGTAGTCGCGATCGAGCTCGTCGACGGCGAGTTGACTGAGTACCAGCGACGCCTCCTCCTCGCCGCGCCGAGCCAGGTCGTCGATGACCTCGGAGAGTGACCGCTCGCTCGAGATGCCCTCGAAGATCTCGCGCTGCACGTCGTTGACGAAATAGGGCGCGATCAAACGTCCCTTGACGTCGCTCGGGAAGTGGACGCAGAGACGAAGCGCCTCCAATCCGGGTCGGGGCATCGGCGCGCTGGTCACTCGCCGGCGGGTCGGCGCCGCTTCGGGCGGTGCCTCGACCGCCGCGCGCAGCGCAGGATTGCGCGCGAGCTCGGCGACTCTCGGACGCAGCGGACCGTAGTCCAGGCGCAGTCGATCGGCCATCTGCATGAGGTATTGGTCACGCACGATTTCGCTCGGGTGCTCGGCGAGCACCACCATCGCCAGCTCGGCCGCGCGAGCCCGACCCTCAGCGGTCGCAACGTTCGCCGCGTCGAGGACCCGCTCGAGGCGGAACTGCAGGAACGGCACCGCGGTCACGACGGCCAGGCGCAGCGCCTCGGGGTCCTTCTGGGCGAGTTCGGCCGGGTCGCTGCCCTTGGGAAGGCGCGCGACCGCCACGTCGACCTCGTGTTGGCGTTCCCACTGGTAGACCGAAGCCGCCGCGCTCTGGCCGGCCTGGTCGGCGTCGTAGGCAAGCACGATCCGATTGGCGAAATTGCGCATCATCCGGAAGTGATCCTCGCCGAGCGCCGTGCCGCAGGTTGCGACGGCGCGGGGCAGGCCCGCGCTGAAGAAGGCGATGACGTCGGTGTAGCCCTCGCACACGATGATCTCGCCGGAACGGATGATGTCGTCCTTCGCCCAGTTGAGAGCGTAGAGCGTGCGGCGCTTGGAGTAGATCGTGGTCTCGGGGCTGTTCTTGTACTTCGCTTCGATCCGCCCGTCGTCGCGCGGAGGTGGGCCGAACGGTGGCGGCAAGATCCGGCCGCCCACCGCGATGGCCTTGCCGGAAGGGTCGTAGATGGGAAAGATGATGCGCGCGCGCAGCGCGTCCTGGCGACGGTCCCGCTTGTTCACGAATCCGAGGCCCGTGCCGACCAGCACCTTCTCGGTCAACTTGAGCGACGAACTGAGTGCGTCCCAGTCGTCGGGGGCCCAGCCGAGCTTGAACTGGCGGGCAGTCTCGCCGCTGATGCCCCGCGAACGCAGGTAGTCGCGGGCCGGACGGGCGTCGGGCGAGTTGAGCAGTCGGTCGTGGTACCACTCTACGGCCCGGTCCATCGCCTTCAGGAACTCCTGGCGCTCCTTGCGGGCCGGCCCGGCGTTGGCGTCCTCGTGCAACTCGATACCGGCTCGATCGGCGAGCATCCGCAACGCCTCGATGAAGTCCACGTGCTGCATCTCGCGCACGAAGGTGAACTGGTTCCCCGCGGCCCGGCAACCGAAGCAGTAGTAGAGCCCCTCCTCGGCGTTCACCGAGAACGATGGCGTCTTCTCGCCGTGGAAGGGGCACAGTCCGGTCCAGCGACGGCCCGATTTCTTCAGTGCCACGTGCTCGCTGATGAGGGCCACGATGTCGGTCGCCGCACGGACCTGAGCGATCTCGTCGGGGGATATGGCCATGGAAAGAACGTACCGGTTTCCACTCACGTCAACCGCGAGACGCGCCGAATCGCTGCCTAGACTGGCGCCCATGTCCCTGTACGCCGTCGAGGCCACCAACATCGTGCGGACCTTCGGCGACGACAACTTCCGAGCCCTCGACAACGTCACGCTGCGGGTCCCGATGGGCGAGGTCTTCGGGCTGCTCGGCCCCAACGGTTCAGGCAAGACGACCATGATCCGGATCCTCTCGACGGTGCTCTCCCCGACCGAGGGCGTGGCGACCGTCGCCGGCTTCGACGTGGTGAAGCACCCCGACGACGTGAGGGTGAACATCGGACTGGCCGGCCAGTTCGCGGCCGTCGACGACAATCTGACCGGCTTCGAGAACTTGCGGATGGTCGGTCTGCTCAATCACATGGACAAGGCCAGGGTCGTCCGGCGGGCCCGCGAGCTCCTCGAGGAGTTCGGCATCGCCGATTTCGGGAACCGGCTCGCCCGGACCTACTCGGGCGGCATGCGCCGGCGCCTCGACCTCGCGGCCGCCCTGGTCGCCAACCCCCCGATCCTCTTCCTCGACGAACCGACCACCGGACTCGACCCCCAAAGCCGCCAGGACCTGTGGAACATCATCGAAAGCCTCGTGGAGGGCGGCACCACGGTGTTGCTCACGACGCAGTACCTCGAAGAGGCCGACCGCTTGTGCAAACAGCTGGTCGTGCTTGACCACGGCAAGATCATCGCCGAGGGCACCTCGGCCGAGTTGAAGAGCCAACTCGGGAACACGGTGCTCGTGCTCACCTTCGCCACGACCAGCGAGTCCGAAAAGGCCGTGAGCCTGATCGCGGACCTCTCGACGAAGCCGGCCAATCACGAAGGCCTCGTGGTCGAGCTGACCGTCGACAACGGTCCCGCGGCCGCGGCCGACGCGCTTCGTCGGATCGACGGCGCCCACCTCGTCCTGACGGGGCTCCAACTGCGTGAGCCGAGCCTCGATGACGTCTTCCTCAGCCTCACCGGTCACAAGGCCGAGGAGCCGGCGGTCCTGGACGGTGCGCCCCAAGGTCGCCGGTCCCGTCGAAAGGTCCAGGCGTGACGTCAGTTACGGACTCGCCCACCGTGCACCCATCGCGCACGTCGCTGCGCTGGGCGGTGAGCGACATCCTGACGCTGGCCCGCCGCAACCTGATGGCGCTCGTACGGATACCGACGTCGCTCGTCTTCGCGATGATCCAGCCCGTGATGTTCGTCCTGCTCTTTCGCTACGTCTTCGGCGGCGTCATCAAAGTTCCCGGCCTCAACTACGTCAACTTCCTGATCCCGGGCATCCTCGTGCAGACCACCATCTTCGGGGCGGTCGGCACCGCGATCGGACTCGCCGAGGACCTCCAGCGCGGTCTCATCGAGCGTTTCAAGGCGCTGCCGATGGCCCGCATGGCCGTCCTGGGGGGCCGCACGCTCGCCGACACCGCCCGCAACCTGATGATCCTCGTGATCATCACCGGCGTCGGGATGCTGGTCGGCTTCCGGCCGCACAGCTTCTTCCCCTACCTTCAGGCCAGCCTCGTCATGCTCACCTTCGCGTACTGCCTCTCGTGGGGCTTCGCGTACGTCGGTCTGGCCGCACCGAACTCCGAGACGGCCCAGGCCATGACCTTCCCGCTGATCTTCCCCCTCACCTTCGCGTCGAACATCTTCGTGCCCACCGCGGGAATGCCGTGGTGGCTGCGCGGCTTCGTGACCAACCAGCCAGTCAGCCAGACCGCCGAGGCGGTTCGGGGATTGATGCTCGGCCAACCGCATGGTCAGTCAACGTACATCTCGCTGGCGTGGGCCATTGGTCTGGTCGCCTTGCTGGCCCCGCTCGCCGTTCGGCGCTTCCGCAAGGCCGCCTAGGCCACGTGGCTCGCCTGGGCGTCGACCAGCTCCAAGCATCCTCGACGGCGCCTTCCCCCAGTCCGAGGTAGCCCACGTCGAAGAGGCTCACGGCGACGTCGTCGTCGTGAGCCTGCCGATCACCCATCGACACGGTCGACTGGGAGGCACGATCTCGGGTCCGACCATGATGATGCTCGCCGACACCGCGGCGTGGCTCGCGATCATAGCCGAGGTCGGCCCGGTGCTCTTGGCCGTCACGACGAGTCTGCACATCGACTTCTTGCGCAAGCCCCAACTGACGGACCTCATGGCCCGAGCACGACTCTTGAAGCTCGGACGCAAATTGGCCGTCACCGACGTCGAACTCTTTTCAAGGGGCACGACCGAACTCGTCGCCAAGGCGCAGGTGACCTATTCGCTGCCGTCGAGCGACCTCTGAGATCGACTCCGCCGACGGCGTAGACCGGTAGCCTCGAATCGACCGAGGACGAGGCGATGACCACCGAGACAGCTCCGACGACCCAGAATCCTCTCGGCAACGGCCTCGTCACGACGATGGCGGTCGCGACAGGTGTCATCGTCGCCAACCTCTACTACCTCCAGCCCCTGTTGCACCAGATGACCCAGGACTTCCACGTCGGCGCGGCGAGCGCGTCGCTGCTGATCACCTTCACCCAGGTCGGCTACGCGGCCGGCCTCGCCTTCGTCGTCCCCTTGGGCGACCTCATCTCCCCCGCCGACGTCTCCTCGTCGGCATCTTCCTGCTGTCGGCCGCACTGATGGCCATCGGGGCGATGCTGACGTCATTCACGTTGCTCGCGCTCGTCACGCTCGTCATCGGCCTCTCGTCGGTCGGTGGGCAGGTGATCATCCCGTTCGCCGCGGACCTCGCCCTGCCCCGCCAGCGCGGTCGGGTGATCGCCCGGGTCATGAGCGGACTGCTCCTGGGCGTCCTGCTATCGCGAACGGTATCGGGACTCGTCGCCCAGGCGGCGAGCTGGCGCACCGTCTACTGGACGGCCGCGGCATTGCTGGTGGCGATGGCCCTGGTCCTGAGAAAGGTCCTGCCCGAAGAGGCCGTGCGTCAACGGGTCACGTACTGGTCGCTCGTCGTCGGATCGTTCTCGCTCCTTCTTAACGAGCGTGAGCTTCGCCGAAGAGCCTGGTTCGGCGGACTGGCGTTCGCCGGCTTCAGCGCGATGTGGACCACGCTCTCATTCCACCTCTCCGGTGCGCCATTTCACTACTCCATCGCGGTGATCGGGCTGTTCGGGCTGTTCGGCGTCGCCGGCGTGTTGGCCGCCAACGTGGCCGGCCACCACGCCGACCAGCAACGGACCCAGCGCACCACGGTCGCCTCGGCGCTGCTCTTCGCGGCCGCCTTCGCGATCCTCTGGTTCGGTCGCCACTCGTTCTGGGCAATGGCCTTGGGCATCATGGTCCTCGACGCGGGGATGCACGGCATGCAGATATCGAATCAGTCGATCATCTACTCGCTGGTCACCAACGCGCGCAGCCAGGTCACCAGTGCCTACATGGTGTGCTGCTTCACCGGCGCCTCCGTTGGCTCGTACGCGGCGGGCCAGCTCTACGCGGCGTACGGCTGGGGCGGCGTGTGCTCGCTCGGCGTCGCCATCGGGCTCGGGCTCTTGGGACCGGCCCTCTGGTGGCGCTCCCCTCGACCGGCGGCTTGATCAGCGCACGCGCCGACGCGCGATCGTTCCGCGCAGCGTCATCGGCAGGTCGACGAATCCCAGGGCCGCGTGACCCTCGAGGCGGCGTCGAAGCTCGACCTCCATCTGGTGGCGCTCCCCGTCGGCGCGGACAATGGCGGCCGAGTAGGTGCCGAAGAGCGACACGATCTGCTCGACGCTGCGACGCCACGTCCAGTCGAGGGTGACGTCGTAGGCGTCGACGATGGGACCGTCGGCGGGCAACTCGGCCGACCAGCCTCGGGGCCGAGCGCCCTCGTCGTCGGACCGGTCGCGCAACGACGTGAGCGCCTCGACCCACGCGACGTCCCGGCTGAATCCGTTCCACATGACGTAGAGCGGTCCACCGTCGCGCCGCACCCGCGCGATCTCGATGGTCGCCGCCGGCTGCTCGAACCAGTGCCACGCCGACGAGACGAGGACCGCGTCGAAGCGCTGGTCGTCGAACGGCAGATGCTCGGCGTGGCCGGACAGCGCGGCGACGTCGGGGCTTCGGCGCTCGAGCACGGCGCGCATCGCGTCGTCGGGCTCGACGACCGTGACCCGGGCACCGTGGGCGAGCAGGAAGCGAGTCCACAGGCCGGTACCGGCCGCGACCTCGAGGACCTGGAGGCCCGCCACGTCGCCGAGCAGCTCGGCCGAACCCGGCGGCGGTGGTGGACGGAAGGCGTCGTACTGCTCGGCGACGGTGCCGAATCGCAGGCCCCGGCCGTCGCCGTCCACGGCTAGGCGCCCGTTCGCTCGACCAGATAGGCCCGGAGGTCGTCAATGGCCACTCGGACCTGCTCGGTCGTGTCGCGGTCGCGCACGGTCACCGCGCGGTCCTCGAGCGTCGTGAAGTCGACCGTGACACAGTAGGGCGTGCCGACTTCGTCCTGGCGCCGGTAGCGCCGACCGATCGACTGGGTGACGTCGTAGTCGCACATGAAGTGGGGCTGGAGCCGGGAGAGGACCTCGCGCGAGACGCCCTCGAGCTCGGGCTTCTTCGAGAGCGGCAGCACGGCGACCTGGTAGGGCGCGAGGCGCCAGTCGAGGCGCAGCACCGTGCGCGACTCCCCCTCGACCTCGTCCTCGTGGTAGGCGGCGAGGAGGAAGGCCATCATGGCGCGCGTCGCTCCGGCCGCCGGCTCGATGACGTAGGGCGTGTAGCGCTCGTTGGAGGCCTGGTCGAAGTACTCGAGCCTCGTGCCCGAGGCGCTCGAGTGCTGGGTGAGGTCGTAGTCGCCGCGATTGGCCACGCCCTCGAGCTCGTCCCAGCCCCAGGGGTAGGCGAACTCGACGTCGGTCGTGCCGCGCGAGTAGTGCGAGAGGTCGGCCGCGTCGTGCTCGTGCAGTCGCAGTAGCGCCTCGGGGATCCCGAGGTCGAGGTACCAGTCGTAGCGGACCTGGATCCAGTAGCGGTACCACTGCTCGGCCTCGGCCGGGGGCACGAAGTACTCCATCTCCATCTGCTCGAACTCTCGGGTGCGGAACACGAAGTTCTGCGGGGTGATCTCGTTGCGAAACGACTTGCCGATCTGGGCGATCCCGAAGGGCGGCTTCTTGCGGGTGGTGGCGAGCACGTTGGCGAAGTTCGTGAACATGCCCTGGGCCGTCTCGGGGCGGAGGTAGGCCGTGGCGCCGTCGCCCTCGACGGGGCCGGCCTGGGTCTTGAACATCAGGTTGAAGGCCCGCGGCTCGGTGAACTGGTCCGAGCCGCAGTTCGGACAGATCCCGTCGATCTTGTCGGCGCGCCAGCGCTCCTTGCACTTGCGACAGTCCACGAGCGGGTCGGTGAAGGTCTCGAGGTGGCCCGAGGCCGCCCAGACGGCCGGGGGCCCGAGGATCGCCGCGTCCAGGCCCACGATGTCGCTGCGCGTCTGGACCATCGAGCGCCACCACGCCTGCTTGACGTTGCGCAGCATGTTGACCCCGAGCGGGCCGTAGTCGTAGGTCGAGCGGAAGCCGCCGTAGATCTCGGCCGACTGGAAAATGAACCCGCGCCGCTTGGCGAGATTGGTGACCTTGTCGAGCAGATCGGGGTCGGGTGCGGGCGCGGTTTCCATCGCTCAAGGCTACCGGACTAGTCCGCGCTCCTCAGGCGGACGATCACCTGGTTGGCGAGCAGTCGACCGTTGGGCGCGAGCGTCACCCGACCGTCGCGCACGGCCACCAGGTGGGCGATCTCGTCGAGCGACGCGAAGGCCTCGACCGGCACGCCCCGGCTCGTGCGCAGCGACAACGAGTCGCGCTCGAAGGTCCTCGTGCGCTCGTCAAGCGTCTCCTCGCCACCGAGCGGCGCCGTGCCCGCGCGCACCATCGCGATGTAGCGCTCGGGCGTGCGCACGTTCCAGTAGCGCCGTCCCTGACGGTGCGAGTGGGCGGCCGAGCCGAAGCCCGCGTAGTCGTCCTGGTCCCAGTAGACGTGATTGTGGCGGCACTCGTGGCCGGGTCGGGCCCAGTTGGAGATCTCCTCCCACTGGTATCCGTGGGCCTCGAGGACCCGTCCGACGAGGTCGTAGGCGTCGGCGGTCGCGTCCTCGTCGGGGTGGCGCCTCGGGTCCTCACCGAGTGGCGTGCCCGGCTCGGCGGTGAGCGCGTAGCAACTGAGGTGGGGCGGGGCGTGCTCGAGGCCCAACAGGTCGTCGAGGGTGTGGCGCACGTCGTCCAGCGTCTCGGCTCGCGAACCGACGATGAGGTCCATGTTCCACGTCGCGAAGCCGGCCTCGTGCACGGCGTGGGACACTTCCTCGTGGGCCATCGTCCCGTGGCGTCGGCCGAGGTCGGCGAGCACGGCCGGCCGGGTCGACTGCACGCCGAAGCTCATGCGGTTCACCCCGCCGGCGCGGTAGTCGACCAGTCGCTCGACGCTCGCGTCCTCGGGGTTGCACTCGACGGTGACCTCGGCGTCGGGTGCACGGGGAATCGCGTCGAGGATCGTCAACAGCTGCTCGGGCGCGAGGCGCGACGGGGTGCCCCCGCCGAAGAAGACCGACGTCGCGTCGGCCAGCCCGTTCTCGCGGGCCCGGGCGATCTC
Organism: Acidimicrobiales bacterium; assembly: GCA_025351385.1. Taxonomy (GTDB): domain Bacteria; phylum Actinomycetota; class Acidimicrobiia; order Acidimicrobiales; family RAAP-2; genus RAAP-2. The sequence goes on along the minus strand of JANXWA010000018.1, from coordinate 105,879 downwards.
GGTGACGACCGCCTCGACGTAGTCGGCCATCAGGTGGTCGCGGTCGGCGTAGGTCGCGAAGGCGCAGTAGTCGCAGCGATGCGCGCAGAAGGGCACGTGGACGTACACGCCGAAGGGGGGCGCGCCACAGTCGTCACGAGTGGGGACGTCGGTGGTCACGTCAACGACCGACCGACGGTGGCGCGAGGGGCGGCGTCGAGCGGGCCGCTCGCAGGTGTCGCCCGAAGTGGGCCTCGATGGCGTCGAGGGCGAGGGCCATCACCTCGCCCGACCCGGCCGGCGGTTCCTCGCGCAGCACGGCGGCGAGGCCGCCCCCGAGGATGCGCCGTACCAAGAGGAGCGCCTCGGGAGAGATCGAGGTGCCCGAGCGGCAGTCGGGACAGAGCGTGCCGCCGGCCTGGGCGTCGAAGGCCACGAGCGGACCCGCGCGCTCGCAGTTGACGCATCGGTCGACGACCGGCTCGGAGCCGTCGTGGGCGAGCAGCTTGAAGTAGAACGACGCGGGCACCAGCGCCGGGTTGAAGGCCTCGTCGTCCAGGGTGAGCAGGACCCGCGCGACCAGCTCGAAGATCCCCTCGTCGGCGACGTCCTCCGAGGGGATCGCGTCGACGACCTCGACCACGGCGTAGCCAGCGTTGATGCGCCCGTACGAGGAGCGCAGCGTCACCAGGCGCTCGCGGTGCGCGACGTGGCGCGCGATGTAGAAGTCCCCGCGCGTCTTAACGAGGTCGACGTCCACGTAGGCGAGCGCCTCGAGGTTCCCGCCGAGCCGGCTCGTCGACTTGCGGATGCCCTTGGCGAGGACGCGGACCTTCCCATGGTGGCGGGTCCAGAGCACCGCCACCCGGTCGGACTCTCCGGACTTGTAGGTCCGCAGCACGACCGCGTCGTCGCGCAGCTCCCTCACTGCTCCTTCTCGTCGTCTCGGTCGTCGAAGTGCGGCCGGCGCGGCGTGATGCCGACGAACCGGTTGAGGGCCACCCCGAGCGCGACCATGACCGCGAGCACCGCCGGGATCAAGAGGGGGGCCACCAGGATGGTCGCGCCGTGCGCCGCGACCACCCACAGAAAGACGTAGACGAGGGCTGCCAGCACGAGCACGACGCGGGTCATCACTTGTCGAGGGCCCCGAAGCGGCGCTCGCGCTGCTGGTACTCCTCCACCGCCTCGAAGAGGTGCTCGCGGCGAAAGTCCGGCCACAGAACCTCGGTGAACACGAGTTCGGAGTACGCCATCTCCCACAGCAGGAAGTTCGAGATCCGGTACTCCCCCGACGTGCGGATTACCAGGTCGGGGTCGGGGATCTCGGGGTGGTAGAGCCGCTGGCGGATGGCCTTCTCGTCGACCTTGCCGGCGGCGACCCCTTCGGCGACGAGGCGCTGGACCGCGTCCACGATCTCGGCCCGGCCGCCGTAGTTGAAGGCGATGTTGAGCGTCATGACCTTGTTGGCCTTCGTCAGGGCGGCCGCCTCGTCCATGTTGCGCAGCACCCGCTTGGGCACGCGCCAGTCGCGCCGGCCCGAGAACGTGATCCGCACGCCCTCGTCGTGCAGCTCGTGCTGGCGGCGCTGCAGCAGGCCCTGGTTGAAGTTCATGAGGTAGCGGACCTCGTCGATCGGCCGACGCCAGTTCTCGGTGGAGAACGCGTAGACCGTGAGCACCCGCACCCCGATCGAGAGCGCGCCGTAGGTGGTGTCGAGCAGCGCCTCCTCGCCAGCGCCGTGGCCCTCGGTGCGGGCCAGTCCCCGACGCTGCGCCCAGCGGCCGTTGCCGTCCATCACCACCGCCACGTGGTGGGGCACGCTTCCCGGGTCGATCGACGCGGGAACCGGGGTCGGACGGGGATCGGGCACAGATAAAACCTAGTTCGTCGTTCTCACGATCCATCCGGCGCCAACCCCTAGGGTCCAATAGTGCAGAGTTTCGATCCCGACGACGACGCCGCCTTCATCGAACCTGACGGCGAGTCGGGCGTACAGCTCGACGAGGACGTCGTGGCGATCGACGCCGAGCGCACACTAGACCTGCTCGACCTCATAACCGGCGACCTGCCCGGGGGCGGAGAGAGCCGCGAGGGTCAGCGCCAGATGGTCCGCTCGGTGGCGACCGCGTTCTCGCGCCGCCAGAGCGCGGTCATCGAAGCGGGAACCGGAATCGGCAAGTCGCTCGCCTACCTCGTACCGGCCGCGATGTCGGGCCAACGCGTCGTCATCGCCACCGCCACCAAGAACCTCCAGGACCAGTTGGCCGGCAAGGACGCCCCGACGGTCGCGGCGCACGCGCCAGGCGTGCGCGTCGCAGTCCTGAAGGGCAAGCAGAACTACCTCTGCCTCAATCGGGCCCAGAGCGTCAGCGGGGCCGCGCAGCTGAGCTTCGACGACGGCTCGGACGTGCCGAAGGGCGTCGCCGACCAGATGCGCCGGATCCTTCGGTGGTCGAGCGACACCGTGAGCGGCGACCGCGACGAGCTGAGCTTCGAGGTCGACCACCGCGCCTGGCGCGGCCTGTCGGTCACGCCCCAGGAGTGCCTGGGCCGTTCGAGGTGCCCCCAGGGGCAGAACTGCTTCCACGAGCTGGCGAAGGACCGAGCGGCCGAGAGCTCGATCCTGATCGTCAACACCCACCTCTACGCCTCGCACCTCGCCTCGGGCTCGATGCTGCTTCCCGGCCACGAGTTCGTCGTCTTCGACGAGGCCCACGAGATCCTCGACATCTTCGCAACGCTGCTCGGCACGTCGCTCAACGCCACACGGCTTCGCGCCCTCGCCGGCACTGCGCGCCCGGTGCTCGGTCCCGAGTTCGCCGAGCGGGCCCTCGAGCTCGTCACCGTCGCGGACCGACTGGCCGCCGCACTGGCGTCCCAGTACGACCGCGACGAACTGACGGGCCTCGACGAGGAGTGCGTCCGGCACCTGGCGCGCGCCAACGAACTGGTGGTCGCGATCATCGAGGGGCTGCGGGCGCTGGCGACCGAGGGACCCGAGGCCGAGGCCCGGAAGGTCCGCACCCTCGGCCCGGCGATCCACCTCGGCAACGACCTCGATCGGATCAGCCGGGTCCGCGACGGCGAGCTCTTGTACCTCGTCAAGCGCGACCGCGAGGTGGACGTGGAGATCTCGCTCGTCGACGTCGGTCCGCGCCTGCGCGACGACCTCTGGGGATCGGTCACGGCGGTGCTGACGAGCGCCACGATCCCCGACACCCTGCCCAAGAGCCTCGGGCTCGACGACGTCGCGGTCCAGCACCTCGACAGCCCCTTCGACTACGCGAGCAACTCGCTGCTCTACGTGCCCCAGGACTTCCCGGGGCGCAACGACCCCGGCGCCGAGGCGGCGATCATCGACGAACTGGTGTCGCTCATCACCGCGGCCGGCGGGCGCACGCTCGCGCTCTTCACGAATCGCGCGGTGATGAACCGGGTGGCCGAGGCGGTGACGCCACGTCTCTCGACGGAGGTCCTCGTCCAGGGCACCCTCTCACGCCAGCGCATCATCGAAGAGTTCCGCGACAGCGCCGAGGCGAGCCTCTTCGCGGTGACGAGCTTCTGGCAGGGCATCGACGTCCCGGGCCACTCGCTCAGCCTGGTGACGATCGACCGACTGCCGTTCGCGGTGCCCAACGACCCGTTGGCCGAGGCCCGCCGGGCCAAGTCCGATCGACCGTTCTACGAGGTCGACCTGCCCCGCGCGACGATGCTGCTGGCCCAGGGGGTCGGCCGCCTGATCCGCAACCGCACCGACCACGGCGTCGTCGCGGTGCTCGACACGAGGCTGGCCGAATCGAGCTACAGGTCGGCCATGTTCAAGAAACTCCCTCCGATGAGGCGGACCCGGGACCGGGCCCAGGTTGAGGCGTTCCTCGCCGAACTGCGCCAGTAGGCACGAAACTCACCCCTTTATAAGGAAGCTCACGCACATCGATTCGGTCCAATAGACTACTATTTCACTAGATATTGTTCTTTTCGACGGAGTCCTCGTGCACATTGACCTCTACCTCGTCCTCGGCAGCGCCGTCGTGGGCTTGCTCGTCGGACTGACCGGCATGGGCGGCGGGGCGCTCATGACGCCCATGCTCGTCCTGCTCTTCGGCGTCACGCCGTCGGCGGCCATCGCGTCGGACCTCATGGCCGCGCTCTTCATGAAGCCGGCCGGCGTGGCGATCCACTGGCGCCGTCGGACCGTCAACTCCGACGTCGTGAAGTTCCTCTGCCTCGGTTCGGTGCCCGCCGCCTTCCTCGGCACCTACGTGATGCACCTCATGGGCCAGAGCGCCGCCGCCGAGCACCAGCTGCAGATCCTGCTCGGCTCGGCGCTGATCATCGGGGCGCTCGCGATCCTCTACCGCTCGATCTTCATCGAGGCGACGCCCAAGGGCACCGACCACGTCGCCGTGCGACGCCTGCCGACGGTCGTCGTCGGGGCCGTCGGCGGCTTCATGGTCGGACTCACCTCCGTCGGCGCGGGCTCGCTCATCCTGGTGCTGCTGGTGATGGTCTACCCCAAGCTGCGCAACGACCACCTCGTCGGCACCGACCTGGCCCAGTCGCTGCCCCTGACGCTGAGCGCCACGCTCGGAGCGCTCGTCTTCGGCCACGTCAACTTCTCGCTGACGACGTCGATCATCATCGGCAGCGTCCCGATGGTCATCGTCGGCTCGCTGATGTCGTCGCGGTCGAACGGCTACCTGCTGCGGCGCGTCATCACCGGCGTCGTCCTGCTCAGCGGACTGAAGTACGTCGGGCTCCCGACGACCGCTCTCGGCGTCGTCGCGGTGCTGGTCGCCGCCTTCATCACCCTGAACGCGCTGCGACACTGGGCCGCGCAGAAGCGCTTCGCCCTGGCGGACGTCGCCCTAGTACCCCAGCCGGTCCAGAATGTCGTCTCGCTTCTGCCATCCCGGCTCGACGGAGACCTTTAGCTCGAGGAAGCAGCCCTCGGGCAGCTGGCGCCGCGCGGCGATGCCGACGTCCTTCAACAGCGCGCCGCCCTTGCCGATGACCATACCCTTTTGGGACTCGCGCTCGACGAGGATCTCCACGATGATGTGCGGCCACTCGAACTCGATCACCCGGCAGTGGATTGAGTGCGGCAGCTCCTGCTTGGTCTTTCGCACCAGCTGCTCGCGCACGAGCTCGGCCACCCACATCGCCTCGGGGACGTCGGAGACTTCGTCCTCGGGGAAGAGGAACGGCGACTCCGGCATCAGCCCCTTCACGTATTCGATCAGCGCCGCGGTCCCCTCGCCCGTTTTGGCCGAGACCGGGAAGTACTCGACCCGACTCGCCGCCTCCTCGAGCGCCATCTCCTCGGCGACCTCGGCCACGGCCTGCGTCGCGGCCATCAGCTGCGCGGCGACGCCTTCCTTGCCCGTGCGGTCCATCTTGTTCACGACGAGGCACGGTTGGGGGCCGCGCGCGCGACGCGCGTTCGAGAGCATCGTGGCGATGACGTGGCGGTCACCCGGCCCGATCGCGGCACTGGCCTCGATCACCGCGAGGATGACGTCGACGCCGTCGGCCGCGGCCTTGGCGGTCTCGTTCAGCCGCCCGCCGAGCGAGGTCTTCGGCCGGTGGATACCCGGCGTGTCGACGAAGATCACCTGGACGTCGTCCTCGGTGAGAATGCCCCGGATGGCCTGGCGAGTGGTGTTGGGCGAGGCCGCGGTGATCGACACCTTGGTGCCGACAACCTGGTTGAGCAACGTCGACTTGCCGACGTTCGGGCGACCGAGGATGGCCGCGAAGCCCGAGCGGGTCACGGCTCGCCGAGCGGCTCGACGAGCACCTCTTCGATGCGCCGCCCCTCGAGGCGGATGACCGTCAGGCGGTAGTGGTCGGTGGCGTAGACGTCGCCCACCTCGGGCACCCCGCCCGCGAGGTCGAGCACGAGTCCGCCGACCGTGTCCCACCCGTCCTTGGGCAGCGCCAGCCCGTAGTCCTCGTTGGCGTCGTCGATGTTCATGCGCCCGCTCAGCTCGATGCCCTGGTCGATGGTGCGCTCGTCCTCCTCCTCGATGGAGGGGTCGGACTCGTCGGTGATCTCGCCGACGAGCTCTTCGAGCACGTCCTCCAGCGTGACCAGCCCGGCCGTGCCGCCGTACTCGTCCACGACGACGAAGAGGTGGGTCTTGGCGCGGCGGATCTCACTTAGCAGCGACGCGACGCGCTTGGTCTCGGGCACGAAGTGGGGCTGGCCCATGTGGTCGCGGACCAGGTCGGCGCCCAGACCGTCGGCAACGAGACCGGCCAGTCGGCGCAGGTTCACCATTCCGACCACGTCGTCGACTCCCCCGCCGAGCACCGGGATCCTCGACCGTCCGGACTGGATCGCGAGCTCGAGCGCGTCGCGCACCGTCGCGGTGTCGGCGATGTCCACCATGTCGATGCGCGGGACCATGACCTCGCGCACGATCGTGTCGCCGAACTCGATGACCGATCGGATGAAATTACGCTCGTCGGACTCGATCGCCTCGTCCTCGTGGGCGACGTCGGCCATGGCGAGGACCTCGGACTCGGTCATGCGGTGGCGCCGACCGGTCACGCCGAACCAGCCAATGACGAAGTCCGCGATCGAGAGCAGCAGGCCCGAGATCCACTTGATCGGCCAGAATCGCAGGATCCGTCCCACCACCGGCGCCGTCAAGAGGGCCGCCGCGTCGGGGTGCTGCACTGCGAAGTTCTTGGGGATGGCCTCGAAGATCACGAAGATCACGACGACCTCGCCCAGCGTCGCGACGAAGACCCCGGCCGCGCCGAAGAGCCGCCCGGCGAGCACGCCGACCATCGTCGCCGAGACAAGCTGGCAGATGAGGACCAGCAAGAGCAGCGGGTTGAGGAACTTCTCGGGCGACTCCGACAGCGCCACGAGGGCCTTGGCGCCGTGGCGGCCCTGGTCGCGCAGCGAGCGTGCGCGCGACTTGTTCATTCGCACGAGCGAGGTCTCGGCGAGTGCGAAGAAGCCCGACAGGACGAGCAGCACGACGACCGTGACGCCGAGGTAGGTGTCGCTGGCCGTCCAGCCGGCGGCGATCACGACGGTGCCGCCCGGTAGTGGCGAGCGAGCAGCACGCGCTCGCGCGCCTCCATCCGCTCGGCCTCCTCGTCAGCCGCGTGGTCCCAGCCGAGCAGGTGCAGCACCCCGTGCACGACGAGCAGCGCCAACTCGTCGTCGAATGCGCACTCGTGCTCGACCGCGTTGCGAGCGGCGACGGAGGGACAGATGACGATGTCGCCGATGAGCTGGGGGATCTCGGGCGAGGCCGGCTCGCCCGGACCGCTGCCCCCGGAGTCGGGCACGCGACCGGTCGGCTCGGGCTCGTTGTCGATGGGGAAGCTCAGCACGTCGGTGGGGCCGACCTGGCCCATGAACTGGTGGTTCAGCGCCGTGATCGCCGGCTCGTCGAGGAAGATCAGCGACACCTCGCACAGACCGCGTACGCCCTCGTCGGTCAGCGCCGCGTTGGTGAGCGCGACCCACTTCTCGAGATCGATGTCGTGGTCGTGCTGCTCGTCGGCAGCGTAGATGTCGATGGTCATGGCTGTTGTTCGTACGCGGCGACGATGTCGGCCACGATGCGGTGGCGCACGACGTCCTTCGCCCCGAGGTGGATGAAGCTGATGCCCTCGATGTTCCACAGGATCTTCTCGATGGTCGCGAGACCGCTGTGCTTGCCGTTGAGGTCGACCTGGGTGACGTCGCCGGTGACCACGGCCTTGGAGTTGAAGCCGATGCGGGTGAGGAACATCTTCATCTGCTCGGGCGTCGTGTTCTGGGCCTCGTCGAGGATGATGAACGAGTCGTTGAGGGTACGGCCGCGCATGAAGGCGAGCGGCGCCACCTCGATCGTACCGTTGGCGATGAGGCGCTGGGCGCCCTCTGGTCCGACCATGTCGTAGAGCGCGTCGTAGAGCGGTCGCAGGTAGGGGTCGACCTTGGCCATGAGGTCACCGGGCAGGAAGCCGAGGTGCTCGCCGGCCTCGACGGCGGGCCGGGTCAGCACGATGCGCTGGACCTGGCGTCGGTGTAGCGCCTGGACGGCCTGGGCGACCGCCAGGTAGCTCTTTCCGGTGCCGGCGGGGCCGATGCCGAAGGTGATGATCGACGTATCGATCGCGTCGGTGTAGCGCTTCTGACCGGCCGTCGACGGGCGGATCGCCTTGCCCTTGGCGCCGCGCACCACCTCGTGGCGCAGCACCTCGCTCGGCCGCAGGTCGTCGTCGACCATGTCGATGGTGCGCGCGATCTTCGTCGGGTCGAGGGCCTGGCCGCTCTCGAGCACGAGCACCAGCTCGTCGAAGAGCCGCAGCACCTTCGCCGCGTCGGGGCCCGACACCGAGATCTGGTTGCCCTGCACGCGGATCTTCGAGTTCGGGAACGACCGCTCGACGACGCGCAGGTGCTCGTCGCGTGGACCGAGCAGTCCGGACATCAGGTGCGTGTTGGGAACGAAGGTGGTCGCCGTGAGGGCCTCTTGGGCCGTGGCATCGAAGGTCATCCGGGTGGCCACTCCATTCGCCGTCCGCCGAGCACGTGCATGTGGAGGTGGGCCACGCTCATCTGGCCGTCACGTCCGACGTTCATGACGAGGCGATAGCCGCTTTCGCGGACCCCCTCGAGCTCGACAACCTCCTGGGCGAGCAGCACCAGGTCGTCCACGACGCCGCCGTGGGTGCTCGCAATCTCGTCGGCGCTGGTGATGTGGGCCTTGGACACAACCAGCACGTGCACCGGGGCCTGGGGCGCGATGTCGTCGAACGCGTACGCGGTGTCGCTCTGGGCTACGGGCTTCGACGGAATCTCCCCCGCGACGATCTTGCAGAACAGGCACTCACTCATGTATTGCTCACATCATTACCCATCGTGCCTCCGTCGATGGTAAATCCCCAACCACCAGCGCCGAAGGCGAGCAGCGCCGCGGCGAGCACGCCGGCCGTCTCGCCACGCAGCACCGTCGGTCCGAGCACGACCCGGCGTCGCTCGTCGGTCCACTCGCCGGGCGCCCAGCCCCCTTCGGGACCAATCGCCACCGCCGTCACGCCGCGCCAGTCGGGGTCGCCGTCAAAGTCGGTGACCGCGACGTTCACCGGGACGTCACCGACCCGTACCGGCTCGTCCACCACGAGGTCGAAGGTCCGTCGGCACTGCCCCGCGGTCTCAGCGGCGATCCGCCGCCACCGCGCCACGATCTTGTCGCCCACCTCTCCCTTGAACTTCACGACCAGTCGCTCGCACACCAGTGGCACGATGCGGCTCACGCCGACCTCGGTCGCTTTGGCGACCGCCCACTCGCTGCGATCGCCCTTCAGGGGCGCGAGGTAGAGCGTCGTCGCGATTGTGGCGGGGTCCAGGTGCACGGGCGAGACGCGGTGCAGCCCCACGTCACCGACCTCGCAGAGCGACCACGAGCCGCGTCCGTCCGTCACGACGATCTCCTCGCCGCTTCGCGCGCGCAGCACCGTGCGCAGGTGATGCTCGTCGTGGGTCGCCAGAACGGGGGCCAGCGGGTCGTCGACGCGGAACTGGCCCAGCGCCGCAATCCGGCGCGGCCACTCGGCCAGGATCACTTCTTCGCCCCGCGCCGGCGGTGGAACAGTCCGGCGGTCGGCTCGTGGACCGGCTCGGCGCGGTGCTCGGCCAACTGGCGCAACAGCTCCTCGGTGGTCGCGTCGATCTCGGTCGGCACGTCCACCACCAGGTGCACGAAGAGGTCGCCGCGACCACGGCCGTGCAGATGGGTGACGCCCTCGTGGCGCAGACGGTGGACCGTGCCGTTGGCGCTGCCCGGGACTACCTCGATGACCTGGGTCTCGCGCAACGTCGGCACCTCGATCGGGGCGCCGAGCACCGCCTGAGTGAAGGCGACGTGCGCTTCGTGATGCAGGTCGTCGCCGTGGCGCTCGAACCGAGGGTCGGGCTTCACCGCCAGGTGGACGAAGAGTCGGCCGTTCGCCCCGCCGCGCGCGCCGGCCGGCCCGCGGTCGCTGAGGCGCATCGTCGAGCCGTCCTCGACGCCGGCCGGCACCTGGACCATGAGCGTGCTGGACTCGTTGCGCCGCCCCTCGCCGCGACAGTCCGGGCAGGGCGATTCGATGCGCGAGCCCATGGCGCTGCAGCGGCTGCAGGCCATCGAGGTCACCATCTGGCCGAGGATCGAGTTGCGCACGCGACGGACCTCGCCGGTGCCGGCGCACTCGAGGCACGTAATCGGCGAGGTCCCGGGCGCGCAGCCCGACCCGTCGCAGGTGGCGCAGCGGTGCGGCAGCGTCACGGTGACCTCGTGGCTCGCGCCGAAGGCGGCGTCGTCGAGCGTGATGTCGAGCGAGATCTCGGCGTCGGGTCCCGGCTGGGGCCCGCGACGCTGCGGACCGTGGCCGCCCACGCCGCCGAAAAACATGTCGAAGATGTCCTGGACCGAGTTGGCGCCGAAGGGGTTACCGCCGGCACCGACGTCCGAGCCGAAGCGGTCGTAGTTGGCCCGGCGCTCGGGGTCCGACAGGATCTCGTACGCCTGGGAGACCTCCTTGAAGTGGGCCTCGGACGTGGCGTCGCCCGAGTTCGAGTCGGGGTGGTACTTGCGCGCCAATCGTCGGTAGGCCCTCTTCATCTCTTCGAGCGACGCCGTCGGCTCGACCTCGAGCACCGCGTACAGGTCGGGATTAGCCACGGTCGTCCTCTCCCCCGAAGTGACGCGTCAGATGGGCCGACACCACCTCGGCCGCGGCCAGGGCCTCGCGGTACTTCATGCGCGTCGGCCCGAGCAGTCCGACCGCGCCGGCCGGCAGGCCGTCGACCGTGACCGGCGCGACGATCACCGCGCACGCCGAGAGCGGCTCGAAGCCGTGCTCGGAGCCAATGGCGACCGATAGCCCCTGGTCGAGGATGTCCTGGACGAGCGACACCACGAGCAACTCCTGTTCGAGGATCGACAGCACCCTTCGGACAGTCTCGACACCGTCGAAGACCTGGGCGACCTTCGACGATCCGCCGATGAAAACCTGCTCGCCGTCGAGCGTCGGCTGCTCGGCGTGCAGGACGCTCACCGACTCGCGCACCAGCGCGGCCACGTGGTCGTGGCGCGACGGCACCTGCACGCGCGACTCCAGGGTCGTGCCGATCAGCAGCGCGTTCAGCTGACGCGAGGCCTCGGTCACCTCGACGTGGGTCGCTTCGAAGGTCGGGGTCACGCTGTGCTTCACGACCGAACCGTCCGAGAAGACCGCCACCAGCAGGTGGTGGCGAGGGTCGAGGTTGACGAGCTGGACGCTCAGAATGGTCGTGTGCGCGTGACTGGGGCCGACGACGACCGAGGTGTAGCTGGTCAATTCGCTGAGCAGCGTCGAGGTCTGCTCGAGCACGTCCTCGACCTCGCCTCGCACGCCCGCGAAGAACTCACGGACCTGCTGCTGCTGGGCCGCGCCGAGGACGCCGGCCTTCAGGTGGTCGACGAAGAAGCGGTAGCCCTTGTCGGTGGGCACGCGCCCGGCCGAGGTGTGGGGCTGGGCGAGGTAGCCTTCGCGCTCGAGCGCCACCATCTCGGAGCGGACCGTCGCCGGCGAGACCTGCAGATCGGCGCTCGCCGCCACCGCGGACGAGCCGACCGGCTGGGCGGTGTCGATGTGCTCGACGACCACCGCCTGGAGGATCGTGGCCTTGCGCGCGTCGAGGTCGTTCGACGGCGACGGTGGCGCTTTGGTGGTGCGACGGGCCATGCCCCTCCTTGTTAGCAGTCAATTCTACCGAGTGCCAACACCATTCCACTCGACGGGCCGCGTCGGTCGACCCCGGACCGACCGGGATAAGTACTGTGTCGCGATGGACACCTTTGACGCACCGCCACGCCAGTGGGCCGCGCCGTCGGGAGAAGAGCGCCCCCAGCTGGAGGCCTGGCTCGACTACTACCGCGCGACCTTGCTCGTGAAGTGCGCGGGGCTCGACCGGGCGCAACTGGCCACGCGAGCGATCCCCCCGTCGGAGCTGACGCTGCTCGGCCTCGTGCGCCACATGACCCTCGTCGAGCAGTGGTGGTTCGAGGCGACCTTCGCCGGACTGCCCGTCGTCGAGTACTACACCCTCGAGGACGACCGCGACGCCGACTTCCACGACCTCGGAAGCGCCACCCTCGACGAGGTGCGCACGAACTACGACGCGGCCTGTCAGAGGTCGCGCGACCTGTGCGCCGGCCACTCGCTCGACGAGATTGCGAAGAGGCCCAACAGTGACGGCGCGGTCGACCTTCGCTGGATCTTCGTTCACATGATCGAGGAGAGCGCGCGCCACTGCGGCCACGCCGACCTGTTGCGCGAGGTGCTCGACGGCACGACGGGCGACTGATCAGTCCTCGAGCTTGAGGGCGGCGACGAACGCCTCCTGGGGGACCTCGACGCGCCCGATGTTCTTCATCCGCTTCTTGCCCTCCTTCTGCTTCTCCAGCAGCTTGCGCTTGCGCGTGATGTCGCCGCCGTAACACTTGGCGAGCACGTCCTTGCGGCGGGCCTTGACCGTCTCGCGCGAGATGATCCGCCCGCCGACGGCCGCCTGGATCGGCACGTCGAACATCTGGCGCGGGATGAGCTCCTTCAGTCGCTCGGCCATGCGGCGTCCGTAGTAGTCGGCGTTGGACTTGTGCACGATGGTGGAGAACGCGTCGACCGGCTCGTGGTTGATCAGCAGGTCGACGCGGACGAGCTGGGAGGTGATGTAGCCGGCCGGCTCGTAGTCGAGGCTCGCGTAGCCCTTGGTGCGGCTCTTCAGCGCGTCGAAGAAGTCAATGACGACCTCGGCGAGCGGGATCGTGTAGCGCAGCTCGACCCGCTCGGTCGACAGGTAGTCCATCTTCACCATCTCGCCGCGTCGCGACTGGCACAGGTCCATCACCGACCCGAGGAACTCGGCCGGGGTCAGGATCGAGATCGCGAGCATCGGCTCGTCGATGTGGTCCAGCCGGCTGAGGTCGGGCAGTTCGGTGGGGTTGTCGACCAGCATCTCGGTGCCGTCGGAGAGGAAGGCCCGATACACCACCGACGGGGCCGTGGCGATGATCGCGAGGTCGAACTCGCGCTCGAGGCGCTCTCGCACGATCTCCATGTGCAACAGGCCGAGGAACCCGCAACGGAAGCCGAAGCCGAGCGCCTTGGAGGACTCGGGCTCGTAGGTGATCGAGGCGTCGTTCAGCTTCAGCTTGTCGAGCGCGTCGCGCAGGTCCGGCAGGTCGTCGCCGTCGATCGGGTAGATCCCGCAAAAGACCATCGGTTTGGGGTCGAGGTATCCCTCGAGGGCCTTCGCGGCCGGCCGGCTCGCCTCGGTGATCGTCTCGCCCGAGCGCGCGCCGCCCACGTCCTTCACGCCCGCCACGATGTAGCCCACCTCGCCGGGACCGAGCCGGCCGACGCGCAGCATGTCGGGCGTGCGGATGCCGATCTCCTCGATCTCGTGGTTCTCACCGGCGCGCATCATGCGGATCCGCGTGTCGTCGCGCAACGTCCCGTCGATGATGCGGATCGAGCTGATGACCCCGCGGTACTGGTCGTAGTAGGAGTCGAAGATCAGTGCCCGCAGGGCGGCGTCGGGGTCGCCCTGGGGTGCCGGGATCCGCTCGATGACCGCGCGCAGCAGTTCGGGGACTCCCTCACCGGTCTTGGCCGAGATAAGGAGGATCTCGTTCGCGGGCAGGCCCAGCACCCGTTCGAGCTCCTCTTTGCAGCGCTCGGGGTCCGCTGCGGGCAGGTCGATCTTGTTCAGCACCGCCACGATCTCCAGGTTGTTCTCAATCGCCTGATAGCAATTGGCGAGCGTCTGGGCCTGGATCCCCTGGCTGGCGTCCACGAGCAGGACCGCCCCCTCGCAGGCCGCGAGCGAGCGCGACACTTCGTAGCCGAAGTCGACGTGGCCCGGCGTGTCGATCAACTGGATGATGTGGCCCCCGTACTGGACCCGCACGTTCTGGGCCTTGATGGTGATGCCCCGCTCGCGCTCGATGTCCATCGAGTCGAGGTACTGGGCGCGCATCAGACGCGGGTCGACCGCGCCGGTGATCTCGAGGATGCGGTCCGAGAGGGTCGACTTGCCGTGGTCGATGTGCGCGATGATGCTGATGTTGCGGATTTTGCCGGAATCAACGGTCGATGTTGGAGCTGCCACGGTCTTTCAAGGCTACCCGCCGTGGCCCGAAAGTTCGTGGGAGGGTGCGCCCGAGAGGCTCTGCTAGCATCAATAGGCCCGCCGGACGGTTGTCCGTGCACTGAGAACGAGGTCGTTTCGTGGCGAACATCAAGAGCCAGATCAAGCGCAACAAGCAGAACGTGGTCGCGCGCGAGCGCAACAAGGCCGTCAAGTCCGAGCTGCGCACCCGCACCAAGAACGCCGTCGCCGCGATCGGCACCGAAAACGAGGAGACCGCGCTGCGCGCCGCCATCAAGCGCATCGACAAGGCCGCCGCGAAGGGCGTCATCCACAGGAACCAGGCCGCCAACAAGAAGAGCGGCCTGATGAAGCGCATCGCGACCGCCAAGAGCGACGCGTAGCCCCACTCTTCGGGGTAGTGCGACGCACGACCTTCCCACCGCAGCACTCCTCGAGCCAGTGACGCCCCGGTAATCTTGCCCAATGGACCGGCCGAACCTCGACCACTGGGAGCAACTGGCGGCCGTCCACGGATTCGGTCCCGACCACTACTACGACCTTGACGCACTGGTCGCCGGGGCGACGCTCATGGGCGCCGAGGAGGCGCAGGCCCTGCGCCTCGCCACCGACGGCGCCGGAGTCGCCGACCTCGACGTGCTCCACCTGCAGTGCCACCTGGGGTGCGACGCGATCACGATGGCCCGTTCGGGCGCCCGAGTGACCGGCGTCGACTTCTCACCCACGGCGCTGCGCCGCCTCGCCGAGCTGGCCGAGCGCTGCGCCGTTTCGGTGCGCACGGTCGAGGCCGACTCCCGTGACCTCCCCCACGACCTCGACGACTCCTTCGACGTCGTCTACGCGACCATCGGGGTCCTCTGCTGGATCGACGACCTCGACGCCTGGATGAACGGCGTTGCGCGGGTGCTGCGCCCCGGCGGCACGCTCGTGCTCGTCGAGCTCCATCCCCTGCTCACGATGATCGACTCCGCCGATCCCCTCGTCGTCGACTTCCCCTACGCCTTCGACGGCGGACGCGAGTTCAGCGGCGTCGGCTCGTACGCGAACCGCGACGCCGACGTCGCCTGGACCACAGTGCAGTACGCCCACGGCCTCGCCGAGGTGCTGATGAGCGCTCGCCAGGCCGGCCTCGAACTCTCCCACCTCGAAGAACACCTCGAGATGGGCTTCGACCCGCGCGGCACCGACTTCGGCCGCGAGGCCGACGGGCGGTACCGACTGCGCCTCGGCGCTGGACCTTCTGGCGACGACCTCGCACGGCCCTATCCGATGCCGGTGCTGTACACCCTCATCGCACGACGGGCCTGAGGCCCCCACGCGCGGGCCCGTTCGTCAGCGCCGTCGGGCGCCCTGGGTCATCTTGGCGAGGCGCGCGACGAGGATCTCGACGACAGTCAGCTCGGTGACGTCCATGTCGGTGTCGAGGTCCTTGCCGCCGTAGCTCACGCCGCCCTTCAACGCGACGTCGGCGTTGGCAATCCAATGCACCGCCGTGGCGATGCGCTCGGTGCCGAGGCGCTGGCTCATCTGGAGCGCCTTCGTGGCCGGGAACCCCTTGATGCCGAGGAGCGCCGCCGCGTCGTCGGCGCCGCGCACGCCGCTTCCCTCGAGACGGGCCATGCGCAGATAGTGGCGCTGGAGGATGTTCACGATCTGCAGCCCGGCGCGACCCTTGGAGTCCAGCATCCGGCGCGCCACGACGATCGCCTTGGTCGCGTCGCCGCTGTCGATGGCGTCGGTGAGGTCCCACTCGGGCACGTCGCCGGCGTCGCCGAGGTAGGGCTCGATGTGCGAGTAGTTGAGCGGCGACGTGCCGAAGATCGACGACAGCGTGCGCGCCAGCGCGTCGATCCGCGCGACGTCGTCGCCGACCAGGTCGGCGATCCGCTGGGCCGTGCCGTGGTCGATGGTCACGCGGTACTCCGCGAGCTTCGCCTCGACGAACGAGACTCGCTCGGCCGACCTCGAGCCGACGTTCACTTCGACGACCTCGCCCGCGGCCTTCACCAGCTTGTGGGCCTTGGTGCCGACGACCGCGAGTACGAACACCACCGCCGGCGCGGGGTCGGCGATCCACACCAGCAGGTCCGCCACCTCGTCGGTCACCAGCGACTGCGCGTCGCGCAGCACCACGACGCGCCGGTCCACGAGGAAAGGCGGCGTGTTGAGCGCCTCGAGCACCCTTGGCGCGACGGACTCACCGCCAGCGGACGTCACGTCCTTCGCCGTGAAGTCCTGGAGGGCGAAGGAGGGGTCGAGGTCCGCCAACGCGTTGGCCACGACGTTGTGGACTGCGTCGTAGACCATCGTCGCGTCCGTCCCGACGACGCAGATCGTGGAGCTGGTCACTGCTCGACCTCGAGGAGTCGCGCGATCGTGTCGCGCACCCGCACCGCTCCGGCCACGTCGTGCGCCCGCACGATACGACAGCCCGCGGCGATGCCGAGGGCCGTGGCGGCGAGCGACGGCTCGCGTCGCTGCGTGACCGGCAGGTCGAACATCACGCCGAGGAACGTCTTGTTCGAGGCCGAGAGCAGCAGGGGCATCCCGAGGGAGGCCAACGTGTCGGAGTCGCGCAGCAGCTGGAGCGACTGGGCCGCGGTCTTGCCGAGGTCGAGACCGGCGTCGAGCACGATCCGGTCGCTCGCCACGCCGGCGTCGAGCGCGCGCTGACGGCGATCGACGAGGAACTCGATCACCGTCGAGGTGACGTCGTCGTAGTGAGGGTCGGGGTCGGGGACGCGCGGTCGCAGTCGGATGTGGGTGGCGACGACGGTCGCGCCTGCCGCGGCGGCGACCTCGAGGTAGTCGGGGTCGGCGAAGCCGCTGATGTCGTTGCCGACGCAGGCTCCCTCGGCGTAGGCGGCCTTGGCGACCGAGGCGTTCCACGTGTCGACGCTGATCGGCACGTCGAAGCGCGCGACGAGCTCGGTGACGACTGGCACGACCCGCTCGACCTCCTCCTGCTCGGTGACGTCGTCACCGGGTCCGGCCTTCACCCCGCCGATGTCGAGCAGGTCGGCGCCATCGAGAACCAGCCGCTCGGCGCGCGCGAACAGCTCGTCGAGGTCGTAGGTGGCAGCCGGCTCGTAGAACGAGTCCCGCGTGCGATTCAAGATGCCCATCACGAGCGCGCTCGTCGTGAGGTCGTAGCGCCGCTCGCCGAGGGCGAGCACGAGCGGCGTGACGGGCCGGTAGATCCGCACTAGTAGAGGCGGCTCGCGAGACGCCGCCGGTAGGTGACGTAACGCGGGTCGTCGGGGCCCAGGGCGTCGAGAATCTCGAGGAGATGGTCCTTGGCGCCGGCGTCGACGGCGATCTGTTCGAGGAGATGCTCAAGGGTGAGGTCGACGTCGCCCTCGAGGCTCACGCCGCTGCGCTGGAGGCGCAGGCGTGCGAGCACCGTCTTGGCGGCGAGCAACTGGGCGAAGGGCTCGAGGACCGCCTCGGCCTCGTCGAACCGGTCGGACTGGCGAAGGAGGTCGCCGAGCGCAATCGCGGCGTCGACGTTGTTGGCGTCGAGTGCGAGCGCGCTGCGCAGTGACGCCTCGTCGCCGGCGTCCACCAGCTGGTCGCCGACGGACGCACCCGGAGCCAGCTTCTCGACGAACTCGCGCACCGCCTTCTCCGGGAGGGCGCCGACGAAGGAGTCGACGATCTGACCCTGGTGGATCGCGAAGATGGCGGGGATCGACTGGACCTTGAAGGCCTGGGAGACCTGAGGGTTGGCGTCGACGTCGACCTTGGCCAGTTCGACGGCGCCACCAGTCTCGTCGATGACCTTCTCGAGTATCGGTCCGAGGGTCTTGCAGGGCCCGCACCACTCGGCCCAAAGGTCGACGACGACCGGCACGGTCATCGACCGTTCGATCACCGCAGCGGCGAATGTCGCGTCTGTCACATCGATCACGACGGCCAGCCTAACGGCGCCGACGGTGCGTCAAAGGGGTCTCGCGGCGCTGTTAGCCTCGGCCATTATGGACACTCCGGTCGTCGGCATCAACGAAGCCAACGTCACGGCGTGGATGGTCGAGAACGTCGGTGCGCGGGTCCCCCTCACCTTCGAGCTCATCGCCGGCGGCCGCTCGAACCTGACGTTTCGGGTCGTCGACGGCGCCGGCACGGCATTCGCACTGCGCCGCCCGCCGGTCAGCCACGTCCTGCCGACCGCGCACGACATGGTCCGCGAGCACACCGTGATCTCGGCCCTTTTCCCGCTCGGGATTCCGGTCGCCGAGCCACTGGGGCTGTGTGTCGACGAAGCGGTCAACGAACGGCCGTTCTACGTGATGGAGTTCGTCGAAGGCGCGATCATTCGCGACCGCGTCCAGGCCGAGGAGGCCTTCGACTGGGCCACCCGGCGACTGATCGGCGACCACTTGGCCACGACGCTGGCCCGACTGCACGACGTCGACGTGGACGAAGCGGGTTTGGGGGGCCTCGCGCGCCACGACGGCTACATCGAGCGCCAGCTGCGGCGCTGGCGCACCCAATACGAGCAGATGCGCGTCGACGGAGTCGATCACGGCGGCATCATCGAGGCGGTCGGCGACCAGCTCGCCGCGCAGATCCCGGTCCAGCAGCGGGTCTCGATCGTGCACGGCGACTACCGGCTCGACAACACGGTCCTCGATCGGCACGGCAAGGTCCGCGCCATCCTCGACTGGGAGATCTGCACGCTGGGCGACCCCATGGCCGACCTCGGGATCCTGCTCTGCTACTGGGCCGAGCCCGGCGACTCGACGTCCGTGCTGCTGGGCGCCCCCCCTTCGACGGCCGACGGCTTCGCAAGTCGTGACCAGGTACTCCAGAGCTACGCGCACCACTCGGATCTCGATGTGAGTCACGTCGCCTACTATCAAGCGTTCGGCTACTGGAAGCTGGCCTGCATCCTCCAAGGAGTCTTCGCGCGCTACCGCGCTGGGGCGACGGCCGGTGATCAGGGCAGCGTGGCTGGGTTTCCGACCCATATCGCAATGCTCGCCGAGATGGCGAAGCAGACACTGGAGCACTGATGGACGACGAGATCTACGACCGCATCATCTTCCTCGCCGACCCTGAGCTCAACGAGCCCGTCCTCGTGGTGAGCCTCGAAGGCTGGATCGACGCCGGCCTGGGCGCCAGCAACGCCATCGGCGCGCTGCTCGACACGATCCCCACCGAGGTGCTCGCCACCTTCGACACCGAGTACTTCATCGACCAGCGGGCCCGCCGGCCGCTCGCGCGTATCGTCAACGGGATCACGACCGAGCTGACCTGGCCCGAGATCCAGCTGCGCTACGGCCGTGACGGCGACGGCGCCGACATCCTCTTTCTCGTCGGCCCCGAGCCGGACTTCCACTGGAGCGACTTCGTCGACGTTGTCACCGACGCCGCGGGGCGCTTCGACGTTCGCCTCGTGGTCGGCCTCGGAGCCTTCCCCGCCCCCACGCCCCACACCCGCCCGGTGCGCGTGATCGGCACCGCGCCGGCCTCGAGCGCCCACGTCCTCGCCCTCGTCGGGACGGTGACCGGCGAGCTCGAAGTCCCCGCCGGCATCAGTTCGGCGCTGGAGCTGGGCTTCGCCGAGGTCGACATGGACATCGTGACCCTGTGGGCCCGGGTGCCCCACTACGTCGCTTCGATGCCCTACCCCCAGGCCTCGGCGGCCCTGATCGAGGGACTGGCCCGGATCGCCGGGCTGACCCTTGACGCCAGCCACCTGCGGGCCTCGGCCGAAGAGGCCCGCCAGCGCGTCGACGACCTCGTGACGAACAACCCCGACCACAGCTCGATGGTCGAACAGCTCGAAGAGGCGGCCGACGAGGTCGAGGGCACGTCCCTCGGCGAGGAGCTGCCGAGCGGCGACGAGCTCGCCGCCGAGCTCGAGCGGTTCCTTCGCGGCGAGGCCAGCTGATCGTCGCCTAGCGTGGCGTCCATGACGAAATCGACCAAGAAGAACGTACTGATCACCGGCGCCGGATCGGGCTTCGGCAAGCTCTGCGCCCTCGCCCTCGCCGAGCGGGGACACCACGTCATCGCCACCACCGAGACGAAGGCCCAGGCGAAGGTGTTGCGCGCCGAAGCCCCCCAGCTCACGGTGAAGAAGCTCGACATCACCACCGACGACGTCGACAAGGCCCTCGACTGGGACGTCGACGTGCTGATCAACAACGCCGGGGCGGGCCAGACCGGCCCCATCGCGGACATCCCGCTCGAGCGGGTGCGCTACCTCTTCGAGGTCAACGTCTTTGGCACCCTAGCGATGACCCAGGCCGTCCTGCGGGGCATGGTCGAGAAGCGCTCCGGACGGGTCATCATCATGTCCTCGATCGCCGGCGTGCTCTCGGCGCCGGCCTTCGGCCCCTACGCCATGACCAAGCACGCGCTCGAAGCAATGGGCAAGGCCATGCGCGCCGAGCTCGCGCCGCTCGGCATCGACGTGACGCTGATCAACCCCGGCCCGTACCTGACGGGGTTCAACGACCGCATGGCCGACTCGATGTGGGGGTGGTTCAACGACAAGTCCCTCAACGGCACCGAGGCCGAGCTGTTCCGCGTCATCGGCACCTTCGTGACGACCGGCCAGCGCGACCCCGCCGAGGTCGTCGCCAAGCTGGTCGAGCTGGTCGAGGCCGAGACGACCGCCGAGAACAACTTCGTGCCCGAGGACATCCGCGAGCAGCTGAACCTCAGCTAGTCCGCGACGTCGACGTCGCCCTCCTCGATCGCGAGGCCCAGTCCCAGGGCGTAGCCCTCGAGGAAGAGCGCACTGTCGCCCTGGCGGGGGTAGCGGTCGGCGATCTCGTTGAACCGCGGTGAGTGGTCGGCCTCTTGGAGGTGGGCCAGTTCGTGCACGAGCACCGCGTCGATCACCCACTCCGGGCACTGGCGGAGCCGGCTCGAGACGCGAATCGCGCGCGACGCCGGCGAGCACGAGGCCCACCTCGCTTGCTGATTCTTCACCCAGCGCACCGAGCTCGGCTCGACGCCGTCGTTGTACTGACTTGCGAGGACCCGGGCGCGCTCCTCGAGCGAGGCGTCGCCCGCGGCGTTCTGCGGACGCTGGGTCAAGAGGCGCACGACGAGGTCGTCGACGAAGGCGGCGCGTTCACGACCGCGGATCCGCGCGGGGATCTGCACGACGATACGACTGCCCGACCAGTGTGCCGTGCCGGTCTTCTTGCGCCTCGACGAGGCGCGGATCTCGACCTCGGGCCGGTCGAAGCGGGGCGGCTCGACCGTGATGATCGTGTCCGGCGAGGTGTTCTTGTGCTTGGCCATCAGACGATGATGTTGACCAGTCGGGGAGGGCGCGACACGACGCGCTTCGGCGTGGCCCCGGCAAGCACGGCGCAGACGGTCGCGTCCTCCAGGGCCTCGGTGGCGGCGTCGGCCATCGAGATGTCCGGTGGGACCTGCAGGCGGGCCCGCACCTTGCCGTTGACCTGGACGATCATCGTGACCGTCTCGGCGCGCACCATCGCGGGGTCGGCCACCGGCCAGCGCTGGTGGTGGACGCTCGTCCGGTTGGGGTGACGCTGCTCCCAGAGCTCGGCCGTAACGTGCGGGGCCATTGGGGCGAGCAGCATCAGCATCAGGTCGACGGCCTCGTCGAGCGTCGCGCGCTCGGCACCGTGCTCGCTCCTCGCCCACTTGGAGACCGTGTTGAGCAGCTCCATCATCGCGGCGACCGCCGTGTTGTAGCTCCAGCGCTCGAGGCCTTCGGTGACCTTGGCCACCGTGCGGTGCACGGAACGGCGCACCTCCACGTCCCCGTCGTCGACGCCATCGTGGAGGTTCACCTCGTCGCCCTGACAGAGCCGGTAGAAGCGGTCGATGAAACGCCCGCAGCCGTCGATCACTTCGTCGGTCTGGTCGGTCCAGTCAACGTCGTCGGCCGGCGGGCCGACGAAGAGGTGGAAGAGCCGCAGCCCGTCGGCCCCCACGGTCTCGTAGTACTCCTCGGGCGCGACGAGGTTGCCGCGGGACTTGGACATCTTGGAGCCGTCGAGGCGGATCATGCCCTGGGTGAAGAGCCGGCGGAACGGCTCGCGCGCGATCCCCGTCGCGAGCCCGATGTCGATGAGGGCCTTCAGGTAGAACCGCGCGTACATCAGGTGCAGAATCGCGTGCTCGATGCCGCCGATGTACTGGTCGACGGGCATCCACTTGGCGGCCTGCACCGGGTCGAAGGCCATGTCGGGGGTGAAGGGGTCGGCGAAGCGCAAGAAGTACCACGACGAGTCACAGAAGGTGTCCATGGTGTCGGTCTCGCGCCGGGCCGGCGACCCGCAGACCGGACAGAGCGTGTCGCGGAACCCAGCGTGGGTCGCGAGAGGCGACTGGCCGCTGCTCTGCAGGGTGACGTCGTCGGGCGCGAGGACCGGCAACTGGTCCTGGGGCACGGGAACGATGCCGCAGGCGTCGCAGTAGACGATTGGGATGGGACAACCCCAGAAGCGCTGGCGCGAGACGAGCCAGTCGCGCAATCGGTAGTTGACCTTCCTCACGCCGCGGGCGTGCTCGGCGAGGTACGCCGTCGCCGTTGCCTTGGCGCTCGACACGTCGAGGCCGTTCAAGAAGCCCGAGTTGATGTGCTCGCCGTCCCCCGTGTAGGCGCCGCCGGCGAACCCCTCGGGCGGCTCGGTCGTGCGCACGATCGGCAGTCCGTAGACGGTGGCGAAGGCGAAGTCGCGCTCATCCTCGGCCGGCACTGCCATGATCGCCCCTGTCCCGTAGGTGCCGAGCACGTAGTCCGCCACGTAGACCGGCACCGGTTCGTGGGTGAAGGGGTTGGTGACGTAGCTGCCGGTGAAGGCGCCGCGCTTCTCAAGGCCGGCGCCGGCGTCGGACGACGCGGTGCGCTCCATCTCGCTCTCGGACGACGCGCGCTTCACGAGTGCCATGACATTGACCCGCTCGTCGTCGGTCGTGAGCTCGTCGAGCAGGGGATGTTCGGGGGCGATGACGGCGTAGGTGACCCCGAAGCCGGTGTCGGGACGGGTGGTGAAGACCCGCAACGCCAGGGCGGGGTCGTTCGCGAAGGGCAAGTCGAACTCGACTCCCTCGCTGCGTCCGATCCAGTTACGCTGCATTGTCTTCACGCGCTCGGGCCACTCGAGGGGCTCGAGGTCGGCGAGCAGCTCGTCGGCGTAGTCGGTGATCTTGAAGAACCACTGCTCGAGGTTCTTGCGCTCGACGAGGTCGCCGGAGCGCTCGCACGTCCCGTCCGCCAGGACCTGCTCGTTGGCGAGGACGGTCCCGCAGCCGGGGCACCAATTCACCGGTGCTTCGGCACGGTAGGCGAGTCCGGTCTCGAGGAACGCGAGGAAGATCGTCTGGGACCACCGAATGAACTCGGGGTCGTGGCTGAACACCTCACGTCGCCAGTCGTAGACCGCGCCCAGTCGACTGATCGAGGTCTTCAACTCGGCCATCCGGGCCTCGGTGTAAGGCCGCGGGTGGCTGCCGGCCTTGATGGCCGCGTTCTCGGCCGGGAGGCCGAAGGAGTCGAAGCCGAGCGGCGAGAGGACGGCCTTGCCGAGCATGGTCTGGTAGCGCACCACGAGGTCGCCGAAGGTGTAGTTGCGTATGTGGCCCTGGTGGGCGGCGCCCGACGGGTAGGGGTACATGCACAAGGCGTAGAAGCGCTCTCGGGGGTCGTCGTTGTCGACCTCGTAGTCGCCCTCGTCGCGCCAGCGTGCCTGCCACTTCGTCTCCACTGCCGTCACGTCGAATGGGCGGGCCATCTGGACATTCTAGGTAGGCAACGGCCTAGCCTCTCTTCAAGAAAGCAGGTGCGATGACCGCTTCGACGTATCTCCTCGTCCACGGCGCGTGGGGCGGCGCGTGGTGCTGGCGCGACCTCGGAGCGGAGTTGGATCGACGCGGCGTCACGTGGTGCGCCGTCGACCTGCCAAGTTCGAGGTTCGGTGCCGATCCGGCAACGAACCTCGCCGACGACGCGACCTGCGTCGCTCAACGGGCCGAGACCCTCGGTCCGGTCGT
This sequence comes from Acidimicrobiales bacterium, assembly GCA_025351385.1. GTDB lineage: Bacteria > Actinomycetota > Acidimicrobiia > Acidimicrobiales > RAAP-2 > RAAP-2. The sequence goes on along the minus strand of JANXWA010000018.1, from coordinate 81,754 downwards.
TCTCGTCGGCCACAGTTACGCCGGAGCGGTTATCACCGAGGCCGCCCCCCGTATTGTCACCCTCCAACGCCTTGTCTACGTAGCGGCCCTGGTGCCACTACTCGGCCAGAGCGCCTCGCAGACGTCTCGCGAGGCCACGACCCGAACGCTGCTGGACGACGCCATCGAGCGAGACGACGGTATCCTTCGACTTAAGCCCGACCTCGCCGGCGCCGCTCTCTACGGTGCCTGCACACCAGGCGTCGCCGCGTGGGCGTTATCCCAGCTCTCGACACAGACCCTCGCGTCGTTTCGAGGTACTCGAACCGCTGACCACGTTGAAGTCCCCTCGTTCTACGTCCGCTGCTCAAAGGACCGCGCGATCGATCCGGGACTGCAAGCGGAGATGACCATGCGTTGCAATGGCTCGGTGACGCTGGACAGCGATCACTCGCCGTTCCTCTCTCAACCTCACATTTTCGCTGACGCCATACTCAGTTGAGCCTTTCGAGAGGTCCGATTTCAACTGCTAACATCTTTGAACCTTTGGGGGTATAGCTCAGCTGGTAGAGCACTTGCATGGCATGCAAGGGGTCCGGGGTTCGAATCCCCGTACCTCCACAAAAAAGGCATTGAAACTAGAGACTTGTCGAATCGCCCGCGAGACCCGTTGGTCACTAGAACCGCCTACTGCAGCAACCACTTCAGCAGTCCCAAAGGTCCTGCTCGAGGCTTGAAGAAGGGTCACAGAACTCAGCTACGACTCCGGTGGTCGAATGCGACATGAGTACTATCCCTGTGACGAATCGATCGCTACCTATCGACATGTGGGGAGTTCAGAATCAACAACACATCGACGGTGCTACTCGCGGTGGGGCTAGCGGTTTCCGCGCTTGACTGGGTTGCCGTCGCACTCAAGCGTCGGGTTCTGGAATACTTGTGCAAGCCCGCGGCAGCGGCGGCGTTTCTCGCTACGGCAATCGCACTCAATCCCTCGTCCAATGTCGCGCGGACATGGTTCTGCATCGCGCTTACCTTCTGCATTATCGGTGACGTGTGTCTGATGGTCCCGGTCGACGCATTCATCGCAGGTCTCGCGTCTTTCGCAGTTGCTTAAGTCTATTTCACCGTGGGCTTCCTCCATCAAAGTCCGACGGGGCTCCGATTCGCTCTTGGCGTGGCTATCTCCGTGATTCTGGCCGTACCCCTGGCGGCCCGGAATGTGCGGGCGTTGCGCTCATCGAACGAACGGAGCCTCGTGGCTCCCGTGGTGATGTACATTGCGCTGATCTTCGCAATGGCGACAAGCGCAATCGCTGCGGGCTCGGCGTTCGGTATAGCGGGAGCGGTGCTTTTCCTGGTGTCGGACTCACTCCTCGCGGAGAACCGCTTCGTCGTCGCTCGAGCGTGGCAGCCAATAGCGGTGATCGTCACGTATCACCTCGCGCTCGCAGGACTCGTGGTGGGTCTGGTGTGAGCGCCAAGAAGGATTAGCCGGGAACCACGCACACTTCGAGAGTGCGCTGGCCTGTGAAACCACGTACGGCTACGGAAGAAGTGCCCTTCAAAGGACACCAGTGACGGAGTCACCGGTGAACCCCCATTTCCGATATCCAGTGGTCCGAATTGGCTGATCTCTTGACAATCATGGCGAGTATTTCCGACCGTTGCGAAAGCGCAGCGAACGAAGCGGCTCGAAGAGCTCCACTGTGGTGCCGTAATTGCGTACTTAGCAAAGGACGTAATTATGACAGACACCCTAAGTCGCACGTTCGCCGCGCTCGCTGATCCGACCCGCCGATCGATGCTCGACCGGCTCACGTTGGGAGTGGCCTCCGTCAGCGAACTGGCCGCGCCGTTTTCGATGACCTTGCCATCGGCCTCACGCCATCTCAAGGTGCTCGAAGAGGTCGGTCTCATCAGTAAGGGTCGTCACGCCCAGACGCGCCCCTGTCGGATCGAGCCCGCTCTGCTCCAGGACGTTGACGAGTGGCTCAAGCCTTTTCGTCGCTTCTACGCGCAACGTCTCGACATGCTTTCCGACTATCTCGACACGCTCAACCAAGGAGAGGGACATGGATTCAATTCCGATCGACCGTAGTTTCACCCTGACCCGACACGTGAACGCCTCGCGCTCGCTCGCCTTTCAGGCTTGGACCGATCCGGACCACCTCGCCAAGTGGTTCCTCAACCCGGACCATCCCCCACCGGCCGAACCGATCGTCGTGGACCTGCGCGTCGGAGGCACGTGGCGCCTGATCATGGTCCACGACGCCGAGTCGGCGAAGCCACAGAGGATCGACCTGCGAAGTGAGAGTGACCCGTCAATCGATGTGCGATGACGTCACCTCCACCACCTGTCAACCTCCCGGGACCGTACGCGCCACGTTCTAGGCGTCGACAGGCTGCTGCTCCACTCTGATCGTGCGGCCGTCAACGTCCTTCGTCCGAGCGGCCAGCAATCCGGCGCCGATAACGAGGACGCTGGAAACGTCCTGGGACCATCGCATTGAAACTGGACTAGATTTGGCTCCGACGTGCATGGCAACGCACCTGTCCAGGTGTGGAATCGCGATGCACACTGGAGATAGACGCATCATGAGCACCTACGCAGTGATCAACCCGGCAACCGGTGAAGCAGTGAAGAGTTACCCCTCGATTTCGAACGAGCAGCTGGGTGCGAAGATCGCGCTGGCCGACGCCGCCCACCGCGGATGGTCGCACTCCACCACCGTCGAGCAGCGATCGGCCCTGGTCCGACGCGTCGGCGAACTGCACACGGAACGGCGCGACCACCTGGCGGAGATCATCGTGCGCGAGATGGGCAAGCCCGTCGCCCAGGCGCTCGGCGAGATCGACTTCAGCGCGGCCATCTACGAGTTCTACGCCGACAACGGCGTCGACTTGATGAAGGACGAGCCGATCCAACTGCTCGCCGGCGATGGCACCGCCTTCATCCGCCGCAACTCCTTGGGCGTGCTCTTGGGGATCATGCCGTGGAACTTCCCGTACTACCAGGTCGCTCGCTTCGCCGGTCCGAACCTCATAATCGGCAACACCATCCTGCTCAAGCACGCGTCGCAGTGCCCCGAGTCGGCCGAGGCCATTGAGCAGATCTTCCGCGACGCGGGCTTCCCTGAGGGCGCCTACGTCAACATCTACGCGTCGACCGATCAAGTCGCCACCGCCATCGCCGATCGGAAGGTCCTCGGGGTGTCGCTCACCGGTTCCGAGGCCGCCGGCGCGGCCGTTGCGGAGATCGCCGGACGCAACCTGAAGAAGGTCGTTCTCGAGCTCGGGGGCTCGGATCCCTTCATCCTGCTCGGCACCGACGACCTCGACGGAGCCGTGGAGGCCGCCGTCGCGAGTCGCCTGGACAACAGTGGCCAGTCCTGCAACGCCGCGAAGCGGTTCATCGTGATCGATGAGCTCTACCAGCCGTTCCTCGACAAGTTCACGGCCGCGATGGCCGCGACCGAGGCGAGCGACCCCTCGTCGCCCGACTCGGTCCTCGGACCGCTCTCCTCGACCGGCGCCGCCGACGGGCTGGAGGACCAGCTCACTAGAGCCGTCGCTCAGGGCGCGCGGCTGCTCACAGGTGGCGAGCGCACGGGCAACTTCTTCTCCCCGGCGGTTCTCGTCGACGTGGCACCCGGCAACGATGCCTACTACGAGGAGTTCTTCGGACCCGTCGCTACCGTGCATCGCGTCAGCACCGAAGACCAGGCGGTCGAGCTGGCCAACGACACGCCCTTTGGTCTGGGTTCGTATTTGTTCACCAACGACCCCGCGCAGGCGCTTCGCGTCGCCAATCGAATCGAGGCCGGAATGGTGTTTGTCAACCTCGTGGGCGCCGATGGTGCCGAGCTGCCCTTCGGTGGCATCAAGCGATCGGGTACCGGTCGTGAGCTCGGCCGTATCGGTGCGGACGAGTTCGTGAACAAGAAGATGATCCGCATCGGCTGACCGCCGGCTCTTGGAGAATCACTCATTCGAATGGTCCCCGACGTAGAGTCGTCACGGCGTTCGACGCTGACCAAATCGGTGTGACGCCGTGACCACCACGGGAACGAGGTCCAGTGGGGCTACGTGGAGACAGAGGCGGCCGACCCTGTGGGCGCCGACTCAACCCCGGCGACGCTGTGATCCGCGCCAAGCGAACCGAGCGAGGAGCCCGAGGGCCGCGAGGAAGACCACCGCGAACAGCATTGGCCCGGCGATGCGTATCAGCCACTCGAAACCGGCCACGAAGCCGACGACGCTGTCGTGCCAGGCCTTGTTGATTCCGGACGCGGGACGAGGAGTGGTGTTGCGGTGGCTACCGGCCACCGAGACCGACACCGACAACGCGGCGTAGGTCGTCTGGCTGTTCAGAAGGTTCATCTGTCCCTGGAGTTGCTCGATCCGGCTCTGGAGCGAGTCCAATTGGCTCTGCACCGCCAGGATCCCACCGATCGTCGACGTGCGCGCCATGATCGTCAGATACTGCTGGCGGCTCGCCTGGAGGGCCGTGATGCGCGCACGCAGATCGACGTACTGGCTCGTCACGTCGGTGGTCGACGTGACGACCGAGGTGGCGAGACCGAGGCGCTTCACCTGATTCACGAGGCTCGCAAAGTCGCGCTGGGGAACCTGGATGACGATCGACCCCGACCAGTCGGACTTCGACGCCTTGCTTCCCGTGTTCTCCTGGCTGCTGGCAACGAAACCCCCGTCAGCTACGGCGAAGGCGGTGAGGCCGTCGAAGGCCGATTGGAATCGACTCGCGGCGACCGACAGATCGACCGAGCCGACCTCTTCGACCTTCAAGGCACCACTGCCCGTGCCGGGCCGAGCGACCGTCACGCCCGTCCCGTGCACGACCACGCCGTTGGCCGCACCTTGATTCGACGTGAAGCCGTCCTGGAACGGCCCCGCGGAGGTCTGCTTCACGCCGGAGCGCGATCCCAGCGCCGCAAACGACGACGGACCACTCTCACTGAGCAAGAGAGGAACGGAGATTCCCACGACCATCAATCCGACCGCGGCCGAGAGGGCGAGTGACCGGCCCCGGCCGTAGTGCGCGTAGAGACGTTGCCTCCGAGAGACGCGCGATTCGGTGGTGACCCTGGCCGCCTCGTCCAGGATGCGCTCGGTCGCCCCGGGAGAGACTGCGAAGGAGTCGGCCACGTCGCGCAACGCCTCGGTCAGCAGCCCTTCATCGATCATGTTCATTGAGGCGTCTCCTTGCTCGAAATTGCATCGCTCGACTCGTCGTGACGTAGAGCGGGATGTAGGGCCAGGCGACGTCGGGCCTCGTTGAGTCGCGACTTGACCGTGCCCGGCTGGCGACCGATGATGACGGCGATGTCGCGCTCGCTGAGATCCGAGTAGTACCGAAGGACGACGACGATCCGCAAGTGCGCCGGCAAGTCCTTCAAAGCCTCAGCGACGTCGTTCGACTGGGCAATTCGCCCAATGGGGTCATCGATCGCGGCGATGGTCGCCAGGTCGCCGTCACCGGACCTTCGGTCGCGGTGCGGAATCTCCTTACGGAGCTTCGAATTGCAGGTGTTGACGACGACCCGGTAGAGCCAGGGCTTGAAGCTCGACGTCGTCGCCAGCGAGTCGCGGAACTTCCACGCCCGCAGGTACGCCTCCTGGACGGCGTCCTCCGCGTCCGCGCGATTGCCGAGGATCAGGTACGCGGTTCGAACCGAGCCGTCGTAACCCTCCTCGAGCCACCTCCCCAACTCGTGCGCACCGTCGGAACCGCTCACGTGGCCGATCCTTATCGATGGGGGCGTGGAAGCATTGTGCAGCACATAGGTAAGGACGCGCGGGCCGACCGAAAGGTTCGAGGAAATCTGGAAGACCAGTGGTCTCGAGAGCCGACAACAATGGGCGAGTCGTGGCGGCCGCCTTGAGGACTCGTCAACCCACAGCCAACCACCCCTGAGCCTTCCGTCGACCCGTGAACGTCGACGAGCTCATCCCCCTCGCCGACACCGCGATGTACGAAACCAAGCAGGTGAGGGGGTCCTGCCAAGTGCCTCGACCGGGGCGCTTGAGTGCGGTCCCCCTAGGGTGTGGATGGTTGTCGTTCCGGTCATCCGACCCAAGGTACGGTTAGATAGTTATAAAACAATCTGTTAAGGCCAGAAATTGCTCTTAACAGCTATAAAAATAGGTGATTCATTCCAATTGAGACCTTGAATACGCTAATATGGAGATGGAAATATCGCTAGGAAGCAGGTGCTCGAATGTCATCCCTCCCCCAGTCGACGTCCACCATGCGCGAGACCACCGGCGAACAGCTCGTGTCGATCGGCAACGCCCTGCGTGAGCGAAGACTCCAGTCCCGTCTGACCCAGGAGCAGGTGGCTCGAGGGGCCGAGATCAGCGTTGGGGCCGTGAAGAACCTCGAGAACGGCAAGGGGTCGAGTGTCCGATCTCTCCTTCGGGTGACGAGGCTCTACGGGATCGACTCGTGGGTGCACACGCTCAGTCCACCGGCGAGCCCGACGGTGAGCCCGATGCAGTTGCTCCGCCAGCAACAGTCCCTCGAGAGCCGGCGTACTGCGCGGCGCGCTCCTCGCTCGCCCCGACCGTGACCTACGTCCAGACCGACGTCATCGAGGTCCGAGCCTGGGGGCGGACCGTCGGGGCCGTGACCCTCGACCCGTCGAGCGGCTACTACGCCTTCGAGTACGCCGATGCGTGGCGGCGCTCGGGGATCGAGCTCTCCCCGCTGCGCCTGCCCAATCGGGCCGGGGTCTTCGTCTTCCCCGAACTGGCCGAGCGGACCTACTCCCGCCTCCCGGCGATGCTCGCCGATTCACTCCCCGACCGGTTCGGCAACGCGCTCGTCACCGCCAAGCTGGTCGAGGAGGGCATCGGCAGCGACTCGATAACCCCCCTCGACCGCCTCGCGTACGCATCCGACCGGGCGATGGGCGCCCTCGAGTACGCGCCGCCCCTGGAGAGTCGCGGCGAGCACTCGACGGCCATCCAGCTGGCGGATCTCGTCGTGGCCGCGCGGTCGACCCTGCGCGGGAACTTCACCGGTGACGACACCACGCTCGCCGCGATTGCCGAGTTAATCCAGGTGGGTACGTCCGCGGGAGGAGCGAGAGCCAAGGCGGTCATCTGCTTCAATCCCGTCACCGGTCAAGTCCGCTCGGGACAGTTGGCCGCGCCCGAGGGCTTCGAGTACTGGCTGATCAAGCTCGACGGTGTCGACGACCTGGACCGCGTCGGCCCCTCGCGGGGCTTCGGTCGCGTCGAGCTCGCCTACTCGCAGATGGCGAGCGCCGCCGGGGTCACGATGTCGGCCTGTCGGCTCCTCGAGGAGAACGGACGGGCCCACTTCATGACCCGACGATTCGATCGGCGCGCCAACGGCGCGAAGTCACACCTCCAGAGCCTCTGCGCCATAGACCACCTCGACTTCAACGTTCCCGACACCCACAGCTACGCCCAGTACTTCGACGTGATCGACCGATTGGGACTCGGGCGCGACGCCCTCGAGCAGGCCTTTCGTCGATGCGCGTTCAACGTCATGGCCGTCAATCGCGACGACCACACGAAGAACGTCGCCTTCGTCTGCGACGCCAGTGGCGACTGGTCGCTGGCGCCGGCCTTCGACGTGATCCACTCCCACAACCCCCAGGGCGCCTGGTCCCAGCGTCACCAGATGTCCGTGAACGGCAAGTTTGAGGGCATCGGTCGCAGCGACCTCCTGATGGTCGCCGAGCGTTTCAAGGTCCCCGCGGCCACGTCGGTCCTCGGTGAGGTGGGGGCCGCAGTCAATCGTTGGCCCGAGTTCGCCGACGAGTGCGGAGTCGATGAGGCGCACGTGATTCGGATCGCGCGCGACCTCGAGTCCTTCGCGCTCTCCGGCGACTGACCGGGCGACCGATCGATTGAGCCACCGCTACAAGCGAGGCGAGGATCCCTGCTCGTTGCGACCGCGAACCACCCTCATGAGGAAGTCGCGGGCCTCCTGGCTCGACAGGTTGAGCAGCGACGAACCCGCCGTGATCACCTGGCCGACGGACGCGGACCAGAAGAAGGCGGTCAGGGCCTTGGCGTCGACGTCCTCTTCGATCCAGCCCAGCAACTTGGCACCATCGACGACAGCGATCCAGCGATCGAACTGCACGTCGAGCAACTCACAGAAGTGGCTTTGGGAGAAGGGGTCGGACCAGATGTCGTGGAGCAGGTTCAAGATCCCCCACTTCTGGTCCAGCTGACCGGACGACCACGCCAACACGACGTTCTCCTCGACCGCCGACCAGAACGCCGACTGGTCCTCGTGCGCCAGTGCCGTCTCGACGCGCGACAGCACCAGGTGATGGGGCTCGACGAGTGCGAAGTAGTTCGACATCTGCGCCTCCGCGACCAACTGGGTTCGCGAGTCGAAGAAGTCCTCGACCGTTGACACGTCGACGCCCGACCGCTCCGCCACTTCGGCGACCTGCAGTCCCTTGCTCCCCGTCATCCTCACCATCTCCGAGGCGACCTCGATGATGTGCTGACGGGCGAAGGGACTCACGGCTTCCACGCCCCACACCATATAGTCCCGGCCGACCACCGTCGAGTCAACGAGGGCCCGTCTCGACGAAACGAGAGCATTCAACTTGGCGCGCCGATCGATTGGAGACGCGGGGTCCCCGTGAGTCTCACGACGTGGCGCACTCGTCGCTTCACGTCGCTGCGCGACAACCGAGGAATGCGTCAGATGGCCCGCATCCGATTGTTGCGCGCCTCGTGAGTCAACTCCGCCAAGGCCAACTCTTCTAGTAGCGGTGGGAGGTACATGCCGAAGCGGCCGCGGTAGCCCTTTCGCAGGCCGTACCACCCACCCACCGGGTTGGATGGGGCCCGCCCCCACGCCTCGACCGTGCCGTCGGCCGCCGGCTTGTTCTCGTCGGCCGCGCCGAGCGCGACCCAGTCCCCCTGCTGGACTAGCCAGGTGTGGAGGTCCTCGATCGCCGACACGTGGTACTTGAGGGTCGTCGATCCGACGACGCAGACCAGCGCCGGCGGATCGCCGTCGAGGTCCCGGTACATCTCGTAGGCCGACGAGCCCGGCGGCGTCGTCAGCTTCCACGGGTCCTGCATCGTGCCCTTCGCCATGGTCCTCCCCTCATCGACTTCGGTCGTCAGCTCTCGCGACGGCCCCGCGGTACTACGATCCCGCGATACGACCCTTCAGTAACGCGACACCCTCGCCCGAGAGCGCGGCCAGACCGGCCGGTCGCCCGGTCATCGCCAAGAGCAGCGACTGGACCGGGCCATTGACCTCCGGCCCGGCGCCGCTGGACCACGTCGAGTCGGTCGCATTCAGTCGCAGACCGGCGATCCGCTTCTTGCTCGGGATCGGGAAGTTCGAGGCCTTGAACATCTCGAGGCACGCCAGGCGAGCCTCTTCGGCCGAGTCGTCGGTGATCCCCAGGGGGAATCGGATGTCGTACCCGTGGACCACGACTTCACCCAGCATCGCCATCGTCGGCGCCGGCGGCTTGTTGGTCGTCGTGGTCCGGGCGCGAAGGCGCGAGATGATCTCGGGCGAAGCGAGCTTGCCCACCTCGTGCACGTCGCGGTCGATCATCACGTTGAACCGGAACCCGCTCTTCAGCATGCCCGTCATGAACATCGGAGTGGTCTGCTCGCCGGACTTCATCATGTGGGCGGCGGCGAGGTGCACGCTCCAGCCCTTCACCAGTGATGGGGCCGCCCACTGCTCCGGGGTCAGTCCCTCGAGCATGTCGGCCACCCTCGCTCTCTCGGCGTGGATCATCTTCCAGGTGTTCGTATCGGAGCTCATCGCTGCCTCTTCTCTTCGCACTGCATCGGTCCCTCGACTGGTGGAACGTCCTACTCTCCCGGCCCCATGACGTCGGGCCCGGCGTCGCCGCCGCCCGCGACGACGACCATCCGCTCGAGGTAGTGGTTCCAGCCCTGCGTGTGGTCACTGACAGCGTCCTCGGGCAGCCCGCTGTGCACGAGACGAACGCGGGTCTTGGCCCCCTCGGGCGTGAGGGTGATCGCGACCGTCGTAGAGCCCGCGGGGATCGGGTGGTCGGGCTCGTCCCAGCCGAAGGAGAAGACCACGCGTTCGTCGGGCACGACCTCGATGAACTCGCCCAATGCCGGATGGGTGCCGGCGACCAGCGTCTTGTAGATGCCGCCGGGACGTGGGTCGAGCGTGACCTCGGTACCGAACCAGCGACGCTGCAGTTCGGGGTCGGTCAGCAGCTCGAACACCGTCGACGGTTGGGCGTCGATCAGAACCTCACACACCACCTCAGCCATCTCACATCTCCTTTATCCGTTGGGCGGCCTCGGCGGCGTCCTGGAGACGCTCGAGTCCGCTGGCCCAGTACCGCTCGAGGAACGTCCGTAGCGCCACCAGCTCCTCGGGGTTCGCCCGGTAGAGCCGCCGATTCCCGTCGCGACGCTCGGCCACGAGCTTCGCGCGGCGCAGCACGCCTAGGTGCTGGGATATCGCCGAACGGGTCACGTCGTCGAAGTGCGAGGCGATGTCCGTCGCCGCCAGCTCGCTCGTCCAGACGAGTCGGAGGATTTCGCGGCGACGGGGCTCGGCGATGGCCTTCAGAGCGAGATCCATCCGGTCAGTGTAAGCGACTGCTTACGTAGATTGCAACCGATGTTTTGGTCGGTCGAAGGCCAGATCACGTTGACTGGCGCCGGCGGTGACCTCAGGGAAACGTCACGTGGGTCACCGGGTACACGCCCGCCACGACGACCGCCACGACCGGGTGAGCGAGCACGGCGCCGGCGGGGATCGAGAAGGTGAGTTGATCGTCCCGGTCGGTCGGCTCGGACGCCGCGGGCTTCAGCGAGAGCGCCCGGGCCTGCGCCGCCAGCCCGGGGTCAAGCAAGACGAGCGAGAAGACGTTCGCCCCGACAGGTCCCGACAGAGCCACTTCCACGGATCCCGGTGAGTCCTTCGTCGGACGCACGAGCGTCACGTCGACCACGTCCAGACCAATGGGCCGGCGGGCGGGCGGCGAGTCGGGGTCGAGGCCCGTGGTCAAGAAGGTGCCGCTCGTCGTCATGCGGCCCTCGGTGTCTGCCAGACGGGTGTACTGCTCGATCAACTCGCCGTAGAAGGGGATGTCGGCGCAGACGGTCTCGCCGTACAGGCTCGCCCCGGGCCGGGCGACTAGCTCGTCATCGAACTGGAACCGAAACTCGAGTAGGTCGCTTGGCACGTCGCCGAAGCTGAAGGGCAGGTCGACCCCCCGGGCGCCGACGGCGACGGCCGCGCCGTCGTAGGCACCGACCAGCGCGAAGGCGAAGGCGCTGTCACGGTCCACACTCCAGTCACCGGAGCGTTCCCGCCGGGCGCCGTGGACGTAGAGGGCCACCCGCCCCGTGCGCGTCGACTCGGGCACGACAGCGATCGCCCCGACCAACCAGTCGTAGCTGTCGAAGCCGATCTGGTTGACACTCGGCGCGAAGGAGGGCAGGGCGACCGACAGCCGCCGGAGCACCAGCGCCGTCGTCGACTCGGCGCCGACGACGAAGGGGACCAACGGCCCGACCGGCGCGACGTCGACCTCGATGGATTGGTCGAGCGAACCCGAGACCGACCCCTCGTCGACGAGGCCGCGGGTCGCGCGCCAGTGGCCCCGCACGTCCAGCCGTAAGTCCGGCGCGTCGCCCCAGAACGTTGCGGGTCGCACGAAGACGAAGTGGCCGTCGCCCGAGCGGCGCCACGTCAGCGGCGCCGACGACGAACTCGTGACCGTCAGGTCGTCGGCGAGCTCGGCGTCCAAGGTCACGCCACCTCGACGCACGACGAGACGCAGCGCTACCACCGCCGACGTTCCGATCGACGCGCGGCCCTGTCGCACCGTGGCCCCGCCCGCGGTGACGACGAAGAGCCGTTCGAGCTCCGGCCCGTACGGCTCGGCGGGGTCAGTCGATCCCCGGGGGTCGTGGTGATGCAGCGGGTAGTCGTAGGGCACGTACCAGACCGAGCCGTCCTCACTGGCGATGTGGACGCCGCCCGCGCCAAGGGCCGGCGACCCGTTGAGACTGTTGCGGTCGGCGAGGACCGGGTCCGACGTCGTCGTGTCGAACGACCAGCGTCGGGTGCCGCGTTGGCCGTCGAGCGCGTAGAGGACTCCGTCCGAGGCGCCGACGTAGACGATCGACCCACCCTCGGTCGAAGGGCCGCGCGAGATCACCGGCGAGGACCGCACGACGGCGCCGGTGTCGTAGCGCCAGAGCAGCGCGCCGTCCGGGCCGACCGCGTAAACAGTCCCGTCGGTCGACGCGACCACGACCGCCACGGTCCGACCCTCGTCTTCGAGCAGGGCGGGCGAGCTGTAGATGCTGTCGGCGGTGGCGAAGGTCCAGTGCGTCGCCCCCGTCGACGCGTCCAGCGCGTAGAGCAGTCCGTCGAATGAGCCGACGTAGAGGACGCCGTCGAGCGAGAGCGCCGGCGAGCTGACGACGAAGCCGAATGTCGGCGCAACCCACCGCGCCACCCCGTTTCGATCGACCGCGTGCACGCAGAAGTCGAGCGACCCCCAGTAACTGGTGCCATCGCCGCCGACCGCGGCCGCGGTCCACACCGCATTGCCCGTCGGGTACGACCACTTCTCTTCGCCCTGCGCGTCGACGGCGTAGGCGTGGCCGGCGGTGTTGCCCGCGAGCAAGAGACCGTCCGGACCGGCCTCGACGTTCCCCTCCCACCACGAAACCTGCTGGCCCGAGCCCTCCGGTGCACGGGCTGCGAAACGCCACACCATGCGGTCGGCTCCGGCGAGCTCGCGTTCGGTGCGTAGTTGGTAGAGGAAGCCGTCGCCCGAGCCGAACGTCACCCGGTCGTCGGTGACCAGTGCGGCCGAGTCGATGACGCCCCCGGTCTCGAACGTCCACCGGAGCCGGCCGTCGGACTCGAAGGCGTAGAAGAGCCCGTCGGCCGAGCCGATGTACACCGCTCCGTCGGGACCGATCACCGGCGTCGTGAAGACCCCACGGCCGGTGACGTGGCGCCAGGGGACGTCGCCCGTGTAGTTCGCTGGCGCCGGCGACGAGCCGGTGTTGCGCCGATCACGGCGCATCTCGGTCCACGGCGTCGCGCCCGGACCGTCCGGGTCGGGTGTCGGGATCAGGTCGGCCACGAGAAAGGGCTAGCACAGCCGGACGCCGACCGGCCTCGGCGATCCTGGCTCACGGAAATGATCGTGCGCTGTAATCCTCCGATCGGCGCGTACATGATGTAAATGGGAGTCACCGGGACTCCTAGAATCGGGACTGTCCGGCGTGTGACGCCCGATACGATTCGTCAACTCGAAGGGAAGTGGGACCAATGACCTCTCGCGTCGCCAATTCAATCGCGGCACTCGGACTCACGCTCGCCGGCCTCGCCGTCCTCGGAGGCACCTCGGGCGCGGCCAGCCCGAGGGTCGTCGCGCCGCCGTGCACCGCCGCGCACCTCAGCGTGAAGACCGGCCCGGCGAACGGCACCGCCGGCACCACCTACTACAGCCTTCGCTTCTTCAACCAGGGGGCCAATGCCTGCACCCTTCGCGGCATCCCCTCCGCGCAGCCCGTCGTCACGGCCGCGCACACGCCGGTCGGCGGTGCGTCGGTGAAGCAGACGCAGGGCGCCCGAGGCAAGATCGTCACTCTGGCGGCCCATCACGGCGTCGCGAACGCGCAGCTCGGCGTCGTCGACTCGGGGAACTTCGGACAGACCCAATGCGGACCCAAGAACGTGAACGGGGTCGTCGTCACGATCGGCGCGATGAAGTTCTACTTCAAGCTGCCGGTCCAGCCGGTCTGCAAGAAACTGTCGAGTACCCGGATCCTCGGCTTCGCCCTGGGTCTGTGACCGTCTGACCAACCGTCACCAGCGGTCCGACGAGGCTTACCAGCGCTGACGGGCCTCCTCGGCGAAGCCCTGCAACCCGTCGAAGGTGAGCTCCATCCCGTCGTCGGTCCTCAATCGGCCCGACCACGTGCCGAAGACCTGGTGCGTCTCGCTCCCGAGGTCGTCGCTGACCTCCATCTGCGAGTGGCGATCGAATCGGGGCGTCAGCATGACGTCGAGTTGGCCGAGGGGGTCCACAACGTGCCACGGGGTCATCGGACGATCCCAGTCGTAGGTCCACTCGAGTTCTGATCCCAACTTCGACAGTCGACCATCGACCACGAGACCGTTCTCGGTGAATCCCGAGCCTTCGGTCCATTTCGCACCGAACTGGAGACCGACGACGTGACCGTCGCACGTTCCGGCGCCGCCGCCCCAGTTCCAGTTGATCTTTGCGGGCCAGCGGCCCCGGCCGACGTCCAGCACACCCCACGACTCGGGACCTGACGGTCCCCCGAAGTCGAAGTGCCACTCTCCGACGACCAGTTCGCCACTGGCCGGTCGGGCCTGCTGCTTCGACGTGAAGTTGAAGAGTTCGTCGTTCCAGGGAATCACCACGTTGAGCGACTCGTGGCCCTGCGGCAGGGCGACGAACGCCTCGAGCCGCCCCGCGCGACCATCGGGCTCGATCCACCGAGCGTTGACGTGCGTGCCGTCGCGGTCGTCGATGATCATCAGGTCCAACCCGTCCTGGTGGACCTCGAGTGGCGCCGTGCCGGGGTTCTCGGGCAGCGATAGTCCGGCGTCGGCGCCGACGACGATCGAATGACCGCCGGTCTCGCCGGAGACCAGATTGGCCCAGTAGACGTCAGCCAGCCCAAGGTGGTCCACGTCCGCGTACGTGGTCGAGATGATGACGTCGCCCGCGAGGATCGCCCAGTAGTCCCAGCGCTTGTTGAGCCCGAACTGGCCGTGCAGGTTCGCCCGGTGCAACGGCCGGCGCGACCAGCCCTTCGCCATTGGATTGAGCGTCAGCCCGTCCGGCGTGCAGAGGTCGACTGGCTCGGTCAGTTCACGTTCACTCGTCGTCACGACAATGTTCTACACGATGGCCCCGTCGCCCACGATCAAGCGCTCGCTTCGATGGAAGAACGAGTCAGGACCGTCGTCGTCGGCCACGTTCCACCTCATTCGCCGATCAGAACGACCCGTCACCGAATCGCCACATGAAGGTTCCGTGACAAAGTTTGTGAACTGGAAACGGCACTGCGACGAGTCGGGCCACCCCTTTCGGCACCATCGCCGGGACCGTGTCACACGACAGCGCGAGCGCCTCGCGCACTTGACGATTCGACGCGTAGCCCCCTTCACAATGCTCTGATTCGCCCACCTTGTGAAAGGACCCGTCACCCGTTCACAACATCGACGGCGCACCTGCTGGCGGAGGGCCAAGAGCCGTGCAAAGTACATTGGAGTGCGTAGTCACCAAATTTCTTGTGACGATCCGTTGCCCGTACCGATAAGAAGTACGAGCCCCCTCTACCCGGAAGCGGTTTCCAACCAAGGAGTACGTATAGAACGTCTGCGCGCATTGGTTTCTTGGATTTCGACGGGAGTCATCGCCGTCGGGATGGCACTGGTCGTCGTGCTCACGAACCATGGCGCCACGACGCCGGCGTCGAAGATTACGGTCGAGACTGGAACGCCGACGACGTCCGTCACCGTGGCGAAGATCCACCACACCGTGACGCACCACGCATCTTCAAAGCCGATCTCCACGGTTCTCACCAGCCACGCGGCCACGTCCCACGCACCCGTCAGTCCCCCGACGACGAAGCCCGCGGTGCATAGCGTCACGACCACGTCCGTCGCTCCCACGTCGACCACGTCCACCACGTCCCTCGCTCCCACGACGACCATCGCCGTGCCGGTGACGTCGACCACCACCCCGCGACGTGACGGCGGGGACACGGGCACTCCGGGAGTGGACAACTGATGAGGGCCGAGACCCCCAAGGGGCTTTGATGCGATCCTCAATCCCCACGCCCCCGGCCCGCCGTCGCCATCG
Source organism: Acidimicrobiales bacterium (assembly GCA_025351385.1). Taxonomy (GTDB): domain Bacteria; phylum Actinomycetota; class Acidimicrobiia; order Acidimicrobiales; family RAAP-2; genus RAAP-2. Next base: position 65,870 of record JANXWA010000018.1, on the reverse strand, counting down.
GTTCAGCCGCCTTCGCCAGCTCTCCCAGGTGATCTTCCTCAGCTCGAGTCTGATCTCGGCGTTCTTGATCAACTACTTCGCCGACGCTGCTCGCGACGCCAGTGCCGCCACGTCGAACTCGACGTCAGTGACGACGCCAACGACGAGCCCGACCGGCGCGACCGGCACCGTGCCCAAGGGAAAGCCTGCCAGAAGCGGTGGGTCACGGTCGTCATCGACCACCGTGACCACGCGACCCCCGGGTGGAGCGACGCCCGGTAACACTCCCGGTGGCACCACCCGGACAACCACGCCGAAGACGGGCGCGCCGCCTCCAGCCACGGTGCCGGCAACGACCGCCACCACTCCACCGGTAACCTCAGCCCCCCCGACGACGACACCATCACCCGTGACCACCGTGCCCTATGTGCCGCCAACCACCGTGCCGGTGACGGTGACCACGGTCTGCACGACGTCGCCGTCGGGCAAGACGGTCTGTCACTAGAGTCGCCGGACTAGCCCGCCGACTCACTCCTCGCTTCGGCGAGGCCGAGTAGCAATCGTTTGATTTTTCTCCATTTTGTGACCTCATTGCGACTTCATTGACTTTCGGATGAAAAAGTTCACAATCGGCCGATAGTAAGTCGATCGAGGTCGAGGAGGAGCGATGGAACTGCTGCGCTCGATAACGTCGTGGGCGACGACGGGAGTGGTCACCGTCGGAGCCGCCGCGGGCATCGTCTTATCGAACATCGAGGTGGTGCCACTGACCCCCACTGCCGCCACAGTGATCAACGCACCGGTGAAGAGCACCCCCAAGGCCCACTCCGCCGACCACTCCTTCGTCGCGATCACCGCGTCGGTCGTGGTGCCTCCTGCGAGTGTCCGCACTCACGCCAAGCGCGGACGCCGTCGGAGTCATCCCTTCTCGGTGACGTTCTCGACGACGACTGTGCCGGACACGACGTCGACGTCGGCGCCAACGTCGAGCATTCCGGTGACGACGACGACGGCCGTCACGACGACGACCTCCCCCGCCGTCGTGATCATTGCATCGCCTCCGATCGTGACCACGACGCTCCCTCCAGCCACCACGACGACCAGGCCTCCCCCGGTGACGACGACGACGGTCCATCATCACGGCGGTGACGGCAGCGGCTCCGGCGACACCTGAGTGATGATGTTCATCGGAAGCAAAGTCAACTGATGCGCTCCGCGCTCCCCTCCACCGGCGTGCGTCGGCGCCGACAGTTCGGACGGATCCGCCAGTTGACCCAGGTGATCTTCCTCAGTTCGGGACTGGTCTCGGCGTTCATGGTCAACTACTTCGCCAACGTCGCGAAGGCGGCGGACGCGGCGACGTCGACGAGCGTCACCACGGTCAACAGTTCGGCCAACTCCAGTGGGTCGCCCTCGACGCCGGGCACCTCAAGTCCCGGCTCGTCGGGTGTCGGATCGACCGCGTCAGCCGGTTCGGCGTCGTCCGGGACGGCGGGAACGACGGGGACGACGTCCCCATCGAAGCGGACGTCGACCACGAACTCTCGCGGCCCCTCGACCGGCGGCTCGTCCCCGGCCAATGGATCGTCGGGCGGCTCGGCTCCCGGAGGAACCACGTCGGGCGGGGCAGCGTCGGGTCCCGCGTCGAGCGGAGGATCGTCCCCGGCCGCCCCGTCGGGGACCACGTCGAGCGGTGGTTCGCCGTCGGGCCCCACGCCGTCGGGCGGCTCACCGAGTCCCACGACCCCTCCGACGACCGCTCCACCGAGTTCGGGACCCTCACCGACGACCCCGGCTCCGACACCGACCACGACGCCGGCACCCAAGCCGACGACACCGACGCCAACCACGACCGTCTACGTTCCACCTACGACCGTGCCCGTGACCTCGACGACTGTGTGCACCACGTCGCCGTCGGGCAAGAAGAAGGTCTGCCACTGACCTAGCGAGTACGCGGGACGGTCGAGAACCTTGAGCGGACCTGAGGGGCCCGCCAGACGGGGACCGCGCTACTCGGCGAAGAGCCGTACCGGCATCGCGTAGAGCCGGGGCCGTCGAAAGTCCATCACCGCGATCTGGGCCCGGCGACGGGTGACCTCGTCCATGTCGAGGTCAGCGACCAAGACTTCGGGCCGGCCGCTCTGCGCTTCGGCGATGACGACCCCCCACGGGTCGACGATGAGCGAATGGCCGAAGGTGTCGATCCCCTCGGCGGTCGACCCGGCCTGAGCGGCCGCGACAACGTAGGCGTGGTTCTCGATCGCGCGCGACCGAACCAGCACCTCCCAGTGTGCCCGACCGGTCGAGGCGTTGAAGGCCGCGGGCACGGCGAGCACCTGAGCGCCGTTGGCGACGAGCTCGCGGTACATCTCGGGGAAGCGGACGTCGAAGCAGACCGACAGGCCCAGCTGGAAGCCCGAGACCTGGGCCACGACCAGCTCCTCGCCCGGAGAGATGGCGTCGGATTCGCGGTGCGCGATCGCGCCGGGCACGTCCACGTCGAAGAGGTGGGCCTTGCGGTAGGTGGCGACGATCCGACCGGTGGGATCGATGACCACGCTGGTGTTGAACGACTTGGCGGGATCGGACGTCCTCTCGAGGAGGCTCCCGAGATGCAGCGTGACGCGGCGGCGCCTGGCGACGGCAGCCATCTTGTCGGTCGTCGGACCCGGTACCGTCTCGGCGGCGGACTCGAAGCCATTGGACGGTCCCAGGTAGTTGAAGTACTCGGGCAACTGGACGTAGGCGGCCCCCCGGTCGGCCGCCTCGTGGACCAGACGGATCGCCCACTCCACGTTCGCCGCCGTATCGGTGCCCGACGAGAGCTGCACCGCTGCGACCCGCACGATTGCGCTCACCTCGCCCCTTCCTCCTCCTCCGCAACTTACCGTTCGACTGACCACCGGGTCACGACGAGAACGTCACCTCGTCCAAAGTCGGGCAATCGCTCATCAGCTGTCGTCGTCGACGACGCCACCGTCAGAGCGATTTCCCGGTGTTACGATCACTGCCGGAGGTCGGTCATGCGCAGCATCCGGGTGGTCGCAGTGGCGACCGTCATCTCGACCTACTGCCTCATCGTGCTCGGCAGCACGGTCCGGGTGACCAACTCGGGCATGGGATGTCCCGGCTGGCCGCTCTGCAGCGGCCAGTACGGTCCGATCGACAAGTTCAGCCCCCTGATGGAGCAGTCCCACCGGTACCTCGCGACGATCGTCACCGTCCTCATCTTCGCGCTCGCCGCGCTCGTGTGGCGAGCCGGCGCCGAGGCGAGGAGCCTGCGCTGGCCCGCGGGCCTCTCGGTCGGGGCCATCGTCGTCCAGGTCGTGCTCGGCGCGATCACCGTCCTCGCGAAGAACGCCGGCTGGACGGTCGCGGTCCACCTGCTCGTCGCCATGCTGTTCCTCGCCGTCGTCACCGTGACCGCGATCGGGTCGTTCCTCGGGCCCCGCCAGTCCTGGGCAGCGCCCCACCACGTCGCGCGGCGCGCGTGGGGCGCCCTCGGTGGGCTCTTCCTCGTGATCGTCTCGGGATCGCTCGTCGTCGACGGCGGAGCTGAATCGGCGTGCCGGTCGTGGCTGGTCTGCGCGGGCAGTCCGGCCTCGCGCGGGCTCGTCACGCTGCAACTGGTGCATCGGGCGATGGTCGTCATCGGAGCCACGCTCGTGCTCGTCTACTTCATCTCACTCCTACGCTCGCCGAAGGCCCTGGCGGCCCAGCGCACGTTCGCACTGGTGGGCGTCTGTCTGCTCGGGCTGCAGGTCGTCGTCGGCGTATTCAACTCGGCGCTCGGTGCACCGGCGGGCGTCGCCGACGTCCACCTGGCGATCGCCACGCTGCTGTGGGTCGTCGTCGTTGGACTGGCCGACGTCGCCGACGTCGCCGACGACGCCACCCGTGACGGACCGGTCACGCCGATCGGCCAAACGAGCGTCGCGCGGAGCGACCGGGTCTAACAGCGACGGCCTGGGCCGCCGACCGGTCAAGCGACCGGTTCGAACGTCGACGGGTCGACGGTGCCGGTCAGGCTGTCGTCCACCAACGCCAACAGGATCTCGTCGTCGAGCGGCTTGATCAGGTAGTCGGTCGCTCCGGCCTCGGTGATCGGGCGCTTCTGGCTCGACGTCGCGACGGCCGAGAGCATCGCCACCGGTATCGCGGTGGTTCGGAGGTCGGCTCGAGATCCAGCGGTTCAGTGCGTGCGGCTCATCTCCACGACGACACCCAGGCTGGAGGCGGCGGGACCTTGGTAGACGCCCTTCAACGGCGCGACGTCGTCGTAGTCGCGGCCGCTGGCGACGATGATGTGGCGCTCGGTCTCTCGAACGCCGTTGGTCGGGTCCATGCCGGTCCAGCCCCCGGCGAAGTACTCGACCCACGCGTGGCTCTGGCCCGCCACGGCGACCCCCACCTCGGCCTCCTCCGAGGGATACAGGTAGCCCGAGACGTAGCGGGCCGGTATCCCGGTCGCGCGCAGCAGTCCGAGCGTGACGTGAGTGATGTCCTGACAGACGCCCTCGCCCCGGTCCCACGCCTCTTGGGCGGTCGCCGACACCGTCGTCGCGCCCGGCTCGTAACGCACGTGGGCGCGCACGTACTCGCCGATCGCCTCGACGCACTCGTGCAGGTCGGCGACATGGGCCCACTGCGCGCAGGGCGCGAGGGCGTCCCCAACGAGGTCAGTGCGAGACGTCGCGTGCAGGTACTCCGAGAAGAAGTCGACGAGCACCGCGTCACGCAGCTCGGACCACGCGAGGGGGTCCCCCACCAGCGCCGCGCGGCTCTCGACGGTCGAGCGGGCCTCGACCTCGAGCTGCGTGTGAGGCTCTTGGATGTCGAAGGCCGTGACGCAGGTGCCGAAGTAGTCGACGTGGGTCGAGAGGGGGACCAGTGGCAGCACCGCGATGTGCGAGTGGCGGACCTCTTGGTGGGCGGAGGAGACCGGCGTCATGCGCGCCTCGTTGTAGGAGGCCTTCGCGAGGCCGTCGTAGGTGAAGCCGGTGTGGTGACGGACCGTGAGACTGAGGTGGGGGCTTGTCACAGGCCACCCCGGCTCGACCAGACCACGACGTCCTCGTGGCGAAAGAACCGCTCGTTGATCGCGTCGTTCACCCGCAGGCACGTCTCTTCGAGCATCTCGAGCAGGTCGGGCAGCTGCGCGAGGAGTCGCGTCGCGTCGATGAACTCCAGCTGGCCGCGCGCCCGCGCCAGGCTCTGTCGCGCGACGTCGGCCATCGCAATGCGCTGGCTGCTCGGCTGGATCTCGAAGAGGCAGGTGTCGGCCAGGTTGAGCGAGTAGAGCACCGAGCGGGGGAAGAGCCGGTCGAGTAGGAGGAAGGCGGCGACCCCGTTGGCGTCGTGCAGCTCGCCGGTGCTGCGCATGAAGGCCTCCATGGCCCCGCAGGCGCGCAGGAAGGCCAACCAATCCGGTGCGTGGTCCTCACCCACCACGCGTCCGCGCAGCAGGCGCGCCGTCATGTCGATGCGCTCGATGCTGCGCCCGAGCACGAGGAAGTGCCAGCCGTCGTCGTGGCTGAGCGTGGCGTCGGTGAGACCGGCCAGCAATGCGGCACGCTCGCGCACGTACAGGAGGTACTGCGACGGACCGAGCCGTCGGGCCGTGCTCTCCATCAGGGGCAGGCGGTTGCGGGTGGAGTTGAGCGCGACCCACATCTCCGAGGAGATGAAGTCCCGGCTCCGCCGCGCGTTCTCGAAGGCGCCCCCGAGCGAGCCGGCGATCGAGTTGGGGTTGTCGATGTCGTAGACGATCGTCTGGAGCGTCTCGGTCGTGGCGAAGGCCTGGTCGTCCTCGAAGGGGATGCCCAGGATCGAGTACAGCGACCGGCAGGTCGCGGCCTCGTCGTTGAAGGGGTCCTCGACGATCCGATGCACGTAGGAGTCGACGATCCTCGCGGTGTCGTCGGCCCGCTCGATGTAGCGACCGATCCAGTAGAGCGACTCGGCCAGTCGCGACAGCATGCCGCGCTCGCTCACTGGTCCGAGTCCCGTCCGGCGTAGGCGTCGTTCTGGCGAGGGCTCGCCACGGCGACACGGCCCAATGAGCCCGCGCCGACGGGCGACTCGCGCAGCGGCACCGCCAGGTCGTTCAGGACCCACGTGTCCTTCGAGCCTCCGCCCCGTGACGAGTTCACCACGAGCTCGCCTTCGCCCAGCGCGACGCGCGTCAGTCCGCCGGGCAGCACCCAGACGTCGTGGCCGTCGTTGACCGCGAACGGTCGCAGGTCGATGTGGCGGGGTCTGACCTGATCGCCGACCAGCGTCGGGTGCGTGGAGAGCGCGACCGGCCGCTGGGCGACCCAGTTGCGCGGTGAGGTGACGATCGCGTCGCGCACCGCAGCGAGGGTCTCCTCGTCGGCCTGGGAGCCGATGACGATGCCCTTGCCCCCGGACCCGTCGACCGGCTTCAGGACGAAGGCGTCGAGTCGCGCGAGCACGTCGGCGCACACCTCGGGGTCAGAGAGCCGATAGGTCTCGACGTTGTCGATCAGTGGCTCCTCGCCGAGGTAGAAGCGGATGAACGACGGCACGTAGGTGTAGACGAGCTTGTCGTCGGCGACGCCGTTGCCCAGCCCGTTGGCGATCACGACGTTGCCGGCCCGCGCCGAGTTCACGAGTCCGGCGACTCCGATCACCGAGTCGGGACGGAACTGCAGGGGGTCGAGCCAGTCGTCGTCGACCCGTCGGTAGATCACGTGGACGCCCCGCTCACCGTTGGTGGTGCGCATGTACACGTGGTTGGAGCGGCACAGGAGGTCGCGCCCCTCGACGAGCTCGACGCCCATCATCCGCGCGAGCAGGACGTGCTCGAAGTACGCGGCGTTGTGCACGCCGGGGCTGAGCACGACCACGACCGGCTCCGCGACGCCCGGGGGCGCGGCGCTGCGCAGGGCCGAAAAGAGATGGGCGGGGTAGGCGTCGACCGGGTGCACGCGGTGGTCCGAGAATAGCGACGCGAACGTCTGGGTCATCGCGCGGCGGTTCTCGATGACGTAGCTGACCCCCGAGGGGATGCGCACATTGTCCTCGAGCACCCGAAAACGGCCCTCCTCGTCGCGCACGAGGTCGATGCCCGACACCGCGATGCGCACACCGTTAGGCGGGTCGGTGCCGACTCCCGCTCGACAGAAGTGCGGGCTGGAGGTGACGACGGAGCGGGGAATCAGGCCCTCGTCGAAGACCCGTCCCTCCCCGTAGACGTCGGCGAGGAAGGCCTCGAGGGCTCGGACCCGTTGAGCGATGCCGCGCGAGAGCAGGTCCCATTCGAGCGCGCCGACGAGTCGCGGCACGACGTCGAGCGGGAACGGCCGCTCCTCGCCACTGTGGGCGAACGTGACGCCCCGGTCCGTGAATGTGCGCGCCAGCTGCTCGGATCGCTGACGAAGCTCGGACGGCTGATAGCGGCCCAGTTCGGCGAAGAGCCGCTCGTAGATGGGCCGTGGCCGACCGGGGGCGCTGAACATCTCGTTCCACGCGGCCGACGAGTCATCATCGAATACCATCCTCATCAGCGCCACGCTAGCCATCGCCCACCGTGCGAAGGTTTCCTCCGCGTGAATCGTCAACCGCGACGACCCTGGGCATCAGATGGTCGGACGCTCCCGCCACGTCGGGCGCACGCCTCGGGCCACGGGATCGAGTGGTCCCTGCGAAGTGACCAGCCAGAGAATCGCCAAGGCGGCGAGGGATGCCGTGACGAGTCCGTAGGTCGCGAGTGTGAGGAACTGGCCGGTGGGCGGCGACCATCCCTGGTTGCGCAGGAAGAACAGGTGGGGCCCCTGGACGCCGACGGCGTAGCGACGCAGGTTCACGTAGAAGGCGACCGCCTGGAGCAGCGCCACGGTGGCGACGATGGCGACGGCGACGCGCCGTCGCACGACGTTTGACCCACCCGAGCTCTCGAACAGCCCCGCGCTGAAGATCACCGCGCCGACGACCAGGGGCAGCGCGTCACGCCACTGCCAGACGATGCCGACCTCGTGGGCCCGTCGTGAGATCACGATGACCGGGACCACCACGATCAGCGCGACCAGCGTGGCCAGGGCGACCCTCTGGCGCCACGTCGATCGCGCGAGGGCGACGCCGAGCAGGATCAGCGGCAACGCGTACCAGACCAGGTAGAGCGCCGTCGGCATCGGCGTGTCGAGCCATCCGAGCACCCCGACGCTCTCGCGGATCCGGCTGAACAGGTGGTCGGCGACCAGGCGCATCGTCTGGAGCTCGGAGGCTCCTCGCGGGACCCTCACGTGGCTCGCCAGGACGTTGAGCGTCCCCTGGCTGAAGATCCACCAGACGGCGAACAGTCCGCAGAGGCACACCGCCGCGAGCGCGTACTGCACGTCGCGACGCGCCCGTACCAGACGGACCAGTTGTGACGGTCCGACGAATATCGCGAGGACCACACCGACCAGCGCCACCCACAGGGGCGAGAGGCCGCGCACGAGCGCGAGGATCGACGCGGTCGCGCCGATCACGACGACGAGTCCTCTCGGCGGGTTCGTCGGATAGTCCAAGGCGTAGACCGCGGCCGCGGTCCACAGGCAGATCGCCGTCGTGATCTCGAAACCGCTGGGGTTGACCGACGACGCGAGGAAGAGGGTCACTGGCGTGAGTGACACGAACAGGCCCACGATCAGCGAGCGGCGGCGGCTCCAGCGCACGGCGACGTAGGCGCACAGGGCCAACATCACCGCGCTCATGGCGTCGCTCACGAGGCGCATCCAGTAGATGCCGCCACGCTGCTCCGAGACGTACGAGCCGGTCCCGACCAGGGCGTAGTAGAAGGGCGGGTAGTGGCCCACGTGCGTGGTCGTCGACACCATCGTCGCCGAGGTCGTCCACGCCGGCGAGCACAGGGCCGACACCTTCGCGTGGAAGCGCCAGCAGTTCATCCAGAACTTGGACTCGTTGATCGAGGCCGGGACCGAGACGCTCACCTGCACCTTGCTCGTGGGAGTCGCGCGATGGCCGAGTTGGCCGTGGTCGAGCGCGACGGCTCGGATGATGTGCGCCTGTTCGTCGGGCGCCGCCACCAGGGGATCGGCGAATGACCAGCACGCGAGAGAAAGGAACGAGAGGATGAGAACGGCGAGGAACACACCCCTCGGGTTCATCCGCAGGCCGACTCTTCGAACATCGCGTCGGCGTCCGTCCACCGGCCAACCATACCGTCACCACTTGCGCCGCCGAGGTGCCCGAGGGGGATCGATTGGACCTTCGACCCTGTTTCGCCCACCCCGTTGGAAGATACGTTCGGTGGAGAGGAGGTGCGTTCATGACAGAAACCGGGCACGGGCTGGTCGTGGTGACCATCACGCGACAAGAGGCACGAGTGTGGCTGACCGGGATGGAGAAGGGCGGCAAGCCGGAGAAGATCATGCCCCCGAACGAGATGTCTCGCCATCATCACGTTCGCGAGGCGCAGCACCACCACGGCCACGGCACCGATCACGACAGCCCAGTCTTCTACGACTCGGTCGCCGAGGCCGTCGCTACCGCGTCGGAGGTCATCCTGGTCGGACACGGAAGCGGTAAGGCCGACGTGATGTGGAATCTCACCCGGTACCTGGAGCGCAAGCACCCCGACATCGCACGCAAGGTGGTCGGGGCCATCGACGCCGACCTCGAGGCGCTCACCGAGAACCAGATCCTCGCGCTCGTGCGCGACTGGTGGCGCGAGAATCGCGAGTTCATCTAAGCCGCGGTCGCGATTCGACCAGGGCAAGCGGCGGCCTCGCCAATTACGATGAGTCTGTGACGGCCTACATTCCATCCCCCGATCGCTACGCGAGCATGGAGTACCGACGCAGCGGGCGCAGCGGCCTGGCGCTACCGGCGATCTCGCTAGGGCTCTGGCACAACTTCGGCCACGACCGACCGATCGACGTCCAGCGGGCCATCCTTCGCCGGGCCTTCGACCGTGGCGTGACGCACTTCGACCTCGCGAACAACTACGGGCCGCCCTACGGCGGCGCTGAGACCAACTTCGGCCGCTTGCTGGCCGAAGACTTCGCCACCCTGCGCGACGAGCTGGTGATCTCCACCAAGGCCGGCTGGGACATGTGGCCCGGCCCCTACGGCGACCTCGGCTCACGAAAGCACCTGCTCGCGAGCCTCGACCAGAGTTTGGGGCGCCTGGGCCTCGACTACGTCGACATCTTCTACCACCACCACTTCGACGTCTCGACTCCGCTCGAGGAGACAATGGGCGCGCTCGACTACGCGGTGCGCCAGGGCAAGGCACTCTACGTCGGCATCTCGTCGTACTCCGACGAGCGCACCAAGCAGGCCATCGCGGTACTTCGCCATCTCGGAACTCCGCTGCTGATCCACCAGCCCTCCTACTCGATGCTCAACCGATGGATCGAGGACCGGCTACTCGACGTGCTCGGCGAGGAGGGCGTCGGGTGCATCGCGTTCTCGCCGCTGGCCCAGGGACTCTTGACCGATCGCTACCTCGACGGCGTCCCCGAGGGGTCGCGCGCGTCCAAAGAGACGTCGCTGTTCCCGTCGATGTTGAGTAACGAGAATCTCGGTCACGTGCGGTCGCTGCGCGACCTAGCGAGCGAGCGCGGCCAGAAGGTCTCCCAGATGGCTCTCGCTTGGGCCCTACGCGACCCGCGGGTCACGTCGGTCCTGATCGGCGCCAGCAGCGTCGAGCAACTCGAGGAGAACCTCGGCGCCCTCGAAAACCTCAGTTTTGGCGCCGACGAACTGGCCCGGATCGACCGTTTCGCAGTCGAGAGCGGCATCGACCTCTGGCGCGGTCCCGCGACCAGCTAGGCCCCTCAATGCACCAGAAGTCGGCACCTCCGGGCTAAAGGAGCTCTTCCATCTGGTGGAGCTCGATGAGCTGGGCGTGGCGGTCCAACTTGCTGGGCATCTTGAAGTAGGGATTGCCCTTCGCCCAGTAGTAGCCCATCGGGATGAGGCCGAGGGCCATCGCCCCAAGGCCGATCCACAGGGCCTTCGGATTGGAGACCCAAAGGCTTTTCACCTCTTCGACCAGCACCCAGCCCATGAAGACCGCGCCGACGAAGGGCCACAGTCCCATGAAGATGAAGTTCCCCACGGACTTAAACAGTTGGCGACGGTAGAGGATCACGACCGATAGGCCGGCCAGCCCGTAGTAGATGCAGATCTGCAGTCCGATCGCCGTCACGCCGTCACTCAATATCGTGTACACCGAGCCGACGTAGGAGCTCCCCACGAACAGCAGCAGCGAGAAGATCGCCACGGCCGCCGTCGCCACGACCGGGGTCTTTCGCACCTTGTGGATGTGGCCCAGACTCTCGGGAAGCGTGTGGTCTCGCCCCATCGTGAAGAGGGTGCGCGTCACCTGGATCAGCGTGGTCTCGAGGGTGGCCACCGTGGAGAGCACGACGGAGAGGATGAGGAGCTTGCCCCCCCAGCCATGCCACACGGCTTGGCCGAGGATCGCGAGGATGTTCGATGAGTTGTTGGGATCCTGCAGCTGGGCCGGGGTCAGCACGAGGTTCGTCGCCACTGTGAACACCTCGAAGAGGAGGAAGACGATGATGACGCCGATGACGCCCCCCATGCCCGAGGTCGTTGGCGGCTTCTTGGTCTCCTCGTTGAGATTCGCCGTCACGTCCCAACCCCAGTAGAAGAAGGCCGCGGTGAGCGCTCCCGCCGCGAACGTCCCCGATCCCTTGTCGTGGAAGACTGAGGGAGAGAACCAGTGCCACGAGAAGGCCGTCACGTGATGGGCGTGGAACAGCGCGAGCGCAGCGAAGAGCACCAACAGCGCGACTTCGATGGTGGACATGATGATCTGCACCTTCACCGTCACGGTCACGCCGGCCGCCACTGCGGCGACCATCAGCATGAAGAAGACGGCTCCGATGACCGTGACGAGCGTCTTGTTGGGCGTCGCCGACGTGAACATGCTGATGACGCTGCCCCCCGCCGGGAACGTCGCAATGACCATGAAGATCAGCGCGGAGACGACCAGGGCCCAACCCGACAGGTAGCCGAGCACCGGGTGGATGGCGCGGCGCACCCAGGAGTACGCCGCACCCGCGTGGGAGTCGTCCCGGCTCAAGTAGCTGAAGGCGAAGACGATCCCGAACATGAAGATGCCGCAGTAGAGGAGTGCCGCCGCCCCGCCGTAGAGGACGGTGACGAACAAGACCGTGGTCGTGGCGGCGATGGAGTAGCCCGGAGCGGAACCGGCCACCCCCATGATGACTGAATCGAAGAGACCCAATACACCGTGGCGCAGATCGTGCCCTCCGGATGAAGCTTGTACTACGTCGGCCGCGTCAGACATCGGCTACCTCTTCCTTGTGGCTATCACCTTCGCTGGAAAAAATTGATTAGCGAAATGTAACATGGCATGTCCGGGCGACCGTTTTGGGGCGGTCATTGATCTTCGAGGTGTGGCAGGGGAGCAATTCACCGTCCCCACACTGACGGCGCCAAGGCGATGACCCCTGGGACACTAAATTCGTCCATAGTCGTAGATCCCTGCGAGTTTCGACCCCGAGCGAAAGCATTGCCGCGTGCCAACCTTCCAGCGTTTCGACCTCGACGGGACTCCCAACCAGATCGTCATCACCAACAAGGAGATGAAGCGCCGCTGGGCCTCGTTCCACGGTGACATGCGCGCGATGTCGGGTACCCGTCTCCAGCGGACCCTCGGGCGGATGCTCGGCGAGGGCACGTTCCGCTACAAGGTGGCCCGACTGTTCGGGCGGCCGCTCCTGCAGGCCGTTCGAAGGTTGCGCTCGGAGCCAGCGAAGACCGACGTGGTCGTCGCGGCGTCGGCCCCGACGACCAAGGTCTTCCCCGCCAACTTCAAGGCCAAGTTCGCCGAACAGTACGTCAAAGTGGCCACCGAAGAGATCCGCGTCGACGATGTGGCCGTCGTCGTGGTCGATGAATCGACCGCTCCGACGGGAGTCATCGACACACTGAATGACGCGCTCGCCCACGCGTCGTCGACGTGGCTGCTCATCGTCGACTCGGCCTGCGACGGTGACGACCGCGACGTGACTCTGACCGCCCTCTTGAACAGCGCGACGTCCGAGGACGACGTCGTCTTCGCCGACGAGTTCGGTCCGAACGTCATGGCACCACTCTTCAAGAGCTCCTCGGTGGGCTTTCACACCCTGCTCAGTTACAACGCCGTCGGTCGGCCGGCACTGCTACGGGTCTCGGCGCTTCGCCGGGTCGGCGGCTTCGACCCGGTGGCCGGACGGGCCTTCGAACACGACCTCTACCTACGCCTGAGTGAAGCGGGCGCCACGTTCCGCCACGTCAACCTCATCCTGCCGGCCGGCAGACCGGCCTTCACGTTCGCCGGCCCCCACATCAATGACGACACACGGAGCGTCGTCCAGGTCGCGCTCGAGCGTCGAGGATGGTCGGGCACCGTCGAGCCGGGGCCGCTGGACGGTGTGGTGCGCTGGATCTTGGAGGTGCCGACGCCGGCGCCGTCGATCGACATCGTGATCCCGACGCGTGACCGGTTGGACCTCGTTCGCCAGTGCATCGAGGCCATCGAACGTGAGACCACCTATCCGAACTACGACATCATCATCCTCGACAACGACTCGGTCGCGCCAGAGACCCTCGCCTACTTAGCGACCACCAAGTACCGAGTGGTCCCGTGCCCGGGGCCCTTCAACTACGCCAAGATCGTCAATCGCGGCGTGAGCCACTCGAGCGCCGACTTCGTCGTGACGCTCAACAACGACACGATCCTCGCGACCCCCGACTGGTTGGAGCGGATGGTCTCGCTGGCCTCCCTGCCCGACGTCGGCTTCGTGGGCGCGTGCCTGTTGGACCAGGACGGGCGCCGGGAGCACGAAAGCATCGTCATCGCCCCGTACCCTCAGCACCTGCGCACCGACTCCAACTATCCCCACGTCGACCAGTTCACGACCGCGGTGCGCGACGTCGCCGCAGTGACCGGCGCCGTTCAGATGGTGAACCGCGAGTTCTGGGAGCACCTGGGCGGCATGGACGAGCAACTGAAGGTCACGATGAACGACGTCGACATCTGCCTGCGCGGTCAGATGGAGGGCCGCTGCGTGATCTACGACCCCGACGTTCGCCTGTACCACCACGTCAGCTCCTCGCGGGGGGACCTCGACCCACTGGAGGACCGCAATCGTTTCATCCGGCGCTGGGACATCTTCGGGACCTTTCGCGACCCCTACTTCCCCGAGGCCCTGCTGATGTTGGGCGAGAAGATCTTCTATTTGCCCAACCGGCGAACCCACTGAACAAATCAACGACTCTTGTAGCCTGAGGTCGTGAGTACTGCCTGGGACCGCGCCAAGGTCCGCTACCGGCGCCTGCCCCCGAACTCCACGCCAATCATGCTCATCATCCTCGCGGTGCTCGTGGCCAACGCGTCCTACCTCACCGGACTCGCCGACCCGAACACGATCTCGTGGACGGCCAACATCTCACAGGTCTTCTGTCACGGGACGTGCGCGCGCCCGGCGATCGACCCGAATGTCGGCTTCATCACCCAGGCGCTCGGGCACCTGTCCGCCATGGACCTGCTGCACGGCCACCTGCCCTGGTGGAACTACTTCGAGGGGCTCGGCCAGCCCCTCGTGGGCGAGATGCAGTCGGCCGCCCTCTTCCCGCTCACCCTCCTGCTAGCCCTGCCCAGTGGCCTGCTCTGGTTCCACATCTGCCTCGAGGTCCTCGCCGGCGTCTCGACGTTCCTGCTCGCCAAGCGCCTTGGGCTCCCGGCCCTGTTCGCCACCGCTGGCGGAGCCCTCTTCGCGCTGAACGGCACCTACGCGTGGCTGGGCAACTCCGTACTCAACCCGATCGCCTTCCTACCGATGCTCATCCTCGGCATCGAGATGCTCTTCGACGGGGCCCGTGACGGGTCGCGCAAGGGCTGGTACGTCGCCGCGATCGCCCTCGCCTTGTCGATCTACGCCGGCTTCCCCGAGGTCGCCTACTTCGACGGCCTGTTCGCCGGAGGCTGGGCCGTCGTGCGCTTCTTCGACCTGCCCGGTCACGTCCGCCTGACGGCCGCGCGTCGGCTCGGCCTGGCGGGCCTGGTCGGCCTCGTCCTGGCGCTACCCGTGCTCATCCCCTTCTACGATTTCGCCAAGGTCGCCAACGTGGGCATCCACACCGGCAACGTCGCGGGCGTGGCGCACATGTCGGTGCACGAGGTGCCGATGTTCTTCGACCCCTACATCTACGGGACGCTCCTCGCCAATCCCAAGGCCCTCGTCTTTTGGGACATCGGGGGCTACTTCACGGCGAGCGTCACCGTGCTCGCGCTCGTCGGGCTCTTCGGCCGGCGGTTGCGACCACTACGCATCTTCCTCGGCGCCTGGGTGCTGGCCGCGGCCATGGGCACGTTCAACACGCTCGACATGCGTCACCTTTGGAACGTGTTGCCACTCGTCAAGACCGCGACCTTCGCGCGCTACGTGATGCCGTCGTGCGAGTTGGCGATAATCCTGCTGTCGGTGCTCGCGATCGCGGACCTAGCGACCAGTCAGCGACTGCGAAGAGTGATCGTCCTGTCGTCGGCATCCATTCTGCTCCTGCTCGCCTGGGGCGTCTACGAGGCACGGGCCGGTAACGAGGGCCTCGTCCTCGGCGGCAAGACCCGGCTCTTCTACCTGGCCTTCCACGCCATGCCCTTCGTCGCGGCGCTCGCGATACTCGCCGTGTGCTGGTTCGTCAAGGGCAGAGTTGTGCCGTTCGCCGTCGCCGGAGTGCTCGTGCTCGAGTCGATCTTCATGTTCACCGTGCCGGCGATCCAGGCTCCCAACAGCGTCGTCGTCGACCAGGCTCCGATCACGTTCCTCCAGCAGCATCAGGGCCAGTACCGCTACCTCGACCTCTTCGTGCTCACCCCGAATTGGGGTTCGCAGTACGGGGTCAACTCGCTCGCGGCCATCGACCTACCGTTCCCCAAGGCCTTCACCAACCTCATTCAGACCCAGCTCTATCCCGGTCTCACCCCGGACAACCAGTTCGTCATCCACAACGGACTCACCGACATCATCGCGATGCAGAACCAGGTCGCCAATCACTTCGCGGCCTACCAGGGGACCTCGACCAAGTACCTCATGATGCCACCTGGCGTCACCCTGGTCCCGTCGCTCGCCGCCCTCGGAGTCCACCAGGTCTTCGGGGACGA
This sequence comes from Acidimicrobiales bacterium, assembly GCA_025351385.1. Classification (GTDB taxonomy): domain Bacteria; phylum Actinomycetota; class Acidimicrobiia; order Acidimicrobiales; family RAAP-2; genus RAAP-2. The sequence continues at coordinate 49,720 of JANXWA010000018.1, read as the reverse complement.
CCACGCCTCGATCTTCGAGATCCCCCACCCCCGGCCGTTCTTCTCGACGGCGTCGACGTCGTGCACGATCACGAGCACCGACGTCAACGTCGCGCGCGTGAATTGCCCGCGGGGACCGACGACCTTGCTGCGCACCGAGCTCTCGATGGCCGGTTGGCAGGCGTCCGTGAACGGGCGCTCCGTGGAGATCGCCACCGTCGACGACGTCTACCAGAGCGTCACGGTCCCCAAGGGTCCGTCGACCGTGACCTACCGGTTCCTCCCCCCGCACGAGAAGTACGCGGTCCTGGCCGGCCTGCTCGCCGCGCTCTTTCTCGCGATCTCCTGGACGCGCGAGCGTCGCCCGGAGTGGTTCCGTCGTCGTTCGCCTCACACCTCGAGCGAAGAGTGAGTGGCCGATGAGCGTCACGCTGTTCGGCGTGCTGGCGGTGGGCTTCATGATGACGATGTACGCCCTCGAGTCGCGGGGGCGACTCTACATCTTCTTGTTCGCGGTCGGCTGCGTGCTCTCGAGCGCCTACGGCTTCGCAATCGGCGCGTGGCCCTTCGGGGTCGTCGAGGGACTGTGGACGCTCATCGCGCTTCGCCGGTGGCGCGTCGCGAAGTGAGGCGATCGCGGCTCATCACCGGCGCGGTCCTGCTGGCGACACTGACGAGCGTCACGCCCGCAGGTGCCACACCGCCCGGAAGCCTCCCCCAGACCCGCGTCGAACCGTCCTTCGCGGCGCCGCTGACCCGCCAGATGCAGATCCTCGTGCGCGCCATCGCCCTCAACTCTCCCGCGCTCGGCGCGACGGTGTTCTTCCCTCGGGCGGCCTACCTGCAGATGAAGACGGGGACGATCCCCTACCCTTCGAGCGACTACGCGCAGCGACTCGTCGCCTTCTTCGACCTCGACCTCGCCGCCTACCACCACCAGCTCTTCACGGGGCCGCGCTCGACGCTGCTGCGGGTCTCGACGAACCCCGCGCAGGCCGCGTGGATCGCGCCGGGGGCCTGCGAGAACCGGATCGGCTACTGGTACGCGCCGCGGGTGCGCCTGGTGCTGCGTCGAGGCGGCGCGGTCGTGTCGGTCGCGGTCGCGTCGCTGATCTCGTGGCGCGGCGTCTGGTACGTCGTGCACCTGGGGCCGAATCCGCGACCCACGAACGTGGGCACCGTCGACGACTTCCGACGCGGACCGGGCACGCCCGGCCCCGGCGGCGGCTGTTAGCTAGCCGGCTGGCGGGGCAATCGCGCCGTCGGGCTTGATGACGGCGCCCGCCGCACCGAAGTCCTGCCTTGACAGCGTGTTGACGAAGGCGATCGACGCGCGGGTCGGGTCGACGAACGGCTGACCGGAGGCGCTGAGCCGCACCGGGGTCAGCCATTCCCTCACGTACGAGCCAGTGGAACTCAGCGTGACGTGCAGGACGGCCGACAGGTCGAGGGTGCCGCCGGCGGAGAAGTCGTAGTAGTTGGCGAAGTCGCCGAGGCTGTAGGCAATGAGGTGGCCTCGGTACCACTCCATTCCCCGCAGCACGTGGGGCCCGCTCGCGAGGACGAGGTCGGCGCCGGCGTTGATGGCCGCGTGGGCGAAGGCGTACTCGTTGCCGCGGTTCTCGCCGAAGTAGGTCTCGGTCGTGCGGGTGACGTGGTCGGCCGACGTCCCCTCGGCTCCGGCGTGCATGTAGACCACGACCACGTTGGCCAGGGTCTTGGCCCGGGCGATCAGTTGCGCCGCCACGGGGAGGTCGAGCAGGTTGTTGGTGTTCCAGTAGGGCGCGAAGTCAACGAAGGCCACCTTCGTCGTCCCGACGTGCGCGACGCCGATCTGTCCGGGAAGGCCGGCCTGGACGATGCCGGCCGCCTCGATCGCGTGGGTCGTGTCCGCAGCGCCCTGGGCACCGAAGTCGTGCGAGTGGTTGTTGGCGCTGTTGAGCACCGTGAACCCGGCGCCGCGGTAGATCGCGGCGAACGCCGCGGGAACCCGGAAGGCGTAGCACTCGGTCGACGTCGGGGAGCACTTGGACGAAGCGGCGTTGGTCATCGTCCCTTCGAGGTTGCCGAACACCAGCGACGCCGCGAGCGACGACTCGATCGGCGCCAAGTACGCCGCGGGGTTGGCCGGCACTCGGGGGGTGTCGCCCAACTCGGTGTCGCCGACGGCCGACAGGGTGAAGTTGTGGACGACGGTCGTGGTCGTGACCGCCACCGTTGTCGTCGTGCTCGTGGTCGTCGACGGTGATCTCAGGATGGTGGCCGCACCGACGGCAAGCGCGACGATCAGCACCCCGGTCCCACCCCAGAGCACCAGTCGGCGCGCGCGCCGATGGTGCGGCGTCGAGGCGCGGGCGTGCTTGGTTACCACGGCTGGGCCTCACCGGGGCGGCGCGACACGAACACGGCGAAGAAGTCCTTCGTGCTCGAGTAGAGGAACCGCCCGGGGATCTGGTTCGGGTTGGGCACGAAGAGCGAGGGGGCCTGGGCACCGGCGGCGCCGTAGGTGACGAAGATCGGCCACTCGGGGTTGATGTCGAGCTGCATCGCGCGAACGACGTGCAGCTTCACCATCACCGCGGCCATGCCGGCCGCCGTCTGGTCCGGGGCGGCCGCGTAGATCAGGTTCCCCTTCGCGTCGACGCCGAGGGCCGTTCGCCAGACTGCCGCCAGACCGTGCAGCGTGAGTCCCCACAGCGCGTTGCTCTGGGAGCGCGTCGTCGCACGACCGTTGCTCACCAGCAGCGCCAGATTCTGGCGCGCCATGAGGACGGTCGGGCCGGGCCGGGCGCCGCCGGTCCAGCGAACCACTTCGACCTTCCCGTTGGTGTAGCGCACCACCGTAGCGAGCCCGGAGACCATCGGGAAGTACAGCGTGTGGTTCGCGAAGAAGCCGGCCGCCGCGTCGGCCTCGTAGAAGCCGGAGTTAAAGGTGGCGAGCAAACGCGACCTCCCCGCGAGCGGGACCATCTCGGGGCCGCGGGGCAGGTTCGTCGGGCCCGGACCCTTGTAGCCGGGATAGAGGGCGAGGATGGTCGACGAGGTCCTGACCCACGCGGCGTACGCGACGTCCGCCGGAGCGCCGACGAAGGGCACGAAGGTCGTCGTCATGACCGAGGGGGCGTCAACCTGCCAGGGATCCATTGGACGCCACACCGAGCAGACCCGCACGCAGACCGGACGGGGTCGATCGACGGTGGTCGTAGTGACCGGCGCAGTGCTCGTCGTCGACGTCGTGGACGCCGTCGCGACGTGAGCGTGCCACGTTCGCCACCCGACGCCCCCCGCGACCACGGCGGCGACGAGCACTAGGACTGCCGACCTGCGCATGGCTCTCTCTCGTCGTGGGATACCACCAATCCTAGGTAGGCGGGTCGACCCGGTCCGGCCACGCCCGGTCCTCCCACGCCTGCGTAACCTTGACCGGAGAGCGAAGGAGAAGCCATGGACCAACGAATGACCCGACCCCAGACCGGTCCCCAGTGACGAACCGCGTCGACGGCATCGACCTCTCGAAGTCACTCGGCCACGACGAGTCCGAGAAGCGGATCCTGGCGGCCCAACGACGGCTCATGCAGCTGCGGCTGTTCACCGCGGGGCTCTTGCCGCCGGCCGACGTCGGACCGGGCCTGCTCGTGCTCTTCGAGGGATTCGACGCCGCCGGCAAGGGCGGAGCGATCCGTCGGCTCACCGCAAGCCTGGACCCGCGTCACGTGCGCGTCGTGCCGATCGGCCCGCCCACGCCCGAAGAGACTCGCCATCCCTTCCTCTGGCGCTTCCAGAGCTTCATCCCGGGCCGGGGTGGCATGACGGTCTACGACCGCTCGTGGTACGGCCGGCTCCTGGTTGAGCGGGTCGACGGGCTGATCGACGCAGCGACCGTCAAACGCTCGGCCGCGGAGATCGTCGAGTTCGAAGAGATGCTCGTGGACAACGACGTCACCATCGTCAAGTTCTGGCTCCACATCTCGGACCACGAGCAGTTGGCCCGGTTCAACGACCGCGCGAGCGACCCGCTGAAGCAGTGGAAGCTCACCCCCGACGACTGGGCCAATCGCGAGAAGCGCCCGGCGTACCTCCAGGCGCTGCGCGACATGGTCGACGCCACCGACCACGCCCACGCCCACTGGGACCTCATCGCCGCCGAGGACAAGCACTACGCACGCGTTGGGGTACTCGAGTCACTGAGCGACCGTTGGGTCCATGACCTCGAGCGCCGGGGCATCACGGTGCCCGCGGCCCAGGGCAGCGACTACCTCGGCTAGTTTCGCGCCAGGCGCGGCCCATCTGGAACACTGAGTCCATGACATCTCGCTACGGCATCACCGTCCCCTTCGAGGGGGTCACTCTGTTGGAGCACGAGGCGTGGTTTCACCGCCTCGCCGACCTCGGCTACACCGACGTGTGGTCGTCCGAGGTCGACGGCGCCGACGGCTTCACGCCGCTCACCCTTGCCGCGATCTGGGAGCCTCGACTCAACCTGGGCATCGCCGTGACCCCGGTCTTCACGAGGGGCGCCGGTCTGATGGCGATGAGCATCGCCGCGCTCGCCGAAGTCGCCGGCGGCCGTTTCACGATGGGGCTCGGAGCGTCGAGCGAGCCGGTCGTCCAGCGCTGGAACGGGGTCAAGTACGAGAACCCCTACGCCCGCACGCGCGACGTGCTGCGATTCGTCAAGCGCGCCCTCGACGGCGAGAAGATCGACGAGGTCTTCGAGACCTTCGAGGTCCACGGTTTCAAGCTCAGTCGCCCCGTCACCGAACGCCCGCCGATCCTGCTGGGCGCACTGCGCCCGGGGATGTTGCGCCTTGCTGGCCGCGAGGCCGACGGAGCGATCTTGAACTGGCTGGGGGCGAACGACGTCGCCCAGTGCCGCGCCGAGGTCGGCGAGGGCAAGACCATCGCGGCGAGGCTCTTCGTCGTGCCCACCGAGGACGCTGACACCGCTCGCTTCATCGGACGCCGGATGATCTCCTCCTACCTCACCGTCAACGCCTACGCCGAGTTCCACCGGTGGCTCGGGCGAGGCGACGTGCTCCAGCCGATGTGGGACGCGTGGTCGGACGGCGACCGCAAGCGGGCCAACGAGCTCATCCCCGACTCGGTCGTCGACGAGCTGATCATCCACGGCTCCTACGACGAGTGCCGCGAGCACGTAGCGCGCTACGTCGACGCGGGCGTGACAGTGCCCGCGATCGCGATCGTCCCGTTCGGCATTGACCTCGCCGCCGCGGTCGAAGGCCTCGCCCCGCGCTGATCCCTTCGACCAGACCATCGGCGGCAACGAAGGCGCCGTCAGTTCTCCGAGCGAGAGATTGCCGTCGTCCAGTGGCCGTCTTAAGTGCTGCCTACCAATGTCTCCGCAACTGTTCATCTACGCGACAATGATCGGGCTGTACTTCACTCCGACCTTCATCGCCAAGTCGCGCGGCGTGAAGAACCTGGCCCAGATCTTCCAAGTGAACCTTCTGCTCGGCTGGTCAATCATCGGGTGGTTCTTGGCACTGTATTGGGCGCTGAAGCCAATCTCGTGAAATCCCTCTGGCCGACGGACGTGACATCGTCGTCACCACATCCGGCCCGCTAGTGGTCTGAGCTTCGTGTGGGAGCTCGAGACCCTCTATCCCGCAAGAGGATGCTGGTCTTGGATCGTCAGCTCGTCGTCTTCCTCGGTGCAAGCAAGAAGCACGAGCGGTGGTCGGAACCTTCCATCCAAATAGAGTCCCGCCTCGTACTCATATCGGCAGAAGACGATGTGGTCGATCAACTCACGGTGTCTGGATTCATCCATGCAGGGCCACTGCGCAGTGCCAAACGTCGCTTCCAGTGTCAACCTTCTCGCTTCTCCTTGGTACTCCTCAATGGCAGTGAGCCAAGCGGCCCGCAGCCGGATGATGTGGTCACTTTCCATTGAAGGCAAGCGTACTGTCGACGATTCTCATTTCCGTGGCATATTGACCGGTTTGTGGAAGTTCGTCTTCGCCATTTCAGGCGCAGTCATCAGCAATGCGCCGTTGCCGGCCATCCGTCTGTTCCTAGGCGACGCCAAGGCTGTCGTGCTGGTGTCGGCAGTCATGGCCACGAGTGCGATTCTCGCGCTTCGCCACTATGAGGATGATGAGACCACAGCGGAAAACGCCGAGGAAGTTGCGTGCCGAGCGGAACCAGGGGCCATTGTCCAGAGTCTGCGACTGGCGCGTCACCGCACGGCACACAAATCGAGGGAGGAACGGGCATCCTCGGTGGGTCAGATACGCGCACATCACCGACCAGTTCAACCAAACTGGGGACCACCCGACCGACCTCAGGGTTTTCCGTGCACGGGATTGATCGCGACGCTACAATCCGGCCATGTCCTATGGAACAGTCATGATTGCAAAATTGAAGACACCCGGAACCGGCCAACTATTGGTCGACGCAGGCAAGAAGTGGGAGGAACGTCAGGTACCGGGATTTCAAGGTAGTTGGTACCTCCTCTCCGACGATGGGGAGTCATTCGTACTCTGTGGCTCGTTTGAGTCCAAGGAGAGCTACTTGGCCTTGGCTAACGATCCCGCTCAAGACGAGTGGTTCCAATCGGTCGTTGCACCGATGATTGCTGGCGAAGTTCAGTGGACCGATGGGACGTGGTCGCAGTAGCTCAACCGGAACAACGGCTCGATCTCACTAATTGACGCGAGTCGGCGCGCTCGACGACGACGTTCCACTCATCCAATTCCATCGTCAGTCGCCCCGTGAGCCAGTTCCTGTCGTTTGGCGGCTCACTATTGTCGTCCCTTCAATCACACTGCTTAACTGCAGTGAGTTCAAGTTCCACCTTGGAAGGGCCGACGTCCACATTCTCCGACTAGCGGGTTAAGGCATGGGGAGAGTGATTCATGTTTGAATCGAACTCTTTTCGCGCACCCCTCTACGCTCAATTGAATCTCCATGATCAAAAATCGGGGTTGCAGAATATTGAATTTAGGTTGGTTTGTCAGTGCGGAAATCTCAGCATTCACTGGCTTTCAAGAGGTGAAGGCCAAAGCTTTTACGACTTTGCACCGCAAGCAATTCGAGTGTACCGTCAGATTATTGAGAAAGTTCTTCTCAATACGGAAGTGACGTGTTGACTCGCAGGCCCAACTGGTCGCCAAACGACTTGCGACGAGCGAATGGCGAAACCGACGCCTCCCAACAATAGTTGAAGGGAAAGAATATGAGTCAATCAGAGACTTTTGGGAATCGTGCTAGGCGTTTCATTGCAGTTGCGGCGGCCGCAACGGTTATGAGTTCACTGGCTGTCGTCGGCCTCTCGAGCGGGGCCGGAGCCGCCGTCGGGCGTAACCAAATCACCACGTTGAGTTACTACGTCGATGTCGCGGGCTACACCCACAGCTACACGGTCAACCCCGATCCGTGCGGAAATAGTTTCACAGGAACGGGGCAGTACCCGGCTCTGCCAGGTGGGGCAATCTTCTACGAGCGCCTTTCGGGTTCCACTGACAACACCACCGGCGTCGTGTCCTTCACCGACACGTATCTCGACCCATCGACCGGCTTGCCGACTGGCTACTCCTACACATTCTCAGGAACGTTCATCAACGCCAATCAGGATGCCCAGGGTGTGCTAACCGACAGCAATGCGGCGACGTTCAATGTCACCTTCATCCATATTCCAGCGAATGACACATCCACCAACTTCAAGAATCACGGTGACTATGTAAACTCGGTGCCGCCATCGCAGCGCTCTGCGGCGGCGAATTCGTGCGTTGGGATGCCGTACCAGAGCATGAAGTAAGCCAATGCGCTCAATCCCTCTCGCTGGCCAGACTTGATCACTTGGCCATCGAGAGGGATTGCCGTGTATCAGAATGACTGAGCCCCCAATGGAGTACTCACGAAGTACCTAGTGAATCACACAATGGTGGACATTGGTGGAATCTCAATGGTGCGATTGCCTGAATATGACAGCCAAAGCCCTCCTCGGGTTTGGGTCGTGCTCATCTCTTGATCAACAGGTTCCGGGTTCAAGTCCCGGCCGGCGCACCAAGTGTGTGCACCAGCTCGTACCAAAGTCGGCGGCTTCTCGGGATCGAACGTTCACGGACTCAAGCAGCCCCAAGGTCGGTACCTTGAGAGAGTTTGCATCAACATCATCGGAAAGTCAACGTGTTTGGCAGTGAGAGTGGTGTGCATGAACTGGCGTAACAGAAATGAAACTTCGCCCTGGTGTCTGACGGTCTAATTCCGGATGGTGTCGAAGGCCCGACGTCAGCGATCTGCTACCAAGCACTGGCGCCTGGGATGACCCGTCAGGGTTGGTGTCGGAGGCCCGAAGGCACAGTGCTGCAACCTTCAACTGGCGGCTAGAACTACTTCGGCTACTTCAGTAGATTCAAGTAATGTCCCGCTCAGTTCAAAAAGAGCCCAACGCCGGTCTCAATCCAGCTCTTGAAGCCGCGATGAACGACCTGACTTCGCTGGTCTATGACTCACATGTGTCGAGTTTTCTGCGTCCCCGCCAACTCACAACTCACTTCCATCTCGACAGTTCACAGGGCACCGGCCGTGCAGCCTGCGTCGCGATGTTCAAGCATCTCAAGCACTCCGGCGTCGAATGGAATACCGCCGAACTTTGCGATTGGGCCAATCGTCGAGGATGGGTCGACAAGGACATTGCGCTACTCCACGAGATCGGAAACGGAATCCAATCTGGAATGAGGTTTCACACGGTACCTCTACCGTGGTCGCCGAATCTGATGGATTCCTGGCTTCGCGGTGAATCATTTAGCGCAACTCCGCGACCCAAGCGCCAGTTGAAGATCATGTCTTGCTGTCGGATGGATGCCGAACCTGCTCCAAGTCGAGCCGAGAAGATGGCTCGGCACACCGTACGGTATACGCGCAACTGATTCACCGGGTGTCGGAGGCCCGACGTCAGCTATCTGCTACCAAGCACTGGCGCCTGGGATGACCCGTCAGGGTTCGTGTCGGAGGGCCTACACATTCTCCGACTGGAGGATTATGCCTTGGTGAAATTGGTAAGGACCTATGTCCGCGGCTGTCCGGATGTCACCTGAGGCTTTCCCTGTAGAAGGAGTAACCGCGTCTGTCAAACAGATTCCGCGCTACGACAATGACTGCTCGACTCGATTCCACCGAAAGTGGGCCAAGTCTAAGTTGTAAATTGCGTAGCTCCCATGCGGAAGCGCGGTTGCCCAACTCGGCGGACTCACGCGGATACTGATGCCACCGGCGACTGAATGCCTATTGATTGACCAGTCACCAGCGGCGTACAGGTACTGGAACCATTGTCGTCCTCCGTCGACCGTGACGTCGATGATTGAGTTGCTCACCATCACGACGGACGATGAACTTTCCGCAATTGTCTTGGTCACGTAGTAGAGCGACCCGCCGGCCCAATCCGTGGCGAGTTGCGGTCCTGCCGCCGTCCAACGGACCCCGCCGTCGATACTCCGCACCGGATACTGTGCCGGTCCACCATTCATCTGCCATACGCCCCAACGGTAGGCAGGTCCCGATGACTTGATCACTACCCACCGCGTTTGTGAAAAAGGAATCGTTGTCCCCCAGGGGAGCGCACGACCGTACTTAGACATGGTGAGGCCGCGTTGAAGCGGCAGTGTTCTCGGATACGGCGAGGGGGAGGCGCCGGCCATTGGAGCGACGGTGACCGCGACTGTCACCACGCACGCCAGGGACAGTACCAACCGCTTCATGGCGCCCTTCCTTAGGAGCTTGATCGTCGCAACCCCATATGACTTCATATTGTCATCTCGCGCTGTCACAGTGTTGTTCAGGATTCGGTCGGTTATTCCATCTCAGTGGAATGCCGTAAACACCCACGTTGTTTGGAACGTAAGTGTCGACGTACAGCGGGCTGACGTGAACCCGCACTCCTTCGCGGAATGACGTTGAAGCAACGTTGTCGATGGCGAAATTCCGACCTCCCCTACACTGATTACCGCAACCGATCGGAGCGCCATGGCCAAGGGCAAGAAGTCTGCGAAGAAGGTGAGGATCGGCGTCGTCGATACCATGTTCGCCCGCTACGACATGGGGGCGGCGGCGCGCGCCGAGCTCGCCGAGTGTCCCGGCTTCGGAGATCGCTTCACGGTCGTGGCCCGGACGGTCCCAGGCTTCAAGGACCTCGCCGTCGCCGCCAAGAACCTCATCGAGCGAGACGGCTGCTCGATCGTCGTGGCCCTCGGGATGCCGGGCGGCGCGTTGATCGACAAGCAGTGCGCCCATGAGGCCTCCCAAGGCATCATGCAGGCCCAGCTCCTCACTTCGACGCCGATCCTCGAGGTCTTCGTGCACGAAGACGAGTCCGACGACCCCGCAGTGCTGGCGAAGGTCTTCGAGAATCGCTCGCGCGAACACGCCCGCAACGCCTATTGGATGCTGTTCGAGCCCGAGCAGTTGCGCCGGCGCGCCGGTCAGGGCGTGCGCCAGGGCTTCGACGACGCCGGCCCGCTCGCCGGAGTCTGACGCTTTCGTCAACCGGCCCGTCGTTCACTAGGCTCGCCATCGTTATTCTGCTGTAACCACGAGGAGGACCACATGCCCGAAGCCGTCATCGTCGCGACCGGACGCACCCCCATAGGACGGGCCTTCAAAGGCTCGCTCGTCGACATGCGCCCCGATGACCTCACTGCGCTCGTCGTTCGCGCCGTGCTCGCCAAGGTCCCCGAGCTCGACCCCCAGAGCGTCGAGGACCTCATGGTCGGCTGCGGCCAGCCGGCCGGAGAGGCCGGCTTCAACGTCGCGAGGGTCGCCGCGCTGCTGGCGGGCCTGGACAACGTCCCCGGCGTCACGGTCAATCGCTACTGCTCGTCGTCGCTCCAGACGATCCGCATGGCCGCGCACGCGATCCGCTCGGGCGAGGGTGACGTGTTCATCGCGGCTGGGGTGGAGACCGTGTCGCGCTTCGCGAGCGGCGCCTCGGACAGCGGCAAGGCGGTGAACCCCCTGTTCGCCGACGCGATGGCCCGAACGGCCCAGCGCTCAGAGCGGGTGAGCGATCCCTGGACCCCACAACCTGGGCTCCCCGACATCTACATCGCGATGGGACAGACCGCCGAGAACGTCGCCGAGTACGAGAAGGTCTCGCGCCTGGAGATGGACGAGTTCGCCGTGCGCAGCCAAGAGCTCGCCGTCGCGCACCAGGACAACGGGTTCTTCGAACGCGAGATCATCCCAGTCACCCTGCCCGACGGCACGGTGATGACCCGCGACGACGGACCGAGGGCCGGCACCACCCTCGAGCGTCTCTCGACCCTGCAGCCCGTCTTTCGCGAGGGCGGTTCGATCACCGCCGGCAACGCCTGTCCGCTGAATGATGGTGCCGCCGCGGTCATCGTGATGAGCGACACCCGCGCCAAGCAGCTCGGGATCAAGCCCCTCGCGCGCATCGTCGCGAGCGGCGTGAGCGGTCTTAATCCCGAGATCATGGGGCTCGGACCGGTCGAGGCCTGTCGCCAGGCCCTCGGGCGCGCGGGCCTGACCATCGACGACATCGACCTCGTGGAGATCAACGAGGCCTTCGCCGCCCAGGTGATCCCGAGCGCCGAGCACTTGGGGATCACGCTCGACAAGCTGAACATCCGCGGTGGGGCCATCGCCCTCGGCCACCCCTTCGGCATGACCGGGGCGCGCATCATGACGACGCTGCTCAACTCACTCGAGGACTCGGGTCTCCGCTACGGCATGGAGTCAATGTGCGTCGGTGGCGGCCAGGGGATGGCCATGATCGTCGAACGACTCGACTGACCCTTCGGTCTTCGATTGCGCCTTGACCACAAGTTCTGGCTGAACCGCAAGGCGCGGCCCACCCGACGGCGTCAGCGTCCGGTGCGCACCACGGTCGGGTCGCTGGTCCAGGCGTCGTGTTCGGCGTCGGTGGCGACACGGCCCTCGTCGGGCAGCAGTACCGCGATACCGTTGCGCACCTCGTAGACGACTCGCTTGCGCGGGTTGTAGAGGACGTCGGCGCCCGGCACGTAGAGCAGCTCTCCGTGGTCCACCGGGTCCTCCAGGAGGGCGAGCAGGAATCCGTCGAGGGCCATGGGCTAGTTCCCTTCGATCATGGCGAGGACGTCGGCGACGCGCGACTCGCACTCTTCTTGGTTCGGGGCCTCCACGTTGAGGCGCAGCAGGGGCTCGGTGTTGGAGGGCCGCAGGTTGAACCACCACGTGCCGTAGTCCGCCGTGAGGCCGTCCAGGAGGTCGACCTTCACACCCTCTAGCTCCAGGCGCTCCGTGATCGCGGCGACCGTCGCCGCGGGGCTCTCGACGCGGGTGTTGATCTCGCCCGACGCCGCGTAGCGGTTGAAGGGCCGCGCCAACTCCGACAGGGGCACGGAGGCGCCGCTCAGCAGCTCGAGCACGATCATGGCGGTGATGATCCCGGAGTCGGCGCGGTAGTTTTCGCGGAAGTAGTAGTGACCCGAGTGCTCGCCGCCGAAGAGGGCGCCGGACTCGGCCATCACCTGCTTGATGTAGCTGTGGCCCACCCGGGTCCGCACCGCCACTCCGCCGTTCTCGACGATCACCTCGGGCACGGACCTCGAGCAGATCAGGTTGTAGAGGATGGTCGCGCCGGGGGTGCGCGTGAGCATCACCTTGGCGACCATCGCGGTGGTCGTCGAGCCGCTGATCGGCTGGGCCCGCTCGTCGATCAAGAAGACTCGGTCGGCGTCGCCGTCGAAGGCGAGGCCGATGTCGGCTCCGGTCTCGAGGACGCGGCGCTGGAGGTCGACGATGTTCTCGGGGTTGAGCGGGTCGGCCGGGTGGTTGGGGAATGTCCCGTCGAGCTCGGCGTACATGATCTCGACCTCGAAGGGCAGGCCGGCGAAGACCTTGGGCGCGATGAATCCGCCCATGCCGTTCGCCGTGTCGCAGAGGATCTTGAGGGGGCGAAGCGCCGTCACGTCGACGAAGGAGTGCACGTGGGCCACCCACTCGTCCATCAGGTCGAGCTGGCGCTGCGCGGCGAGCGGGCCCCGGGCCGGCGTCTCGTAGAACGCGTTGGTCAGCGCCTCGATCTCGACGAGCCCGGTCTCCACGCCGATGGGCTTCGCACCGGCGAGGCAGAGCTTGATCCCGTTGTACTGCGCGGGGTTGTGCGAGGCGGTGAACATCGCGCCGGGGGTGTCGAGGTGGCCGGTGGCGAAGTAGAGGAAGTCCGTCGAGGCGAGGCCGAGGTCGATCACCTCGACACCGACGGCCCGCGCCCCCTCGGCGAAGGCCTCGGCGAGCGTGGTGCCCGAGGGGCGCATGTCGCGCGCCATGACGATGCCAGTCGCGCCGGCGTGAGTGGCGAAGGCCGATCCGACGGCGCGCGCCAGTCGCTCGTCGATCTGGTCGGGATACGTTCCGCGGATGTCATAAGCCTTGAAAATCTCGGTCGTATCCACGACCCACCACACTACTGGCGATGCAAACGGCGTCTCTTGAGCGCGAACCACAGCGTCGCCAGGCCGGCGAAGGTCGCCACGTCGCTGATGACGTTGCCCGCCAGCAGCGCCGGCGTGCTGCCGTAGTACATCGTGACGTGGTGCGACGTGGGCACGACCACCATCAGGTTCGGGCTCACGCGGAAGGGTCCGGTCGCCCCGGTCGCCTTCCAGCGCGGAAAGTACGAGATCTTCACGAGCACCGGGACACCGAGCGTGCTCACGTGAAAGGAGATGGACTGGGTCCCGACGACAACCTGGCTCACCGAGTCGCTCGCCAGCGGTGCGGTCGTCACCATGTGGTGGATCGAGGTGACTCGCGGCCAGGAGGACGGCCCGGTCGTCGCGGCGACGCTTCCCCAGAGGGTCGGGTCCAGCCACCAGTCCTCGTTGGCGTTCAGCCAGCCCACCCGGCTGGTGAGACCCGACACGACGTTGGGCAGGGCCTTCAGGGGTACGACCATCGGGCTGTGCTTCACCAAGTACACGCGCCACGTGCCGCCCGGCTTCGGCCACGACCTGGTCGAAGCCAGGTAGGTCAGCTGGTGGTCGGCGTTCGCCTGGCTGGCGACCGAGGGCGAGAATGCAATGAAGTACCTGACGCCCAGCAGCTGGAGGTGGCGAACCCCGAGCGCCACGTCGAGCGGGCCGTAACGCAGGTTCAGCTGGGGATTGCTCGGCGAAGCGCTCAACTCGGCCTGGTCGAGGAAATGGTACGGCGTCGTCGCCGACGACTCGAAGAACAGCCCCTCCATCGAGTCGACGCAGTTGTTGGTCCAATAGGGCAGGAGCATCAGCGCCATCGGGGTACCGAACCGGTTCTGGTCGGCGTTGTACTCCCACATCGCGCGCCCGCAGCCGTGCTTGGCGGCAACGCGCTCCATCGTGTTCATGAGGTCGCGGTACTCGGGCCAGGCCGCCTTCGCCTGATAGCCCGAGTAGTTCCACTGGGCCCAGCTGGCGACCTGGTTGCCCGACGTCTTCAGGCCGAGCGCTGAGGCCACCGACGGCATCAGCCCGGGCAGCGTCGTGGCGAGGCCGAGCAGGATCACGGCGACGGTGGCGCGCATGGTCCTCCCGGCGACGCGCCGCTCGAGCTCGTCGGACTCCTCGTCGCGCAGTCCCTTCGCCAGCTCCATCGACTCGTCGACGTCGCCCAAGACGGGAGCGAGGTCGTGCAACTCCTCTTCGAAGTCCCTCTCGAGGGCCTCAGCGAACTCGTCGGACGGTTCGGCGAACCGCCTGCGCTCGAAGAGGAACGCCACGTCGCGTCGGCGTTTGGCCAGTTCGATCCAGCGCGACAGTCCGTAACCGAAGAGCCACCCGACGATGAGGTGGATGGAGATGAACCAGAACGGCACGATCCGCTCATTGAAGATCACGCTCTGGGGATCGAACACGTAGGCGCACAGCGCCAGCACGGCGAGCACGGCGAGGATCATGCCGAGCCGGTCGCGCACCGCGAAGGCGGCGACCATCGCCACGGCGGCGAGCACGATGACCCAGCGGTCCCCGGCCGCTCCCCCGGATGAGTTGAACCAACCCAACTGAGTGAAGATTGCGTGCATCGAGCTGACGTTGTCGTTGACGTACCCCATGGAGTTCGTGAGGTTCTGGGTCGTGATGAACGTGAGGAGCCACCACGCCGAGAGGGCGGCCGAGAGCAGTCCCGCGCCGAGTGCGAAACGCAGCGGCCGGGCGTAGTCGCCGGCCACTACGACCTCTTTCGGGTCGCCGGCGCCGCGTCGCGCGAGGAGCTCGAAGAAGACCAGCACCCCGACGGCTCCGATGGCGAAGAGCCAAGGCAGGACGTGGCTCGCGAGGGTCACACTGAGTGAGAGCGCGGCCAGCCAGTAGCCCCGACCGGTGCGCACCCCCCGAGCGAACAGGCCGATGGTCACGAGGCTGAAGGCGAGCGAGAAGGAGAACGCGTACTCGCCGGCCATCGACGAGAAGAGGTTGCCGCCGTCGATCGTGTAGGTCGCGTCGAAGAGGAACGGCAGCGTCGCCAATGCCAGGGCCGCCGGCACCGGCCGGGGCGCACGGAAGAGCCGGCCCATCGCGTAGGCCGACAGGGGCAGGAGTAGCGACCCGACGATGGTGGCGAGCTTGAAGGCGACCGCGAAGCCAATGACGTAGCTGGCGAGCGTGGCGAGGAAGTCCGGCAGCACGAAGTAGTAGGTGTAGGCCGGCATGCCCGCGAACCACCCTGGGTACCACGGCGTCAGGTTGAAGAGGTTGCCCTGGGTGCGCAGGTAGGCCGGCAGCGCCAGGTGCGAGCCAGTGTCACCACCCGTCAGCAGCGTCGAGGAGAAGACCAGGTTCGGGTGCAGCTCCCACAGGGTGACCGCCATGAC
The DNA here is from genome assembly GCA_025351385.1 of Acidimicrobiales bacterium. Lineage (GTDB taxonomy): Bacteria > Actinomycetota > Acidimicrobiia > Acidimicrobiales > RAAP-2 > RAAP-2. The sequence goes on along the minus strand of JANXWA010000018.1, from coordinate 33,924 downwards.
GACCGCGACGGCGAGTGCCTCGACGAGGCGGATCGGTGTCCAGAACCGTCGAAGGCGCTCGAGCATCAGTGGCCGGCCCGCTGGGCGATCAGCGCGATGATGGCGACGCCATTGAACGAGACGTGGGTCACGATGCTCGGGATCAGCCGGCCGGTGCGCGCGACGAGGACCGCGAGCACGACGCCGAGCAACGCGAGGCCGACGAACTGCAGCGGCTCACCGTGGGCCAGGGCGAAGAGGACCGCGCTGACGACGACGCCGACTGCGACCGAGCGCCTGGAGTTGGGGTGACGGCCGCCCTCGGCGATCGCCCGGTAGAGCACGCCGCGAAAGAACCACTCCTCCATGAGTGGCGCCACGAACATCGTCATCGCCACCAGCACCGCGAACCCCAGCCCCCGCGCTCCGTTGAAGAGGTGGTGGACGGGCCTGTCCAGCCCCTTGAAGTGGAAGGGTCGGTAGAGGAGGTCGACCGTCAACTGGCAGCCGAGCCCGAGGAGGACGTAGCCAAAGTCGCCGTAGCGCGGCCGCCACTGATGGGGTAGCGCGTGCAGGTTCCCATAGGCGTAAGCGTAAAAGATGGCAACGGCGAATCCGACCCACAGACCCCCGAGGCCGAGGACGTTGGACCACCACGGCGGCGACGCGGTCCGGGCCAGCTCGGTCATCCCCCCCGGGAAGTGGGTCACCCGAACCGCCACGAGGTCGAGCCCGGCCGCGACGATCTGGCCCGCGAGGAATCCCAGGACGCCGGCGACGAGAATCGGCAACGTCCGGGGCCGTTCGGTCAGCTCGGCGTCGATCAAAGAACTCACAAGGCTTTACGCTAACAAGGCGACGGTTATGCACAGCCGCCAGCCGGTGCGCCACGGTTCGCCTCTAGGCTGTCCGGGTGACCATGCCCCCACCAGAGAAGAACGGCTACCGGCGACTCCTGCCCGGGGGCGACAAGCCCATGACGCCCGAGTACCGCCGCCGCCTCCTTTCGATCGCGCTCGTGGCCTTCGTGCTCGGCATTCTGGTCATCCCATCGCTCTTCACCTCCAAGACCGTGAAGGTCCTGCCCTATTCGACGCTGCTGCGCGACGCCCGCCACCAGGGCGTTGTCAACGCCGTGATCAACAGCTCGACCGGAGTCATCTCCGGCCAGTTGACCAGCGGGACCAACTACACGTCCAACGGGCCGGTCCCCGTGATCACGGCCGACGTGACGACGCTGCGCACCTCGGACAACGTCATCGTCACCTTCGCCACCCCCACCAACATCCTGGCGGCGCTACTCCCGTACCTCATCTGGCTACTGCTCTTCGTGGGCTTCATGGTCTTCCTGAGCCGCCAGGCCCGAGGCCAGATGAACGGCATGATGTCGGTCGGGCGCTCCAAGGCCAAGCAGTTCAATCAGGACCGCCCGAAGACGACCTTCGCCGACGTCGCCGGCTACTTCGGCGTGAAACAGGAGATCAGCGAGGTCGTCGAGTTCTTGAAGACGCCGGGGCGCTACAAGGAGATCGGGGCGCTCATCCCCAAGGGGATCCTGCTCGTCGGTCCTCCGGGCACGGGCAAGACCATGCTCGCGCGAGCCGTCGCCGGCGAGGCCGGCGTGCCCTTCTTCTCGGTGTCGGGGTCGGACTTCATGGAGATGTTCGTCGGCGTCGGGGCCAGCCGCGTACGTGACCTCTTCGCCATGGCACGCAAGCAGGCGCCGGCCATCGTCTTCATCGACGAGATCGACTCGATCGGGCGCAAGCGCGGCGCCGGCGTCGGTGGCGGCCACGACGAGCGCGAGCAGACCCTCAACCAGATGCTGAACGAGATGGACGGCTTCGAGTCGGCCGAGGGCGTCGTGGTCATCGCCGCCACCAACCGGCCCGACGTGCTCGACCCGGCCCTGCTGCGTCCGGGCCGCTTCGACCGCCAGATCGTGGTGCCCCTGCCCGACCTCGACGAGCGGCTGCCGATCCTCCAGGTCCACTCGAAGAACAAACCCCTCGATCCCTCGGTGAGCCTCGAAATGGTCGCCCGGGGCACGCCCGGGATGAGCGGCGCCGACTTGGCGAACCTGGTGAACGAGTCGGCCCTGCACGCGGTGCGGCGCCACTCCAAGACGATCGGCATGGAGGACTTCGAGTCGGCCCGTGACCGCGTGATGATGGGCCAACTGCGCGACACGATGGTGCTGATGGACGACGAGCGCGAGCGCATCGCCTTCCACGAGAGCGGACACGCGCTGCTGGCCTACGTCCTGGACAAGACCGACCCCCTGCACAAGATCACGATCATCCCGCGCGGCATGGCGCTGGGAGTCACCATGACCCTGCCCGAGGAGGACCGCCATATCATGTCGCGCCAGCACCTCGAGGACTCGCTGTGCATGCGCATGGGCGGACGGGTCGCCGAACTGCTCATCTACGGCGACCTCTCGACCGGGGCGGCCGACGACCTCCAGCGCAACACCGAGCTCGCCGTGCGCATGGTGCGCGAGTGGGGCATGTCCAAGGAGATCGGCCCGATGGCCTGGGGTTCGAACAACCAGGTGTTCCTCGGCGAGGACCTCATGCACACCCGCGACTACTCGGACCACACCTCCCAGGTCATCGACGACGAGGTCGAGCGCATCCTGCGAGAGCAGGAGTCGCGCGCGATCGAGGTGCTGACCCTGCACCGTCGGGGCCTCGAGTCCCTCACGCGCGCGCTGCTCGAGCACGAGACCCTCGACGGCGAGACCGCCGCGCAGCTGATCGACGAGGCCCACGGCGAGGCCGTCCATCCCGAGGGCACGAAGACCGTCAGTTCGCTGGCCGGAGTCGGTGCGGCGTCGGCGTCACGCAAGTCCGTGCCCGCGCCCCTCGCGCCGGTGCCGACCTGGCAGCCGCCGACCCTACCGGCCGTCTAGCGGCGCCACGACGATCACGCCGACCGGCTTGGACGGCAGGGTGAGCGTGACCAACAACGTGGGACGCGACGCCGTGACGAGCACGTTCCTCCCCGTCACCCCCGCGCCGTAGACCGAGGAGATGTCCTCGGTCGTGGCGCCGGCCAGCACCGTGCTCGACGTCGCCCTGCTCAAGAGGTCGTAGAAGTGCAGCGTGATCGGGCGCGACGACGTGTTGGTGACCGACGCCGCGTTGAACCGCGCTCCGAGCACCGTGCTGATCAGGAACTGCGAACCGGGCGTGCCCGGTGACGTGATCGCCACGTCCGAGAGGCCGCCCGAGGCCAGCGCGGCAGTGACCGGAACGCTCGAGGTCAGTCGCACCGTGGCGTAGCCGGCGGCGGGGATCGCCGAGTTGGGCGTGATCGAGACGAACCCGCTGGCGTAGGCGGGGACCGTCAGCGTCAATGGCGCCACGTGGTACGGAGCCAGGGCGACGTCGACCGTCACCTGCGCAGGAAGGTGTCCGGGATTGGCGAGGCGGACCTCGACCGTCGTGTCGCGCGCGGTCGTCACCCTCGGGAACTGCGCCGTCGTCGACGGTCCGGCCAGTCCGGCGTTGAAAGACGTGATGGAACCCGACTGCTGCACCCCGACGATGTCGAGGGTGCCACGAACGACCCTCACCCGCACGCCGACGTTGGCGGTATTCACGATCTGATTCCCGAGGTTCAGCTCGAACTGGGCGTGCGCCCCGACCGAGATGCCCTGGAAGGTCGCCGGGGCGACGAAGCCTGACTTCGAGTACGTCGACACGTTCAGCACCGCGGGTGTCGCCGTCGGATTGTAGATGCTGAGGTTGGCGCTCGAGCCGACCGTGGTGTCGAAGCCCGCCGCGTACCAGGTGGACACGCCCGTCGAGACGCACGGCGCCAGACCCGTCGTGGAGCGGGTGACCTCCTCGGCGACGACGCCACCCCCGCTCACCTGGGCCGCGACCCCGAAGTTGTTGCCCGAGAGAACGGCGCTGGGATCCATCGACTGGCTGGCCAACGGGGCGATCTTCATGGTGGTCGAGTAGGTCTTGCCGGTGTCCGAGACCACGTTCACGCTGAGGCTCTTCGACGAGTTGGTCGTGTTGAGGAAGGTCACGTGGCCCGGGGCCCCGCCCTTCGCGCTCGTGAGACCGGTGCAGTAGAGGGCGGCCGATTCGACCGCGCCGACCGTCGAGAACCCGCTCGGCAGCGTCGAAGGGTTGGCCGTGGTCGTGATCGAGCTGAGCAGACCCACCCCGACCAGCGCGGCGCCGAGCACCACGAGCAGCGGCGTGCGCGCGCTACTCATGGTCGACCTTGGCGTGGCGCGGTGCGGGACGCCGGCGCCGTCCCGTGAAGATCCACTCGAGACGGTGCACCCATCCGAAGCCCAGCCACATCATGAGCCACAAGAGGAGCGTGAATCCCGCGAGCAGCCCGTCGAAGGGCAGCTGGTGCAGCACGACCCGGCCGGTCGGCGCGCTCGGGGACGTCGGCACCTGGAAGAATGGTGTCCACGTCGACAGCGTCGTGCGCGCCGTCGCCTGGCCGTTGACGTCGAGCCCAAAGGCGCTCGCCGGCGCCAGACCGGCGACGACCGTCGCACCGGGCGCCACCGGTCCCGCGAAGGAGGAGCTCGTGAAGATCGGCGACAGTGTCGACGAGCCGATTGGGCTGCTCGCCACGATGCCGTGGAAAAGGGAGTTGGAGAAGACCTCGACGGAGCGGGTCTGCAACTCCAGCGAGAGGTCGCTCTGGCGACCGAGGGCCGTCAACAGGACGTTGGCGACCGGGCGAAGGGGCACGGTCTGCACGCCCTCGAGTTCCGGGGCCGAGGCGTTCATCACGACAATGGTCGAAATCCCGGCCGGGGCGAGCAATTGGCCCAGGCGCACGGTGCGTCCCTCGAGCGCCATTTGCACCGCGCCGAGCAGCACGTCACTCGTGCCCGAGTTGGGAGGGGTGAACAGGGTGTCGCCCCCGGGCAGGCCGTTCATGGAGGTCGCCGCCTCGAGGCCCGGCGCGACCGACCAGCCGGAGATCGGAATGACCGAGGGGTCCCCGAGCCAGAGGACGCGAAAACCTCCCGCCGGCGTCGGCGCGAGGGCGCTCAGCGACTCGGCCACGCTCGTCGTGGGCAGGTCGAACCGACCGCTCGCGAAGCTCGCGAGGAACGGGACGCTCGACGTGAGAAGTGCCATGACCGAGAGGGCGGCGAAGGCCTGGCGCCACCCGAAACCGGCCTGGCGCAAGTCGTTCTCGAGGGCGCTGACGCCGAGCCCGATCAACAGAGCGATCATCACCATGTAGAGCGCGAGCAGCACGTCGAGGTCGGGCGCGAACGACCCCATCCAGTGGCGCGCGTCGAGCGTCGACAGGACGATCGCCAGGACACCGATCGTGGCCGCCTTGGTCGCGATGCGCCGACGCTCCCCCTTGCAGAGCAGTAGCGCCAGCAGCGCCGCGATGGGCAGCAGCCACCCGAGCCAGGTCGAGCCGAACCCGCCGTCGGCGCCGCGCAGGATCTCGAGGAAGGACGGCGCCGACCAGGGCCCGCGGGCCAGTCCGAACACCCCGGGCGCGCGGCGCCCCGCGAGGAGCACGTCGAGGCTCATCGGCAAGAGCAGGATCGCGACGTTGAAGAGCAGCGATCCGAGGAAGCGCCACGGACGGGTGAAGGCGCTGTCCCCGTCGGACTCGAAGAGCCGCGACAGTGCGACGCCCACGACGACCAGTCCCACGGCCACGAGCGTCGCCGGGGCCATGGCGGTCATGAGCGCGACGAGCATGACGAGGACCATCCGCTGGCCGGCCTCGCTCGTGCGCCAACCCCGGTGGCCAAACTGGACTGGCTCGGCGTAGGGACGGAGGCGGAATCCGGGCACGTCCATCAGCTCGAATACGCGGCGCACGACGAACGGCAGTCCCGCGACCACGACGAGGACGTCGATCCGGCCCTGGCCGATCATGTTGAGTCCGATCGGCAGCGTCAGGTAGGCGATCGAGGCGACGATCCGCGCGCGGTTCGAGACCCGTGTGCGCAGCATCCGGCTGACGCCAAAGGCGCCGAGCGGGACCGCCAAGATCAGTGCCACCCGGGCCAGTATCCCCATCCGTCCGAGGACGAAGGTGCCGGCGAACCCGAGAACACCGTAGCCGGGCATGCCGGGCGTGCCGGTTCCCACGCCGTTGGGCGACCACGACGCGAAGAAGTGGCGCCACGTCGACCACCACGAGTCGAGCGGGGCCAGACGTCCGACGAGCGGCAGGTGCGTCACGACGAGGTTGCGCGAGCCAATGAACCAGAGCGCGAGCACGAGCAGCACGGCGCCGGCCTGGGAACGGAACGACGTGAGGAAACGCGAGGGACGACGGCGCAGCTCGAGCAGCGGACTCTCGGGGATCTCGTCGAACTCCTCCTCCTCGGAGAAGGCCGCCGCGAAGCCGACGGCGTCGGCGTCGATGTCGGAGGTCTCCTCTCGCACCTCGACCGGCGGGAGGATCCCGCGCGCGCGGTCGAGTCCCTCACGCAGCAGCGTCAGGAAGAATCGCTTCAGGCGGCTAGCGCCGCCGACCTGCAGACGCAGAAACTCTGCGTCGCTCAGGACCTGGATCTCGTGACGCTGGCGGCGGCGCTCGCCGATGCGCTTGCGATTGTTGAAGAGCCAGCGCCACGAACCCAGAATCGCCCCGGTGCGGTCGTGGTCGCGACCGAGCAGGGCCAAGAACAGCTCCATCGTGTCCATGACCACAAGCAGCGACAACGTCATGATCGTGTGGCGCCGTCCCCATCCGGTCGCCACGACCAGCAGTTGGTGGCGGCGCTGGAGGTCCTGACGGCTCGCGCGGCGCGTGCCGACCGCCGTCATCGGCCGCTCGCCACTCGCCGTCGTCTCGCGGTGGGCCACCTTGGCGAGCGGGGCGACGACGATGCGCGCCCCCGCGATCTGGGCCCGCCAGCAGAGATCGAGGTCCTCGCCGAGCATCGGGATGAGCGGGTCGAAACCGCGCAGGGTGGCGAAAAGGTCGGACCGCACGAGCGTCGCCCCGCCCGGCGCCACGAAGACGTCGCGCTCGAGGTCCTGCTGGCCGTGGTCGATCTCGCCCAGCTCCACGCGCTCGTGCACCACGCCGAAGCGGTCACACGTCTGACCGACGTGCACCAGCACCAAGGGGTCGTCGTAGGAGACGAACTTGGGGGTCACGATGCCGGCGTTGGCGCGAAACGCCGTCTCGACCAAGAGTTGGACGGCGTCGGGCTCGAGACGGACGTCGTCGTGGCAGAAGAGGAAGAAAGCCGAGCCCTCGACCATCAGGGAGGCCTCGTTGCAGGCTGCGGCGAAGCCGCGGTTCTCCTCGAGGAGCCGCACGAAGGCGTTCGGCGCGACCGCGGCGACCCGCGCCGGGACGTGTTCGGCCTCCCCGTTCGCGACGACGAGCAGGCTTAGTTCCTCGTAGTCCTGGGCCGCGAGGGAAGCCACTGCGGCTTCCAGACCCGGCCCGGAACCGGTGGTAACGACGACGGCAACAACGGCCGGAGCACGAGATTCCATCAGTCCTTCAAGGCTAGTTGGCGTGAGCGAACCCGCCGGACTGCTTCGGGGCCGTCGAACCTCGCCGTCACCGCTCGCTAGCGTGCCAGACGGCGCACGCGCAGTTCGTCGATGACGTCACGCAGTGACGTCGACAACGGGATCGTCGGCTCCCAGCCCGAGACCTCGTGAAGCTTCTCGAAACTGCCGCGCATCACCGGTATCTCGACAGGACGCAGGAGTCCCTCGTCGGTGACGAGTCTCACCCCGGGGGCCAACTCCTCGATGAGTTGGCTCGCGATGTCCGCGAGCCCGACGTCGTGGCCCGAGGCGATGTTGTAGACCTCGCCGGCGACGCCGTACTCGTCGAGCAGACGATAGGCACGAACGACGTCGCGCACGTCGCTGAAGTCCCTTCGGGTCGTGAGGTCCCCCACCGGGATCTCGTCGCGACCCTCGTCGAGGGCGTCCATCAGGCGACTCACTAGCGCGGGCACGACGAACTGGATGGACTGGCCGGGCCCGACGTGGTTGAAGGGCCGCGCGATGATGATCCGCTGGCCGCGCGCGCGAAAGGCCTCGTGGGCGACGCGCTCGGCCTCGACCTTGCTCGAGGAGTAGGGGTTGGCCGGCGCCACGCGGAAGGTCTCGACCAGAGGCAGGTCCGCCTCGACCACGACGCCGTAGACGTCGGCCGAGCTCACGAGCACGACGGTCGCCTCGGGGACGACGCCGAACGCGGCGTCGAGGACGTTCTTCGTGCCCAGCACGTTCACCCGGGTGAAACCAACGGGATTGTCCCATGAGTCGCCCACATGGGTCAGCGCCGCGAGGTGGTAGATCACCTCGGGTCGCGCGCCCTCGATGACCGCGCGCACGCTCGTCGCGTCGGTGACGTCGCACTCGCGGTCAACCCCGAAGACCTCGTCGCCGCTCTCGCGAAGGTGGTTCGTGAGATGGCGTCCGACGAAGCCGTCCGCCCCGGTGATAAGGGCCCTCACGACGCGCTCGCCGTCGCGAGATCGTACGCCGCGAGGTGCCGGGCCAACGAGTCCTCCCAGGTGAAGTGCTCGGCCCGTCGGCGGGCGTGGCCGCCGAGTTCGAGTCGAACGTCGTCAGTCATCGAGAGGGAGTACGCGATCGCGCCGGCCAGCATCGTCGCGTCGCCGGCCGGCGCCAGGCGCGCGTTCCCGCCAGCGACCTCGGCCATCACCGAGTTGCTCGTCGTGACGACCGACGCGCCACAGGCCATCGCCTCGAGCACGGGCAGGCCGAATCCCTCACCGCGCGACGGGTAGGCGACGACTCGGGCGTGGCGCAGCAGTGCGGGCAGCACCTCATCGTCGACGAAGCCCAGCCGCCGGATCCGTGAGGCGGCGGGATGGTGCGCCACGAGTTCGTCGAACTCCTTCAGTCCCCAGCCGGCCTGACCGGCCAGCCAGAGCTCGAGCGAGCGGTCGGCGGCGAGCTCGGAGAACGCCTCGAGTAGGACGTCGAGTCCCTTGCGCGGTTCCAAGGTGCCGACGAAGAGCACGTAGGGCACGTCGAACGCCAGTCCGTGCTGGCGAAAGAGCTCGCCGTCGCGCGAGGGGTCGACGGAGAACCGCTCGAGATCGACGCCGTGGGACGCGACTACCACCGGCGCATGACCGGGGAGGAACTCGTCAATCTGGCGCGCCGTGAAGTCGCTCACGCTGATCAGCACGTCGGCGTGGGCGGCCGAGTACCGGATCGATCGGCGAAAGAAGGCGACCTTGGAGCGTTCGTGCCACTCGGGATTCGTAAAGAACGTGAGATCGTGAATGGTCACCACCGTTGGTGTCGGTCCACGACGGGGCATCGTGTAGTGCGGAGCATGCCACACGCTCGCGTTGCGCGCCGCGTCACTGTGACCGAGGCGACACGCCTCGTAGACCAGGCGTGACGCCCGGTGGTCGGGCACGATCGGCGCCAGCCTCGCGTCCGGCGACCACGCGCGCCACCTGGTGGCGTCGCCCCGACGACTCACCAGCGTCGTCTCGACGCCCGCCGCCGGCAGCCGTCGGGCCAGCTCGGCGACGTAGCGCCCCGCTCCGGCCAGTCGGTCCGGCACCGCCGAAACGTCGAGCGCGACCCTCACGCCCAGGCCACCAGATGGTCAAGGGCCACGTTGCGCCACGTCAGGTCGGCGACGGACTGGCGGCGGCGCTCCGCGGACGCGGCATCGTCCTCCGTCGCCAACGCCGCGACCAGGCCGTCGGCGATTGACGAACAGTCGAGCGGGTCCACGAGCACGACCTCGCCGTTTGACCGCACGCTCGGCGTCGTGGAGCTGGCCACGACCCGGGTGCCGATGTGCAGCGCCTCGACCGGCGGCAGGCCCCACCCTTCGGCTCGCGGCACGTAGGCGAAGAGGGCCGCGTCACGATAGAGGCCCTTCAGGATCGCCCGCGGGACCAACCCGAGCACGACCGCGCCGCCGGTCGACACGCCACCCCACCCGGGCGGACCAACGAGCACGAGGTCGCCCAACTCGTCCGTGGTGCGCCGCGCGACGGCGTGGGCCTCCACCAGTCGCTCGATGTTCTTACGCGGCTCCAAGGTCCCCGCGTAGAGGGTGTACGGGCCGTGGACCCCTTGGCGGGCCAGGAGCGAACGCACGTCCGCCGAGTCGGCGGCGACGGTGGCGTCGTCGACTCCGAGACGCACGTCGTGGACACGTTGGGTGTCGATCCCCTCGGCGACCAGTCGGTCGCGCAGCCCCGGCGAGGTCACGACGACGCGCAGGTCTCCGCGCGCCGCGATCAGGGCCAGGCGCCGTTCGTGGAACCGGATGCCCGAGGGCGTGGTGGCGCCGGGCTCGTCACGCCACATGAGGTCATGCAGGGCGACGGAGTGGACGGCGCCGCGCGCGCCACCGGCGAACGGGCCGGCCATCGACGTGGCGTGCACGACGTCTGATTGGCGTGGCACGCCGACTGGCCACCGGGGCCAGAGCCGGGTCAGAACGTCGACGTTCACCAGCGCGCGCACCGACCGGACGCCGAGGTCAGTCGTGCTCTCCGGGACCGGTCCTTTCGGCACGAGGCCGAGCACCTCGAATGACCGGTCGTCGAGTTGCGCCAGACCCTGGACCAGGCCGCGGACGTAGGTGCCGATGCCGCCCGGTTGGCGCCGGTAGAGCTGGTCGAGCGAGATGGTGAGCGTGCGCGTCACGACGACCAGCCTCGCACGACGTCGCGGTAGAGCGCGACGTAGGCTCGCGCCGCTGTCGCGGGTGCGTAGTCGACGGCCCGCGATCTCCCGGCCGCCACCATGATCGCGCGACGCGACTCGTTGGCCCACGCGTCGGCGATCGTGGACAGCACCGCGTCGTCGGCCGGCGCCAGCGCCGCCGCGCCGTCGAGGAGTTCGCGGTTGATGTCAGTGTCACGCGCGATGGTCGGGACCCCCGCGGCCAGGGCCGCGATCGCGAACGACGGAAATCGCGCCCCGTCGGAGAGGTGGACGACCACGCGCGCGTTCGCCAGCGCGCCGCGTGCCTCCTGGCGGGCCAGTACCGTCACCTCGAGTCCCGTCGCGCGCACTCGCTGTCCGACCTCGTAGCTGGTGAGGGCCACGACCCGTGACCCCGCGGACTGGGCGAAGCGCACGAGTTCCGGGGCGACGGCGAGGAACCGGTCGGCGAGCCCCGTCACGTTCACCACGAGGTCGCGGCCGTCGTGCGTGGTGGCGACGGTCGGCACCGCCGGCGGCACGACGACGACCCGGCTGCGCTGGACGGCGAGCACCTCGAGCACTTCGTGGCTGGCAGTTCGACTCGACGCCACGAGCAGCGCCCCGTGCGCGACGGCACGGCGCAGCTGGTTGATCCGCAGGTGCGTGCGGGTCTCCTCACGCAGTGGCCGCAGATCGTCCACCGAGATGACGAGCGGGATGGAGCCCGTCGGCGGCGTGCAGAGGCCCGCCACGTGGATCACGTCGACCGGGGCCAGCAGGCCGTCGATCGATCGGCCGAGGCTGCGTCGCCACCACGGTGCCCACAGTGCGCGCAGGGCCGGTCGGATCTCCCTGTCCGACCTCGCCGGCGTCAGCGTCCGAAACCTCACCAACTGGCACTCACCGGTGTCGTCGAGCGCGTCGGCGAGGTCGGTCATCGAGTTGCCCAGGGACTCGAGCGACCCGTCGAGATCCAGTCCTACGCGCAGGGTCGCCGGACTCACGAACCAAGGGCCCGCTGACGCATGGTGCTCGTCCACTCGGGCCAGAGGTGAACCGCCCAAGGGCCGAAGGGCTCGGTGCTCGTCGCCACCAACCCCAGCCGCTCCTCGACGTTGCACAGCATCATCGCCCCGCTCTGGCCGAAGTGGCCGAAGCTCTCCGCCGGCCAGTCCCCCATCCAGTGGTGCTTCCCGCCTCGGACCTCGGGTCCGAGGCCCCACGGGCAGGGCGAGAAGCGTCCGAATCCCGGGACGACGCCGTCGAGTTCGGGCAGGTACGGCGTGATAAGCCGGTCACGGGTCTCGCGCGCGACGCCGTCAGGCCTCAACCACGCGACGGCCAATCGCACCAGGTCGTTCGTCGAACCGACGACGCCCGACGACGGCCGTCCCTCGAGCCGGGCCGACTCCATGCCGAACGGTTCGAAGATCCGACCCTCGAGCCAGCTCGCCACGGAGTTGTCCCCGACGATCGCCTCGACGGCGTGGTCGACTCCGACGTTCGAGTAGACCCGCTTGGTGCCCACGGCGACCACGGGGTCGTCCTGCTCGAGTCCGAGGCCGCTCGAATGCGAAAGCAGGTTGGCGAGCGTCGCACCTCGGGGACCCAGGTTCTCGGTGAGAGTGTGCAAGTCCCAGTCGATCTCCACACCGAAGGCGAGCGACACCGCCATCTTGGACACCGACGCCCACTCGCGCACCTCGTCGAGGTCACCGACTTCCAGGAGGCGATTGACGATACCGTCCTCGATCCGGAACAGCACGACGCTGGGCGCGCCGGGCCAGCCGGCCACTGGGGAGTTATCGCTCACAGCACTCGATGTTACCCACGCGCCTCTAAGGTTTCGGTGGTGATCACCGTTCTCAGTGGTGGCGTCGGCGCCGCGCGACTGCTTCGCGCACTTTCCGGCTCGCTCGACCCAGGCGAGATCACGGCCGTCGTGAACGTCGGCGACGACCTCGTACTGCACGGACTCACCATCTGTCCCGACCTCGACACGATCACCTACACGTTGGCCGGGCTCAACAACGACGAGCTCGGATGGGGGTTGGCGGGAGAGAGTTGGCGGGTCATGGGCGAGCTCGACACCCTCGGCGGCGAGTCGTGGTTCCAACTCGGCGACCGCGACCTCGCCACGCACCTCTACCGCTCCCAACGGCTCGCCGAGGGCGCGACCAAGACTGAGGTGACGGCCGAGCTCTGCGCGCGGCTCGGGGTGCGGATCCGATTACTGCCGGTCACCAACGACGTTATCGCCACCGAGTTCGACACCGACCTCGGCCGCCTCAGCTTCCAGGAGTACTTCGTGCGCCACCACCACGACGTCGTAGTAGCGTCGATCGACGTCGTGGGCGCCGACCGGGCCCGGGCCACCCCCGAGGTGCTCGAGGCCCTTTCGAGCGCGACGCGCATCGTTATCGCCCCTTCCAATCCGCTCATCTCCATCGAACCGATCCTGGCGGTGCCCGGAGTGCGCGAGATCCTCGAGCAACGACGCAACGACGTCGTCGCGGTCTCGCCGATCGTCGGCGGCCAGGCGCTGAAGGGGCCGGCCAGCCGGCTCCTCGCCGAGTTGGGCCACGCGGTCTCGTGCGTCGGCGTCGCGGACTACTACGGGGCGATCGTCGGCACGTGGATCATCGACGAAGCCGATCGCCACGAGGCTAACGATCTGGCGGCGCGCGGGGCCCGAGTCGTCGTCACTACGACGGTCATGGCCGAAGGTGACAACGCCCGACGCCTCGCCGAGGCGGTGCTGGCGTGAACGAGGTGCGCGTCATACCGCTGTCGGCGGTCGACGAGGTCCGCGAGGGCGACGACCTCGTGGCGATGCTCGTGGCGGCGCTAGCCGCGCGGGGCGAGGAACTTCGTCACCGCGACCTCGTGATCGTGACGAGCAAGGTGGTGTCGAAGTCCGAGGGACAGGTCGTCGCCTACGACGGGACCGAGGCGCGCAAGATCGAGATCGTCGAGGGCGAGTCGCGGCGGGTGCTGCGTCGACGGGGGGCCCTGCGCATCACCGAGACGCACCACGGCTTCATCAACGCCAACGCCGGCGTCGACCTCTCCAACACCCCCGACGGGACGGCGGTTCTGCTGCCCAAGGACCCCGACAAGTCGGCGCGCCGGCTGCGCGCCCAGATCCTTCGTCGCACGAACGTCGACGTGGCCGTCATGGTGACCGACACCTTCGGGAGGGTCTGGCGCCAAGGTGTCACCGACGTGGCCATCGGATCGGCGGGGATCAAGCCGGTCCTGGACCTGCGCGGCACCACCGACGCCAACGGTCGGATGCTCGAGGCCACCGAGGTGGCGATCGCCGACGAGATCGCCGGAGCAGCGAACCTCGTCCTCGGCAAGGCCGAGGGCACCCCCTTCGCGCTGGTGCGCGGGCTGGACGACTCCTACTTCGGCTCCGGCTCCGTGCGCGAGTCGATTGTGCGCTCGACGAACGACGACCTCTTTCGCTAGGTCGCTTGCCACCTTCGGGGCCTCCACCGAGGGTCGCCACGATTAGCCTTGCGAGGTGACTGATCCAACGGCCGCCGACCCGGCGTCACCGCCGCCCACCGAGGGGCACGACCGGTCCGTACGCCACCGACGCTCCTCACGACGGCGCGTCATCATCGAGTGGTCGGTCGTCATAATCGTGGCGGTCGTCGCTTCACTGCTGATGCGCTCGTTCGTCTTCCAGACCTATTTCATCCCGTCGGGATCGATGGTACCGACGCTGCAGATCGGTGACCGCCTCATCGTGGACAAGTTGAGCGTCGATTTCGGAACGATCAATCGGGGCGACATCGTGGTCTTCCTGGCGCCGTCAGCCGTGAGCCGAGACTGCAACGATGCCGTGACGGACCTGGTGAAGCGCGTCATCGGGCTGCCCGGCGACCACCTGACGTCCAAGGGCGACGTCATCTTCGTCAACGGCCGTCCCCTGAAGGAGCGCTGGACGCACAACGAGCCGCTCGGCACCGCGATCGGCCAGGTCACGGTCCCGGCCAATCACTACTTCATGATGGGCGACAACCACCCCTACTCCTGCGACAGCCGGACCTGGGGCACCGTCGCGCGCTCGGCCATCATCGGCAAGGCCTTCGTGAGGATCTGGCCGTTCGCCCGCGTCGGGTTCCTCTAGGGACTTGCGCCGGGCACCGACGCCGCGTTCGGGCGGTGAACGCGTACACGATCGACTGGACCGCTAGACGCCTCCGAGGCGAACGTCACCGGAGAGCTCGGACGCCGGGGCCACGTGCTCCTTCGCGCCGACGACGCAGGTCGCCCCGAGTCGCGAGTTGCTGCCAATGACCGCCTCCGGCCCAATGATCGACGAGCGGACCACGCAGCCACTCTGGACGACCGCGCCGGGCAGCAGCACCGAGTTTTCGAGCACGACGTTGGCGCCGACGACGCAGTTGCGGTCCACGACGGAGTTGACGATGGACGCGCTGAGGTCGACGGTGCTCGACGGGTGACGCCACACGCCGTCCACGATGTCGATGAACTCATGCATGGCCTGGCGGCCATTGAGGATGTCCACGTTCGCCAGCAGGTAGGCCTGGGGCGTGCCGGTGTCCAGCCAGTAGGCGTCGTCGCACATGGCGAAGAGCGTGCCGGCCGCGGCCAGGGCGGGGAAGGTGACGCGCTCGACGCTCTCGCGACCCGTCGGCGCGATGCGACCGAGGACGCTGGGCTCGAACACGTAGGTGCCGGCGTTGATCTCGTTAGTCGGGGCCTCGTCGCGCGGAGGCTTCTCGACGAAGTCGATCACGCGCCCCTCGGGCGTCGTCGGCACGACGCCGAAGCGCGACGGATCCTCGACCGGGTGCAGGGCGATCGTCGCCTCGCCGCCGTGTTCGCGGTGGAAGGCGAGAAGCTTGGTGATGTCGAGGTCGGTCAGGACGTCGCCGTTGACCACGAGGAACGTCTCGTCGAAGCCGCCGTGGGTGGCCGCGAAGCGAATGGCGCCCGCGGTGTCGAGGGGCTCGTCTTCGACCACGTAGGCCACCTTCACCCCGGCGATGACGTTGGTCGGGTACGCCTCGGTGAAACGGTCCGGGAGGTAGCCGAGCGAGAGCACGGCCTCGGTCACTCCGTGGCGCGCCAGCGCCTCGAAGACGCACTCGATCATCGGCAGGCCCACCAGCGGCAGCATCTGCTTGGGTGTCTCGTAGGTCAGGGGTCGCAGTCGGGTTCCCTTGCCGCCGACCAGGATGATCGACTTCAAGCTCAGCCCGCCGTGGTGGTAGTCGTCTTCGCGGTGGTGGTGGTGGTCGGCGCGGTCGTGGTCGACGTCGGCGCGGTCGTGGTCGTGGTTGCGCCCTTCACGGTCGTCGTCGTCGACAGCACCGGCGCGGTCGTGGTCGTGGCCGGGGTCGTGGCGTCCAAGGTCATCGCGTTCACCGTCACCTGCTGGGGCGGCGCGGGCGTCACGCCGGCCGGTTCGAAGGCCATGGTGACGCGCAGGTACTGCGCGAACTTGATCGACGCGGGGTTCGTCGTCACGATCGGCTTCGTCTGTCCGAAGGTGGTCCAGTAGGCGTAGGAGATCTTGCCGGTCTGGCCCGGGTACTTGGACGCCGTGGGGCAGGCCTCTCCGTTGCGGAAGGTCGTGGCCGCCGTGGCGGCGCCCGTAGAACTCGGGATCGCCAGCTCGGTGGAGCTCGCGATCAGTCCGGGGTACTCGGCGGCGAATTGCGAGAGGGTGGCGTGGTCGCCCGAGTCGGCGGCGCTGACCGGCTTGATCCGGATGACGTCGGCCGGCTGGACCGTGAAGCCACCGGTGCCCGAGGGGTTGGCCGCGAGGAAGGGCTGGTTCTTGCCGCAGACCTCAATCGAGAGGGCCGCGTACCAGGTGGTGCCGATGCGAGGCGGGGTGCCGCTCGCGGCGGAGGCCGGGTGCTGGTAGTCGTAGCGGGCGAAGACCGTCGAGGCGAGGCCCAATACGACGATCACGACCAGCGCACCGTAGTAGTTGCCCGGACGGGACTTTTTGTAGGCCTTGCCGCCTCCCGACGCCCCGACCCTGCTTACCCATTTGCCTGCTGCGCTCTTAGCCACGGGGTCAACGCTAACAAAGAATCGACGAACGAAGACTTCGGCGTGGGGGCGGAGGGACTCGAACCCTCACTGGAGGCGGTTTAAGCGCCCTGCCTCTGCCAATTGGGCTACGCCCCCACGCCGTCGTGTTGCGGTGTAACCGTAAAGCATAAGAGTTGTTAATCTCCCGATTCGGCGAAGTTCCCCAATTAGGCTGAATTCATGATTCGCGTGCGTCGTCGGGGCACGACTCGATCAACTCCCCTCGCGGTACTGGCCCTGGTGGTGGCCTCGGTCGTGCTCGTGCCGACCGGCGCGTCGGCCCAGACCATCGCCCAGACCCGCGCCGAGATCGCCCATCTGTCGACGCTGCTCTCCGAGCAGTCCAAGACCAGCGAGATCACCGCCAACGCCTTCGACGCGGCCAAGGTGCAGTTGGCGTCACTCAATGCCAACATCGTCAGTCTCCAGGGCGAGGAGGCGACCAAGCGCGCCGCCGTCATCGTCACCTCCCAGCAACTCGTGACCGCGGCCATCAAGGCCTACGTCCTCGGCGCGGCCGACGCGCAGATCCTCGCGCTCTTCGACCAGAGTGCGACCAAGAGCGACGCGCGCAAGGTCTACGAGGAGCAGGTCGTCGGCAACCTCGACCGGATCAAGAACAACTACGAGAGCCAGCGCCGGTCGCTCGCCTCCACGCTCGCCCAGGTGTCGGTCCAGCGCGCCAAAGCCCGCCAGCAGACCATCGCGATGTCGAACCTCCTCGCCGAGAACATCCGCAACGTCAACTCCACCCGGGCGACGCTCGCCTCGGTCACCCACTCACTGCGCACCGAGATCATCGCCTACGAGATCCAGGCGGGAGTCGAGGCCGCGCGTCACCACGACGTCGCCGGCGAGCAGAAGGCCGTCGCCGCCGCGGCCTCGGTCGGAGGCACCTCGGCCGCCAACGCGGTGACGGCCGCGATCCAGGCGGTGGTCACCAAGGTCAATATCGCCCAGGTTGGCAGTTCGGCCCAGGGCCTCGCGGCGCTGCACTACGCCGAGAGCCAGTTCGGCGTGCCCTATGTCTGGGGCGGCGAGACCCCCGGGGTCGGCTTCGACTGCTCGGGTCTCGTCCAATGGGCCTGGGCCAAGGCCGGCATCAAGATCCCGCGCACGACCGAGTCCCAGTGGCCCGCGATGGTCCACGTGCCCCTCAACGCTCTCCAACCGGGCGACCTGCTCTTCTACTGGAACCTCGACGGCGACCACGCGGTCGACCACGTCGTCATGTATGCCGGATCGGGCCCTTGGGGCTCGAGCACGATCATCGCCGCGCCCTACACCGGCACCAACGTGAGCCTCGCGCCGATCTTCACCGCCGGCCTCATCGGCGCGGGGCGGCCGTAGTCCAGGCCCGTCGCGTCGCCTACTGCGGCAGCAGCCAGTTCGCCACCAGCTCGGGAGCGCGGTCGCCCCACTCCTCGGCCGTGATGGCGTAGCGGGCG
Source organism: Acidimicrobiales bacterium (assembly GCA_025351385.1). Taxonomy (GTDB): domain Bacteria; phylum Actinomycetota; class Acidimicrobiia; order Acidimicrobiales; family RAAP-2; genus RAAP-2. Next base: position 15,755 of record JANXWA010000018.1, on the reverse strand, counting down.
TGGTCCTCCCAGGCCCCGTCGATCTCGAGATAGCGCTCGGCGATCCCCTCGTAGCGCACGCCGAGCTTCTCGACCACGCGCCGTGACGCAGCGTTGCGCGGGATGATGTTGATCTCGATGCGGTGCAGGCGAAGCGACTCGAACGAGTACTGCAAGAGGGTGATCACGGCCTCGGGCATCAGGCCCTGGCCAGCGACGGCCTCGTCGATCCAGTAGCCGACGAAGGCCGACTGCAGCGGCCCGCGCTGGATCGACGAGAGCGTGATCTCGCCGACGAACCGGCCATGGTGGAAGATCCCGAAGCCGAAGCCCGTCCCCATCTGGCGTTCGCGCTCGCGGATGGCGCAACGCCCCGCGAAGCTTCGCTGGTCGTCGGCCAGGTGCGACGCGTGGGCCGACCGGGGCTCCCACTTCAAGAGCCAGTCCCGACAGCGCGTGCGCACCTCGTACCAGCCGTCGTAGTCCTGCTCGTTCATGGTGCGCAGCACCACCCGGCGCCCGTGCAGGGAGATGGGCGAGTAGATGGAACTGCGCGTCGTCACCATGTTGAAGCCCTCACACCACTATCGTGGCAGGTCGCGAGCGGGCCCGTCAGACCGCAGGATTGAGGCGGTGATGCCGTCGAGGATGTCGTTCTCCGAGGTGAGGAGCTCCTCGACCCCGAGGCGCGCCATCACGGCCGCGAGCACGTAGAGCCCGGCGTGCAGCACGTCCTCTCGCCCGGGCACCATGCCCGGGCGGGCGAGACGGGCCGATGGCGCCTCGGCGCTGAGCCGGTCGCGCCACGCCTGGACCGCGGCCCGGCTGAGGCGCCGCAGATGGACCGCCTCGCGGTCGTAGACGGCGAGGCCCGCGTCGAGCTGGGCGAGGGTCGAGACGCTGCCCGCCAGGCCGACCATTCGGACCCGCCCGAAGAGGTCGGCGAAGAGGGGCTCGGCCCGCCACGCCAGGTCGAGCTCGTCGTCGATCATCGCTCGGGCCGCGGCGTCGTGCACGGCGTCGACGACCTCTCGCCCCAGGGCCCGCTCGGTGACGCGCACGCAGCCGAGTTGCATGGAGTGGCTGTGGAGCACGCCGTCGACCTCGACCGCGAGCTCGGTCGAGCCTCCCCCGACGTCGACGATCAGCGTGGGACGGGGATCGGGCGCGAGGCCGGCCGTCGCCCCCGCGTAAGAGAGCGTCGCCTCCTCGGTACCGCTGAGGATCCTCGCCTCGACCCCGGTGATCCGACGGGCCTCGGCGAGGAACGCGGTCCCATTGGTCGCGTCGCGCACGGCCGAGGTCGCCACGAGCAGCCCGCGCGTGACCCCGGCGTCGTCCATCATCGTGCGATAGAGCGCCAGGACGTCGTAGGAGCGCTGCAGCGCCTCGACGGTGAGGGTGCCCGTGGCGTCGACGCCCTGACTGAGCCGGGTGATGCGCATCTCGCGGCGCACCGTCGTGTTGTTCGCGTCGACGATCAGCAGCCGCGTGGAGTTGCTGCCGCAGTCGAGCGCGGCGACCGGACCGTCACGGACGTCGAACCGCTCGAGCGCCGGCAGTCCGACCGAGTCCGCGACGAGCTCCCCGACAGGGTCGTCGGCGCCCACGAGGAAGTAGGCGAGATGGGCGTGCAGGCACTTCACGCCGATGCGTGTGCCACCGACGCCGCCTCGGGCCTGGACCTGGTCGGTGCGCACCGTGGCCCGCGCACGCTGCGCGGCGTACTCGTCGTGGGATCGCTGGAGACGCTCGGCGTCGACCAACCCTTCGAAGCGGTGCACGCCGCCGCTGGCCTCGAGGCGGCTCACCGCGTCATGCATCTGCGAATCGACCAGCCAATAGAGCGTGGGCATCGGCGTGCCGTCGCGCAGGTGCGGCTCGTTCTCGATGACGACGGGCCGACCGTCGATGCGACGGACCACGACCGCGCAGCGCCCCGCGAGGGTCCTTCCGAGGATCGCCTCGACCGCGGCGACGTCCTCGGGTGACGCGTCGCGAAAGGTCAACGCCAGAACTCGAGGGTGCGCAGCAGCCGCGAGAAGAAGGCCTTGGACGGCGAGTGACGCGAGCCCGTCGGCGACTGGTTCGTCACGAGCGTCGAGATCGACGACGGCGCCACCAGTGGCTGGAGCCCGGGGTCGCCGGTGCTCTGGGAGACCTGGCCGGACCCGTCGCCCGGCAGCACCTGGATCAGGCTCTGACCGGGAGTGACCAACTGGTACTGCTCGCGCGCGAGCAGTGTCGCGGCCGACTTCGTGTCAATGGACTGGGCCTGGAGCAAGAGGGCCGCTTGTTGGTGCTTGATCGCGGCGATCTGGGTGGTGGTGGCGTCGAGTTGGCTCTGCTGGTGCCAGAGCGCGGTCAGCGGGAACCAGCCGACGAGCATCACCGCGGCCGTCACCAGGGCGAGGGGCATCATCCAGTGATGGCGCTCGCGAGTTACGAAACTATGTGTAGCTGACACCTGCCGCCCCCGACAAAGACGTTGCGCCCAGAAATCGAGCTTGATCCCCGAGCTGCTCCTCGAGTCTCAGCAACTGATTGTACTTGGCCACCCGGTCCGAACGGGCCGGCGCGCCTGTTTTTATCTGCCCGGCGTTGGTGGCGACCGCGAGGTCGGCGATCGTGACGTCCTCGGTCTCGCCGGAACGGTGCGAGATAACGGCGCGATAGCCGTGGAGATTGGCCAGTCGCACGGTGTCGAGGGTCTCGGTCAACGTGCCGATCTGGTTCAACTTCACGAGGATGGCGTTGGCCACTCCGGCGTCAATCCCCTTCTGCAGCAGGGTCATGTTCGTGACGAAGATATCGTCGCCGACGAGTTGGATCCGCTTGCCGAGTCGGTCGGTCAACGCGGCCCAGCCGTCCCAGTCGTCCTCGGCCATGCCGTCCTCCAGGGACACGATCGGGTAGCGCGCGCACAGGTCGTCCCAGTAGTCGACCAACTCAAGTCTCGAGAGCACGCGGCCCTCGCCGTCGAGGTGGTACGCGCCGTCGCGGTAGATCTCCGAGGCCGCCGGGTCGAGCGCGATCGCGATGTCGCGTCCGGGGGTGCGGCCCGTCGACTCGATCGCCTCGACGAGCACCTTTACGGCGGTCTCGTTGTCGGGCAGGTCCGGCGCGAAGCCGCCCTCGTCGCCGACGCCGGTCGCGAGTCCGCGCTTGACGAGCACGTCCTTCAGCGCGTGGTAGGTCTCGGTGCCCCACTGCAGCGCCTCGGAGAACGTCGCGGCGCCGATGGGCATCACCATGAACTCCTGGAAGTCGATCGAGTTCTTCGCGTGCACCCCGCCATTGACCACGTTCATCATGGGCACGGGTAGCACGTGGGCGTTGACGCCGCCGATGTACGAATAGAGGGGCAGTGCGCACTCCAGGGCGGCCGCTTTGGCCGTGGCGAGCGACACCGCGAGGATGGCGTTGGCCCCGAGGCGCCCCTTGTTCTCGGTCCCGTCGAGGTCGATCATCGCGAAGTCAACGCCCCGCTGGTCGGCGGCGTCGTAACCCTCGAGCTCGGCGTTGATCTCTCCGTTCACGAAGCCCACGGCCGTGCGCACGCCCTTGCCGCCCCAGGGCTCGCCGCCGTCGCGCAGCTCGACGGCCTCGTGAGCGCCAGTGGATGCTCCCGACGGCGACACCGCTCGTCCGAAGGCCCCCGACTCGAGATGGACCTCGGCCTCGACCGTGGGGTTGCCCCGGGAGTCCAGCACCTGTCGGCCCAGCACCACTTCGATCGCGCTCATGACGTCACTCCTCTGTGTCCGCGACCAACGTTACTAGCCGTCGTTCGTCACTCCTGAGAGCCCCGTTCGACGGAGCGGATCTCATCGCGCAGGCGCAACGCCCGATCACGCAGCACGCCCTCGAGGTCGACGCCGGCGTACTGCGCCGCCGCGACGAGTGAGCTCAACGCGTCACCCCACGCCGACGCGACGTCGGACGACGACTCGGCGTCGCGCGCGCCGACGTGCTCGAGGTCGAGGACCGCCAGCGCGTCGAGCGTTCGCTGGCGCGCCGCGTCGCCGCTCAACGGCGCGAGGTCGACCGACGCGGCCTTGCGCAGCAGCTTCGTGTAGAGCGTGAGGGCCGGCAGTTGCCACGCGATGCCGTCGGTGATGCTCTCGCGACCCTTCTCGTCACGCTTCAGCACCTCCCAGCGCGACGCCACCTCCTGGGAGCCGCTGACCTGCACGTCGCCAAAGACGTGGGGGTGGCGCGAGGTCAGCTTGTCGCGCACGCCGTCGGCGATCGCAGCGAGGTTGAACCGGTCCTCCTCGTCGCCCAGCTCGGCGTGGAAGACGATCTGGAAGAGCAGGTCGCCGAGCTCCTCTCGGACGTGAGCCGTCGCGGCGTCCTCGTCGGGCGAGCCCTCCGCGCGCACGAACGTCTCGAGGGCGTCGAGCGTCTCGTAGGCCTCCTCGAGGAGGTGGCGCGTCAGTGAGGCGTGCGTCTGCTCCTGGTCCCAGGGGCACTCCGCGCGCAGGCGCGCCGTGAAGTCCACCAGGTCGTCCATCGCGTCACCCGCGGTGCGCAACCCGTCGATCCACAGTGACGTGAGGTGGTCGACCTCGACGAAGGTGGCCAACCGGTCGGCCGTCAGCTCGCGCACGACTTCGTCAGCCAGACCCAGGTGGTGCAGCACCGTCACGACCGTCTCGCCGGGCAGCCGGTCCGCGACCATGGCGAGCACCTCGGGCGCGTAGGCCTGCAGGATGAGCAGCGGCCCCGGTCCCCGCAGGGGCGTCGTGGCCCCCAGGGCGTCGACGACGCGTAGCCCCACGGCCATTGGATCGCGACCCATGACGCCACAGGCGACGTCGATCACCGAGACGGCCGGCTCGCAGACGGTGCGCACGTCGCGTCGCGCGAGGAGCAACTCCACCGTGCGTTCGGCAACGACCGGCGATCCGGGGACGGCGTACACGACCTCGCCGTTGGGCGAGTTCGTGGCGAGCGACACCAGGTCCTCGACGATCGCCTCGTACAGGTCCTCGAAGGTCGCCGCACTCTCGTAGAGGTCGTCGTAACTCGGCGTCGACGCGAGCCCGCTCGCGGCCGGATGGACCCGCGTGCGCAGCCGCACGACCGGCGACTCGTCGAGCAGACGCTGCGCGCGTCGGGTCAACAGTTCGACGTCACCCGGGCCCAGTCCGACGACGCGGACGACCGGCATCACTTATAGGTGGAGGCGCCGGCCGTCGACAACGCCGTGATCGAACGGGCCGGACCCACGTCCGCGCTGCGCGGAGTGGCGGGGGCGAAGACCGACGGGCCGGTCGACTTCAGTCCCCATCGGCCGAAGGAGGGGTCGATGGCGACGGCGGCCTGGTACAGGATGCTGGCCTTGACGGCGGTGGCCTTGGTCGCGTTGGCGTTCTGCACGTCGGCGAGCACGGCGCTCTCGGCCTGGGCGAAGGGCGTCGTGGTGCGCTTGGTCGGCGCGACGAAGAAGGCGTAGGTGCCCCCGTTGTACGAGATCGACAGTGGCGTCACGGGAAAGGTGTTGAGCGCCGTCGTCGCCGTGTCGGTCCGTACGCCAGAGAAGTACTGGCTCGTCGGCCCGAAGCAGCCGTCCGAGCCGCCCCTCGACGCCGAACCGTCGACCGAGAACGTGCGCGCCAGTGTGGCGACCGAGGCGCCGGCCTTCTGGGCGGCCTGGAAGGCGAGCACCTTGGCGGGGGCGACCACGGCAACGCTGACGCAGATGGACTGATACGACGACAGGTGCGACGTGTAGTACGCCTGCAGTGACGCGGTGTTGATCGCGATCGTCGAGTTGAGCTGGCTGATGAGGAAGATCGACGCCGCCTGGGCCTCCACCTGGGCCGAGCGCATCTCGGCGGGCATCGCGTCGATGGCCTGGGCCGAGGTTCCCGAGCAGTGATACTGACGGTTCGTGACGGCCTGGGTCATCTCGGCCTCGAGCGAACTGCGCGCCAAGGCCAGCGAAGCGGCCGTCGGGTGGAACTGGAAGTGGGCCTTCACGTACTGGTCGATTGCGAGTCCCTCGACGCGCAAATTGGCCCACGCCGAGGCCCCGGTCGCCGAGATGGAGGCGCCACCGGCCCCGGCGGCGAAGCTCACGGGGTCGAGCGCGGCGACGTGGCACTGGAGGTTGAGGTCGGTCGCGATGACGGCGAGCTCGGCGCGAAAGGTCGAAGGCGACAGGGTCGAACCGCTCACGGCGACGCCCGACGAGTGGTTGCTGGCCCCGAACAAGGTGGCCCCGAGCAGAGCGAGAACGAACAGGGCAACGAGGCGACGCACCCGATAATGCTACCCATTCACGCCTCGGCGCTGGCCGGCACGGCGACCAGTTGGGCCAGCAGGTCACGAAGCGCCTTCGGCGTCGCCTCTTCAGGCGTGACCTCGATACGCAGCACCTTCGTGAGCTCGTCGTAGGCGCGCGAGCCGAACCGTCGACGCAGTCGCAGCTGCGCGCTGAGCGACAGGTCGAGTGGGGCCATCTTCACCACCGGCCGGGATCGGATCCCCACTCGCGCCGGCAGCACCGCCACCGAGCGCACGTCGAGTTCGAGGCACGCGAGACGCAGCTCGCTCAGCTCGAGCAGCCCGAGCGCCGGGCGTGGCAGCGCGCCGTAACGGTCGACCCACTCGTCGCGCAGGTCGTCCAGTTCGTCGGTCGTGGTGACGCCGGCGAGGCGCCGGTAGGCCTCGAGACGCGCGTCGTCGGCGGCGACGTAGTCCTTCGGTAGATGCGCCTCACCCGGCACGTCGAGATTGACCTGGACGACCTCGGGCACGACGAAGCCCTTCGCGTCGGCGACGGCCTCGGCGACGAGCTGGACGTAAAGGTCGTAGCCGACAGCCGCCACGGGGCCCGACTGGTCGTGGCCGAGCAGGTTCCCGGCCCCACGGATCTCGAGGTCGCGCATGGCGATCTTGAAACCGCTGCCGAGCGCGGTGTTGTCACCGATCGTGCGCAGACGCTCGAAGGCCGTCTCGGAGAGGACCTGGTCGGCCGGATGGAACAGGTAGGCGTAGGCCCGCTGGCCGCTGCGTCCGACCCGGCCGCGCAGCTGGTGCAACTGGCCGAGCCCGAGGCGCTCGGCGCGGTCGACGATGAGCGTGTTCACCGAGGGAAGGTCGATGCCCGACTCGACGATCGTCGTGCTCACGAGGACGTCGAAGCGACGCTCCCAGAAGTCGATCATGACCCGCTCCAGGGTGCCCTCGTCCATCTGGCCGTGAGCCACCGCGATGCGCGCGTCGGGCACCAACTCGCCGAGCCGGCGCGCGACCTGGTCGATGTCGGCGACGCGGTTGTGGACGAAGAAGACCTGTCCCTCGCGCAGCAGCTCCCGTCGCACCGCCTCGACGACCGCCGGCTCGTTGTACTCGCCGACGTGCGTCAGGATCGGCCGGCGGTCGGCCGGCGGGGTGGTGATCATCGAGAGGTCGCGGATGCCCACGAATGCCATCTCGAGGGTGCGCGGGATGGGGCTCGCCGAGAGCGTCAAGACGTCGACGCCGATCGAGCGCGCCTTGATCGATTCCTTGTGCGTGACGCCGAAGCGCTGTTCTTCGTCCACGACGAGCAGGCCCAGGTCCTTGAAGGCGACGTTCTCGGACAGCAGACGGTGCGTGCCGATGACGACGTCGATGCTCCCCTCGCGCAGTCCGGCCAGCGTGACCCTCGTCTCGGCGTCGTCCACGAAGCGGCTGAGCAGCGCCACGCGAACTGGGAAGCCCGCGAACCGGTCGGTGACCGTGGCGAAGTGCTGGCTCGCGAGCAGAGTCGTGGGCACCAGGAAGACGGCCTGCTTGCCGTCTTGGACGGCCTTGAAGGCGGCGCGGATGGCGATCTCGGTCTTGCCGAAGCCGACGTCGGCGCAGATCAGCCGGTCCATCGGCCGCGACATCTCCATGTCGGCCTTCACGTCCTCGATCGCCTGGGCCTGGTCGGCCGTGAGCGTATAGGCGAAGAGATCCTCCATCTCGCGCTGCCAGGTCGTGTCGGGGCTGAAGGCGTGCCCGACGGCGACGTTGCGCTGGCGGTAGAGGTCGACCAGCTCCTGGGCGACGAGGAAGGCGGCGGCCCGGGCCTTGGCTCGCGTCTTTTGCCACTCCGCGCCACCCATGCGCGACAGGGCCGGGCCGTCGCCCCCCGAGTAGGGCGTCAGCGCGTCGATCTGCTCGGTCGGCCAATAGCTGCGCCCGTCCTTGAACTCGAGGATCAGGTAGTCGCGGGTCGTGCCGTTGATCGCCCGGGTCGTCGTACCCGAGAACCGCGCCACGCCGTGCTGACGGTGGACGACGTAACTGCCGATCGATAGGTCGTCGAAGAAGCCGTCGACGTTGCGCGCGCGCGTGCGTGCCGCACGGTGCACGGTGCGCCGCCCGGTGAGGTCGCTCTCGCTCCAGACGACGACCGCCGGGTCGTCGAGGCTGAAACCCGACGGCAGCGAGCTCTCGAGCACGCTCAGGCGCACGTCAAGCACCTTGTCGGGGTCGGTCGTGACGTCGAGGCCCTCGGCGCGCAGCTGGTCGGCCATCCGCTCGACGGCTGACGCGTTGGAAGTGAGAACGACCCCTCGACGCGTGGTCGTCCACTGGCGAACGTGGCTCGCGATGCGCGCGGCGTCGCCCTGGACGACGGGCGGTGACACGAGGTTGAGTGCGCCGCCCAAGCCCGTCGTGGCCTCGAGCCCCACGTCGATCCGACCGTCGATGCAGTCGCGCCACGTCACGTGCAACAGCGGCACGTCGGGGGTCGCCTGCCACGTGGCGGCCACGGCGTCGGTGAGCTCACGCTCCTCGTCGAGCAGGTCGTCGAGGCGACGACGGACCCGATCGGGCTCGACGACCACGCACGTCGCACCCTCGAGCTCGTCGAGCAAAGTTCGAGGCTCGTCGACGAAGAGGGCCATCCAACCCTCCATCCCGTCGAAGAGCTGGCCCGTCGCCAACCGGTCGAAGGTGGCGCTCCCCCACGGCGCCTCGCGCGACAGCGATTCGGCCCGTCGACGGGTGGCGTCGTCCGGCAGCCATTCGCGGGCCGGGGCGACCACCGCCTCGGCGAGGTCGTGCAGGGAGCGCTGGTTCGCGATGTCGAAGGCGGTGAGTCGCTCGACCTCGTCGCCGAAGAAGTCGAGGCGCACCGGCTCGTTGCCCTGCGCCGGCCAGACGTCGACGATTCCGCCGCGCACCGCGAACTCGGCGCGGTGCTCGACCAGGCTCTCGCGCCGGTAGCCGAACGCGACGAGCGACGAGATGAACGTGTCGCGGTCGAGCTCACCTCCGCGCGTCACGATTATCGGCGACCGAGGCTCTTCGGGGGGCAGCATCTGGGCGATGGAGCGCGCCGACGCGACGAGCACCCGGGGCCCGATCCCGTGGGCCAACCGCCAGCGCAGCAGCGCCCTCGCGGCCATCGATTGGTTGTCAGGGCTGACGCGCTCGAGCGGGTGGGTGTCCCACGCCGGCCAGAGCGCCACCTCGTCGTCCTCGCCGAGCAGGGCCGCCAACGCGTCGGCCAGGTGCTCGGCCTCGGTCGTGGTCGCGGTCACGCAGACCATGAAGGCGATATCGAGGGCGTAGGAGGCCACCGTCAGTGGCGTCGCGTAGCTGCCCGGGGTGAACGAGCCGGCGACGTTGGCGGCCCGCACCGAAGGCCCGACGAGCTCGAGGACTCGTCGCAGTCCCCTGGCTTCAGTCACGGGCACCGTTCACTCGCCGTTGGGCCTGCTCGAAGTCGTAGTCCAACAGCACTTCGATCGCGTCAGCGGCGTCGGCCACGAAGCCCGCGAGCGCGACCTTGCGAGCGCCGGTAGCGCGTTGCAAGACGTAGTCGGCGCCCTGCTCCTTGGTCGGCGGCTTGCCGATGCCGATGCGCAGCCGCGAGAACTCCTGGGTCGAGAGGGTCTGAGCAATCGAGCGCAGTCCGTTGTGGCCGGCCAACCCCCCGCCCAACTTCAACTGGAGACGCCCCGGCTCCAGGTCGAGCTCGTCGTGGACGATGACGAGGTGAGTGAGGTCCGTCAGCGACGTGCGCCGCAGCAGCGCGGGCATCGCCGCGCCCGACTCGTTCATGAAGGTGATCGGCACCGCCAGGGTGACCGGACCCCGCTCGGTCGGCACGGTCGCCGTGAGCGCCCTCTGTCGCCGTTCGAGGGTCAGGCGCGCGCCCCGACGCTCGCACACCAAACGCACCGCGTCGCCGCCGACGTTGTGACGCGACCCTTCGTACTCGGGACCGGGGTTGGCCAGTCCGACGACGACCAGGACCGACGCGCTCCCGGAACGGTCGGTCTCGCGAGAGCGCCGAAGCGCCACGGCTGCTTAGACGCCGACTTCGGGCTCGACCGCGGCCTTGACCGCGGTCGTGCGACCGGGTCGCGACGTCACGACCGATACCGTGGCGTCGCCGGCGGGCTCGACGCCCTTGGGCATCGCCACGTCGGCGACGCGGATCGTGCCTCCGACCTTGAGCTCGGTGATGTCCACGTCGAGGTGGGTCGGGATGTCGCTCGGACGGGCGAGGACCTCGACACTGAACATCTGCTGGTCGACCTCCCAGTCGGCGTGGCGGACCTCGACTGCGTCGCCGATGATGTGCAAAGGCACTTCGACGATGACCGGCTGATTGGGGTCGACCACCTGGAAGTCGATGTGCGCGACGGTGCCGCGCACCGGGTGGCGCTGGATCTCGCGGGCCATGACGATGAACTTCTGACCGTCGGCGTCGAGGTCGATCAGGGTGTTGAGGCCCTGCTCGCCCGAGACGGCGGTGCGAAACAGTTTCGCGTCGACCGAGACCGGCAGCGGCGTGACGCCAAAGCCGTAGACGACGCCGGGGATCGAGCCGGCGAGCCGGAGCCGGCGCGAGTTGCGTGAACCCTTGTCGCGAGTGGTCGACGCGTGCAAAGTGGCGTGTGCCATGAATACTCCTCAGGAAGGCTGGGGCCCCAAAGCGGGGCGCACAGGAGAGAAAGTCTAGTCCGTCGGACGCTCACGCCCCTCGGCTAGAGCAGGTTCTCGCCGCCGAAGATGTCCGAGACCGAGGAGTCCTCGAAAATCGCGGAAATCGCGTTGGCCACGATCGTCGCGATCGAGAGCACCTCGAGCTTCTCGAAGCGGCGCTCGGGACCGAGAGGCAGGGTGTCGGTGACGATCACGCGGCTGACCGGGGCGTTGAACAGGCGGTCGACGGCCGGAGGCGAGAAGACCGCGTGGGTCGCCATCACCCAGATCTCGTCGGCGCCGTGGGCCTTCAAGAGGTCGCAGGCCGCGACGATGGTGCCGGCGGTGTCGATCATGTCGTCGATCAGCACGCAGTGGCGACCCATCACGTCACCGACGATGTGACGGGCCTCGGTGACGTTGACCGAGCCGTGCGGACGGGTCTTGTGCACGAGGGCCAGGTCGCAGCCGAGGTGCTGGGCGTAGCGTTCGGCGACCTTCACCCGACCGGCGTCCGGGGCGACGACGACCAGCTCGTGGGGGTTGGTGTGGGCCTTCAGGTACTCCTCGAGGACCGGCGCCGCGACCAGGTGGTCGACCGGGATGTTGAAGAAGCCCTGGATCTGTCCCGAGTGGAAGTCGACCGAGAGAACGCGGCTCGCCCCGGCGGTCTGGAGCATGTCGGCGATCAGCTTGGCGGTGATTGGCTCGCGCCCGGCCGACTTGCGATCCTGACGGGCGTAGCCGTAGTTCGGGATCACGGCGGTGATGCTGCGCGCCGACGCGCGCTTGGCGGCGTCGATCATGATGAGCTGCTCCATAACCGCGTCGTTCACCGGTGAGGCGTGGGTCTGGATGATGAACACGTGCGCGCCGCGGATCGACTCGTCAAAGCGACAGTGGATCTCGCCGTTGGCGAACTCGCGGACGTTGGCCTCGGTAAGGTGCACGCCCAACTTGTCGGCGATGTCCTTGGCCAGGGTGGGGTGGCAGCGGCCCGTGACGATAACGAGGCGGCGCTTGGCGAGGGACTCCACGGCGCCAGCGTACCCGTTGTGCCGGGAGGCTCAGTGGGTGCGGTAGTGGAAGGGGGTGACGACCTCGCCTGACGCGATCTCGGTGCCGGCGCCGAGCACGACGAACGAGGCGACGCGGGCCTCGGTCCCGATGCGCGCGTTCGTCGCCTCCACCGTGGCGACCTGGGCGTTCTCGCCGACGAAGACGTCGGTCAGAACGGCGTTGGGCCCGATGCGAGCCCCGCGCTCGACCACGCAGCGGCCCTTCAGCACCGTGCCGGGCAGCAACGACACCTCGGGGGCGAGCTCGACGTCGGCGTCGATGTAGGTGTTCTCGGGGCTCCACATGATGACCCCGCGATGCATCCACTTCTCGTTGATACGACCGCGCAGGACCTCCTCCGCCCGAGCCAGCTGAAGCAGGTCGTTCACGCCCGACGCCTCGTCGGGGTCGTCGAGACGCAGCGACTGGGTGACGTGACCGGCCTCGTGGAGCACGGCGACGAGGTCGGTCAGGTAGAACTCGTGCTGGGCGTTCTGGCGCCCGACCCTTCGCAGGGCCGGACCGAGGAGGCTCGCGCGCACGACCATGATCGACGTGTTGACCTCGGTGATGAGCCGCTCCTCGGCGGTGGCGTCGCGCTCCTCCACGATGCGCGCGACGCCGCCGTTCTTGGCGTGCACGATCCTCCCGTAGCCCGAAGGGTCCTCGACGAACGCGGTCAGCACGGTGAGGGCGGCCTGGCTGTCGCGGTGCTCGGCCAGCAGGCGAGCGATGGTGCTGGGGCGCAGCAGCGGCGTGTCGCCGGGCAGGATCAGCACGTCGCCATCGGAGGCTCCGAGCTCGTCGTCGATGGTCGGCAGCGCCACCGAGACGGCGTGACCGGTGCCGAGTTGCTCGCTCTGCTCGACGAAGGTCAGGTGCACGTCGGCCCGAGCGCGCTCGGTGAGCGACTTCTCGACCCACGTCGCCCCGTGTCCGACGACGACCACGGTGGCGCGCACGTCCTCTTGCACCACCGCGTCGAGGACGTAGAGCACCATGGGACGACCGCAGAGGTGGTGGAGGGGCTTGGGACGTGACGACCTCATCCGCGTTCCCTCGCCCGCGGCGAGCACGACGACACAGGTGGGGCGACTCACACCCACATCTCTAGCATTCATCACGTACCATTCCAAGCGTGGCCGACTCCACCTACGACGAGTTCTCGCTGTTCCACGAGAACCTGGCCGAGTGGGGCCTCGACGTGCCGGTACCTGCCGTGCGCCGCTTCTTCGTCGCGGTCGACGGACTGCGCCAGCTGAGCGGACTTCGTTGGGGTGACGACGAACCCGAGCTGGTGCTGCTCCACGGTGGCGCGCAGAACGCCCACACCTACGACACGGTCGCCCTAGCGATGCAGCGTCCCCTCATCGCCCTCGACCTGCCCGGCCACGGCCACTCCGACGCCTCGCCCTTCCCCGCTTCGGCGATCGCCAGCCACGCGATCGACGTCGCGCGGGCCATCGAGCAGCTGACCTCCGGCGCGCGACCGCTGGTCGGCATGTCACTCGGTGGCCTCACCGCACTGCTGGTCGCGCACCAACGACCGGACCTGGTGGCGTCGCTGGTGCTGATCGACATCACGCCGGGGGTGAACGCCGACAAGGCCCGCCACATCACCGACTTCGTCAACGGCCCGACGTCGTTCTCCGACTTCGACGAGCTGTTGGAACGCACGGTCGAGCACAATCCAAGCCGGTCGATCTCGTCGCTTCGCCGCGGCATCCTGCACAACGCCCTGCAGCGGTCGGACGGCACCTGGGTGTGGCGCCACCAGCAGCATCAGAAGTCCGAGCTGACCGCCCCCGACGCCGGGGACCTCTGGGCCAAGCTCAGCGAACTCTCGATGCCCGTGACGCTGCTGCGCGCAATGGCCGCCGGTTCGGTGGTCGACGACGAGGACGAAGCCGAGTTCTTGAAGCGGCTGCCGAGCGCGACGGTCGTGCACGTGAGCGACGCGGGGCACTCCATCCAGGGCGACCAGCCCCTGGAACTGGCTGCGCTATTGAACCGGTTCTGCTCCTAGCCCGAGTGGCTGGCGGGGGAGGGCTCGAACCTCCAACCTACGGATTCAAAGTCCGTCGTTCTGCCAATTGAACTACCCGCCAATGAAGGTACTCTGACAATCTTCGGAGATTCTTAACGAATGACTGGAGAATGGTTAATACCAACCAGCAACACTAGAGCCTGTCGACCCGCAACAAGAAAGCCGCGCCGTGACCACCGCATCTTCAACCTCCTACATCGCGATCGTCGACGACGACGCCGCCATCCGTACCGCCCTCGGTCGGGCCCTGCGGATGGAGAACTACGACGTCGAGCTCTTCGAGGACGGCGTGAGCGCCCTCAAGTCGATCCAGTTGCGCGCCCCCGACGCGATCGTGCTCGACCTCCAGCTCCCGGACATCGACGGCCTCGAGATATGCCGTCGGATCCGCCAGGCCGGCGACACGACCCCGATCCTGATGCTGACCGCCCGCGACGCCGTCAACGACCGCGTCGCCGGACTCGACGTCGGGGCCGACGACTATCTGGTGAAGCCCTTCGACCTGGCCGAACTGCTCGCCCGGCTACGCGCACTGCTGCGACGCCACAACGTCGGTGACGGCGACGGCGCGGTGCTGCGCTTCGAGGACCTTACGCTCAATCCCCAGACCCGCGAGGTTCATCGCGGGGCGCGCGGCGTCGAGCTGACCAAGATCGAGTTCGACCTGCTCGAGCTGTTCCTCCAACACCCCCGCCAGGTGCTCACCCGAGACCAGATACTCGACCTCGTGTGGGGCTACAACTTCGACTCCGGTACCAACTCGCTCGCGGTCTACATTGGCTACCTGCGACGCAAGCTCGAAGAGGCCAGCGAGCCGCGGCTCATTCAGACGGTGCGCGGCGTTGGTTACGCTCTTCGCTACCCGTGACCTTCCGTTCCCGAGTCATCACCGCGACCGTGGCCGCCGCGGCCATCGCGGTGATCCTCGCGTGCTTCGCCTCGTTCATCACGGCCCGCTCGGCCCTGCTGCATTCCGTTGACGAGTCGCTCTACGCGGCCAGGGCCCTCTCCCAGACGAGCGGCGGCGGCACCGACGACTCGCGCGTCACCGGTGCCACTGTCCAGCTCGTGCTGGCCAGTGGCCAGACGATCCCGACGCTCAACGTGCCGATCGACAAGACGATCCGCCAGATCGCCAAGGGCCTCGAACCCCAACTGCTGCGCACGATCGAGTACCAGGGCCAGAGCTACCGCGAGCTCATCGTCCCGATGCCCAAGCACGCGCAGATCCGCTGCTCGACCGGGCTGTGCGACGTGCCGACCACCTCCGCCCAAGTGTTCATCACCGGGATAAGCGGCCAGGTCGCCGAACTGCGCAACCTGGTGCGGACCCTGCTCTTCGTCGCCGCCGGCGGCCTGTTGCTGGCGCTCAGCCTCGGCCTCTTCCTCGCTCGCGCCGCGCTCCACCCCCTGGAGGAGGTGACCAACGAGATCGAGACTGTGGCCGAGACCAACGACATGGGCTACCGGCTCGACGAGGGCGAGGCCGACGAGTTGGGACGGCTCCGTCGCGTCTTCAACCGGCTGCTCAGCACGGTCGAGTCGAGCCAAGCGCTCCAACGACAGTTGGTCGTCGACGCCAGCCACGAGCTGCGCACTCCCATGTCGTCGGTGAGCTGGCGCAGGTCGTCGGGGGCGAGCTCCCTCGCTCGAGAGAGGACCTGCGCGTTGGTGCGCAGCGACGTCAGGGGAGTGCGCAGCTCGTGGCTGGCGTCGACGACCAACTGTCGTTGGAGCGCTTGGC
>JANXWA010000023.1 GCA_025351385.1 Acidimicrobiales bacterium | reverse complement strand
TCGCCGCGGTCATCTCAAAGTACGTCGAAACGTACGCCATCGTTTTCGACCGATTGAAGGCGTCTTATCACCGTCCGGCGCTGGCTCTATACGTAAATTGCTGCCCTACGGTGAGACACATTCAATATCCGGTGCGCCGACCCCTGGACCTCCGCACTCGTGTTGCTCGTGCGCCGCCAACGCTCGCAGGTACTCAATCACCGGACTGGTCCGGTTCGTGGCGAGCACCGTGAACTCCCGACTGACGCAGGCGCGCGCCAACGACGCCACCACGTAGCCGTTGGTGATTCCCCTGCCGGGTGTCCCGAAAAGATCCGGCAGAACCGCGGTCATCCCGCGTTCGGCGACCCTTTGTGCGAACGCCGCGACGAGCGGGGTGATTCCCGGGACTTCGTGGATGACGATGACTGCCGGTCCAGCTCCCAGTCGGAAGACATCGTGACGGCGACCGGACGGAGACGTGAACTCTCGCTTGTCGAAGTCGTCCAAGGCGTTCACATCGTCGTTCACGGCTCTCCCCACTATTGGTTCGAGCCAGTCTGTCAGCGAACGCGAATCACGACCGTCCAGTGGCTTTGGCTCGGGGTGCAGCGCAACGCCTCGCCGCAGGATGTCCGGTGCGCGCGAAGGCGGACCTGGCCGGCACCCCGGGCGACGAAGTGCGCGCTCACCGTGCCGCAGCCCTGACCGGGGACGCAGCCCTTCAACTTGCCGACGGTCTTCGTTGCGCCCACCTGAGCGAGCACGGCATTGCCGGACAGCGGGTCGATCGACCAGTAGGTGCTGTGGAGAATGGCTGTCAGGTTGGTGCCGGGTCTCACGGTGACCACGCGATCGTTGCTGACTTCGTTGACCGTCGTCGCGGCGGTGCCGGTCGCGCCGGCGCCGGTCGAGAGGATTGTCGCGGAGGCCGCGACCATCAGACCGGCGACCACTCGGAGGAATCGACCCTTCACGTCGGGGCGGACGCTCGATGGTGGGCTCGTCTGTGCTGTCAAGGTCATAATGTCCTACTCGCTTCTCGACCGCGAGGGCGCTGTCGTACTTAGTTCCTGTCCCGCTCGCACAATGACTTACAGGCCACTTCGAACAGTCTTGCTAACGGCCGTAGGAGGCGGACGCCGAGCCGAGCCTGCCTGTGGGCCGAAATGACGCCTCGTGGCGCAGCAGCCACGTCTTTCGCTCGAGTCCGCCGCCGTAGCCGGTGAGGTCACCGTTGGCCCCGATGACCCGATGGCACGGGACGATGATCGCCACAGGGTTTCGACCATTGGCCAGTCCGACCGCTCTGCTGGCCTTCGGGTTCCCCACCCGACTGGCCAGCTCGCCGTAGGAGATGGTGGTGCCGTAGGGGATCTCTGTGAGGCGTGACCACACGTTGCGCTGGAACTCCGTGCCGACGAGGTTCATCGGCACGTCGAACGTCGTGAGTTCGCCGGCGAAGTAGGCCGCCAACTGCGCGGCGACCTCACCGAACCACGCGTCATCGCGAATCCAGTCACTCGAGGGCGCCGGCGCGTGGCGCTGATCGGCCATGGCGACGCCCGTCAGGAATGCCTCCGACGCGGTGAGGTTCAGCGGGCCCACGGGGCTCTCGACAGTCGTGGTGATGGTGGTCATGGGACTTCCTCTCGTTGTTGGTGAGTGCTTGGGTCATGCGATCGGGGGCCAGTGATTGATGGGGTGTTCGTCTACCGACCAGAGGTATTGCACTGCGTACGCCCGCCAAGGTCGCCAGCGTTCCGAACGCTGGTGGAGCGTCGCAGGAGTCGCCGGGAGGCCGAGTGACTCGGCCGCTCGACGCACGCCCAGATCGGTCTCGGGAAACGCGTCGGGATCGCCCAGCGCGCGCATCGAAATTACCTTCATTGTCCAGGGGCCGATTCCCGGCAAATCGGACATGACCGACATCGCCTCGTCCCGGTCGCATCCGGGCCCGAGGTCGAGCCGCTGGGTGTCGAGGGCCTCCACCAGCGCGTCGAAGGCCTCCCGTCGTTTGGTCGGCATCGCGAGTTGCACGTTGCGAAGTGACTCGGGCGAGGGAAAGAGGTGCGTGAGGCCACCGTGGGCGTCGGTCACCGGCGCTCCGTGCTCGGTGACCACGCGAGCGGCGTGCGTACGCGCTGCGGCCGTCGAGATGTGCTGTCCCAGCACGGCCCGCAGAGCCATCTCGTTCGCGTCGACGCATCGGGGGACCCGTCGTCCGGGTGATTTGGTGACCAGCGGCCGAAGCACGCGGTCTGCGCCGAGCAGTGAGTCGATCGCGACGGGGTCGGCGTCGAGGTCGAGCAGCCAGCGGCATCGAGCGATGGTCGCGGTCAGGTCGCGCATGTCCGACAGGAGGGCGCGGCACTTGATGAAGTCCGGAGTCGGAGTGAGCTCGACGATACCCGGACCGTGCGCCAGATCCAACGTGCGTCGGTACGTGCCGTCGACAACCTCCTCGACGCCGGGGACGGCGGTGGCGGCGAGATGGCCGAACAGATTGTCGGGGCAGAGGGGATGACGGAACGGAAGCCGCAGCACGATCGGCGTCGCGGCGTCCGCTGTGGCGTGCAGCGCCAGGCTGGTTCGGGACCGCAGCATCGTCGGAGAAGAGGCGAAGACGGCCTGGACCGTGTCGTTGAACTGGCGCACGCTGGAGAAGCCCGAGGCGTGGGCGACGTCCGTCATGGGCAGACCGGTCGTCTCGATGAGGATGCGCGCGGTCTGGGCCCGCTGGGCCCTCGCGATCGCGAGGGGGCCGGCGCCGATCTCCGCCTGCAGTGTCCGCTCGAGCTGGCGAACGCTGTAGCCCAAGGCGGTGGAGAGGCCCGAGACACCTTCGCGATCGACCAGACCGTCGGCGATGAGCCTCATCGCCCGAGCGGCCACATCGGCGCGGGCGTCCCACTCCGGGGAACCCGGTGAGGCGTTCGGTCGGCAGCGCTTGCACGCGCGAAAACCGGCGCGTTGTGCCGCGGCGGCCGAAGGGTAGAAGCGGACGTTGCGGCGCAACGGCGTCTGCGCCGGACAGCTGGGCCGGCAGTAGATGTGCGTCGAGGTGACGGCCGTGAAGAACCACCCGTCGAATCGGGGATCTCGTGACTGCACCGCCCGATAGCAACTTTCGAAATCCTCGACCATTGCTTGAATCTATCGGGTACTTGGGTGATGTTCTAGCGGGATTGCGACACGTCCATGCCGCACCACTACGGTCCAGACTGTGATGTCGCTTTCGCGCTACTCACGGTGATCGCCCGCCGACAACATCCACACGACGACCGAGGTTGGCCCATTTCGACACGTGTTGACGCACTAGCCGCGCCAACGCACCGAGTAGAGCTGCGTCGGCTGCGTCACTACCTTGAGACCTACGTGTCCTCGGTCCTCTCATCGCGGTCGGCGAGTAGACCGTAGGTATGGACCTCGAGGAGTTGTCCGACTTCGTCGCCGAACTACCCGGTGCGGTCGAGGAGCAGCCCTTCGGCCCGAATGTTGACGTCTTCAAGGTGGGCGGGAAGATCTTTGCGATCCTCTCGCCTGAGGACCCCCCGGGTGCCATCTCGCTCAAGTGCGATCCCGTGAAGGCCGAGGAGTTGAGGAGTCAGTTCGCCGCCGTGACTCCGGGCTACCACTTGAACAAGCGTCATTGGAACACCGTGGTTCTCGACGGGAGTGTCCCCGACGAGGTGGTGCGGGGAATGGTGACACACTCGCACGAATGCGTGGTCGCGGGGTTGCCTAAGTCAGCGCGCGAACGGTTTGCGCCTCGTCACTAGGTGGTGGATGATTCAATCATCCACACGCGCGCGGAGCGCTTGCACACCTCACTCGGTGTGTGATCAGTGACCGCGGTCGCGAACCTCTTCCAGGCGCATTCGGACCATTCGAACGATCAGGTCGTCCGGAAGTCGAGAGCCCGGAGTGAAGTGAAGCGCGCTCTTCGTGTGTTCGTACTTGCGCAACTCGCGTCGAAGTGCGGGTAGCACCGAGCCGCTGAACGGCAGGTAGCTCATGTGGTTCTTGAAGGCCGCGAAGCCAGCCACCACGGATCCGTCGACGCGAAAGGCCGGTATCCGGTACGAGATGCACTGCTCGGCGGCGGGCACCACCGTGAGTATCAGGGCACGGAGGTCTTCTAATGCCGCTCGCTGCGGCTCCGGCAGTTCTGCGAGGTACGAGTCGATCTCTTCGGCGCTCACGGACCAGAGTGTACGGCCAGGCCGCTCCCTTTGCGGGTTGCCCTAGCGAGGTCGCGTCGCTGATCGAGACGAGACTCCCCTATCGACGTCCACCCTTCAGGGGTGGCCGCACCTGGCCAGTGCAGCAAGCACTCAGACCAGGGCTAGCGCCTCACGTTCGGAGAGGAAGTCCCACCAGGCACTTCCCACGAGCTCGACGCCGCGCGTCACGGACTCCTCGCTCGGAGCCAGCGCGGTGAGACCCTCTGACGTCCACCTCGCGTGATCGCCTTCCATCGCGCCATGGACGGTCCAGAAGTCGATGGCCGGCGAGTCGCCGCCGTAGTGGCGAATCAGACCGTCCCTCTTCGAGACCGCGATCTCGGCGCCCTGCTCCTCGTAGGCGAGCAGACCAGCAACCGCCACGTTGACCCCTTCGCCGAGCGCCGTCTGATACGCCATCAACAGCGCGCTCATTGCCGGCGAGATACTGACGTCGCTGGCTCCGTAGGCCTGGGCGAACTGGTCGAAGAGACTCAGGTGGCTCGGAGTGGCGGTCTCGTCATTCAGGTTGGCGAGCACGGCCTCGCGAGCGGAGCCATCCTCCAGACGGAGTGACAACTCAGTGAGGAAATCGGGGAGGTAGGCCTCGAAGAAACGGTACTGCTCCGCGTAGGAGGTGAGCTCGTCGCGCGACAGTGCTCCCTCCTCCCAGCGGACGTAGAAAGGGTGGGTCAGCAGTCGCCGACCATCGAGGGATCGCAGGACCAGGGCTTCGACAGAGTTTCGCATCGTCCCACGGTATCCGAGGAATCCAGCGAAGACAATCGTTTCTCCCAGTGTCAGGGAATGTGTGGCGGCGCAGGGACCTCGAAGGCGCAAGTGCAATTGCCGTCGAATGCAGTGAGCGCCTCAAGGTCCCCGTCGGCCCCGAAGAAGTGCCACTCGACTCGGTTGGCACCGAGCGGTGTCTGGCGTTCTATCTCGGTCCCCCGGTCGTCGCCACGGATTTTCTCAACGCGAGATGCCTATCCTCGCCGATCCAAGGAATGGCGATCGCGCAGACGTCATCGGCTGGCTAGCGCCGCAGCCTCAAGTCGAGATCAGCTTCCCTGAATTGGACTGCGGCGGGGAGGTTTTCAACGCCGAGGATGGTCGATTCGACCTGCGGCCTCGACGGGGGCCCTCAAGGACGGCCCCGACCCAGCGACTCCCCGGCCCGCACTGGGAGGGACGCCCCAGCCCCGTCGAGATGAGGAGGCACAGTCCGGAACCTGTTCGTTGGCCCGTCCGCCAGGACATCACCGTTGCATCTCGCGTGGACGTGGAGTGGCCGTCATGGGACGTGGCAGCACGAATCAGCGTCGCACTTTCAAGGATGAATGGAGACCGCTGAGGTCAACTCGACATCAGGGGGCTCAGGACGCCGGCCACTGTGGTGGCAGTTCGCCACTGCCACACCTACTCTTCTCCGTGGACGACGCGGCCGGCCGCGACTGTCACGGCCACTGAGGTCTCGCCGATCGTTCGACGGTCGATGTGAAAGATGTCACGGTCGAGGACAATGAGGTCGGCCGGAGCACCGGGCGAGAGAGAGCCGAGTCCGGCCTCGTCGTCGTTGTTGATGAAGGCCACCCCCTTCGTGAAGGCGTCGACAGCCTCGAGGACTGTGATCGCCTCGGACTCGCGGAAGGGTCGCTCGCACTCGGCAGTGCCGGCGCGCCCGTAGCGCTCTGACAAGGTTCGGTTTACCGCGACGTGGATCTCTTGTAGCGGGTCGGGACTCGATACCGGCCAATCACTGCCAAAGGCGACGTGGGCGCCACTTCGCAACAGTGTCCCGATGCTGTACTGCGAGTCCGCGCGCTCAGGACCGACCAGCGGAAGGGTCAGCTCCTCCATTTGAGGGTCGTTGCAGGCCCACAGTGGCTGGAAGTTTGCGACAGCACCGAGCGGCGCGAACCGGGGGAGGTCACCGGGGGAGATGAATTGCAGGTGCGCGATGTGGTGGCGGCCGCGACCACGTCGCGATACCGGGAGTGCCTCGAGCGCATCGAGGGCAAGTGACGTGGCGCGATCGCCGATGGCGTGGAAATGCACTTGGAATCCATCGGCGTCGAGGGCCGCGACGGCGGCCTTGACGAGGTCCGGCTCCAAGAAGAGATTGCCGCGATGCCCCTCCTTCGCCGCCGGCAGGCCGAGGTAGGGCTTGCTCATCGCCGCCGTCGCTGTCTCGCAGACCCCGTCGAGCATCATCTTCACGGACGTGGCCCGGAACTGACCGGTGCTCGCCGCCTCACGTCGCGTTGCCAGTTCCGGGATCTGCTCGAGACCGCGGTTGCGGTCCCACCACTGCGCTCCGACGACCCGTGCGCTCAGCCGACCGTCAACGCCGGCTGATCGATAGGCGTCGTAAGTGTCGACTACCCCGAGCTCGGGGGCATCGCCGACGCACGCGTCCTGCCAGTGGGTGATGCCGAGCGAGTGCAGTGTGGACTGGGCGATGGAGAGAGCGTCGGCTAGTTCGGTCGCCAGGGGCGACGGCACGACGCGCCCTACGAGGGCCATGGCTCCGTCGTGGAGGGCGCCGGTCGCCACCCCACGATGGTCCCGCTCGATCCGGCCGTCGAAGGGGTCCGCCGTGTCGGGGCCGATCCCGGCACGCTCGACGGCCGAGCTGTTGACCCATGCGGTGTGATGGTCTCGATTGGGCAGGAAGGCCGGACGGCCACCGCAGATCTGGTCGAGGTCGACGGCGAGCGGGCCGTCGGGGAATCCTTCCATTGACCAACCGCCACCAAGCACCCACGCGTCCCCTGGCAGGCCGGCCGCGAACGACTTGATCGCCGCCAGGCATTCGACTCGGGATCGTAATCCGAGGAGGTTGCAGCGCAGGCTTTCGAGTCCGGCGTTGACGGCGTGCACGTGTGCGTCGCCGAATGAGGGGATCACCAGCCGACCCCCTAGGTCGATCACTCGAGTTCGTGCCGTGACGAGGTCACGGATCTCATCGTCGGTACCCAGGGCTGAGATCCGATCGCCGCAGACGGCGATCGCGGTCGCAACACCTGCGGCGAAGCCCGGTGCGTGGACCCGCCCACCGATGAGCGCGAGCGACGCCGGTTCAGTCATACGGGCAACTCTTGCACGGATCTGCGTCACCGAGGATGTGGGTTGTCATCGCCTTCGGTGCTCCCCTTGAGCGCCTGGCGCGGATCAAGCGCGCGCGGCACCTTCGTGGCGACAAGTCGGCGAAGAGCACGGTGAACGGAACGCGACTGGATGGCGTGTCCCTCCCCACGTTCCGCGAAGTGAACTGCGGCCCGTACGCCTGCGCCTCCGAGAGACCTGATCGGCTCGGGCGGGAGGTACCCGGGTGGACCTTGCGCGAGCGCCCCCTCGGTGTCGTCGTCGCTCAGTCCGATCGCCAGTCGGCCGAGAATCCGCCCGATGAGCGCCGACGGGGCGACACCGTTGCCGGAGTACCCGATTCCGTACAGTACGTCGCACTCGGCGTCGAGGCGTCCTACGAAAGGGAGGTGCCCCGGGGCGCGGTCCACCGGTCCGCCCCAGCCATGGGTGAGGCGAACGTCGGCGAACTGGGGGAACCATCGACGGAAGTCGGCGGCAACTTCGCCGAGCGTGGCGGGGTCATAGAAGTGGCGATCGCGCACGCGACCGAGGGCCCCCAGGGCTCCACCGCCCCGTCCGAAGACGATTCGTCCGTCGGTACTGACCTGGGCGTAGTGCACCATAAGTTGGGAGTCGCCCAAGAGCTCACCCGAGGCCCACTTGAGGTCCTCGAGCCGGTCGCCCATGGGTTCAGTGGCCACGATCTGGCTGCCGATCGGGATCACCGCGCGCCGTAGTTCGCGTAGCTCCGCGGCCCAGGCGCCCGTTGAGAGGATCACTCGCTCCGTCGTCACCTTCCCCGCTGGCGTATGGACCACAGCTGGTCGACGACGGTCGAGGCTGATCATTGGCGTCGACTCGTAGATGCGAACGCCGAGTTCGTGCGCGACCCGTCGCAGTCCGCGAACGAGGAGCGCGGGCTGGACGGCGGCCGCGTCCGTCTGGCGGACGCCAGCGAGGAGCAGCGGCGACCCGGTCCGTTCTCGCAGGTCCGTGGGATCGACGGCTTCGAGACGGTGGGCCCGACCGAGACGCTCGCACGTGGCCATCGCCGGCTCCCACGACCCGACCTGCCACGGGGAACTCGCCGTCCATAGAGCGCCATGACGACGGAAGTGGCAGTCGATGTCGTGTTCTTGGCTGAAGCTCTCAATCCGGTCGATGGCCCAACTCGAACGGGCGGCGAGGCGCAAGGCCTCGCTCTCGCCGAACTTGGCGATCAGCCCGTCCAGTTCGTCGTGCCATCCCGTCGCCCAGCCGCCATTGCGCCCGCTGGCCCCGAATCCGCACTGCTCGCGCTCGATCAAAACGACCGTCGTGTCGGGCGACTGTTCTCGTATCTCGATGGCTGCCCACAAGCCGGTGTAGCCACCACCAATGACGCAAACGTCCGCCCGGACCGGCTCGGTCAGGGGAGGGAAGGAGAGCTCCGGTTCCCCGGCGAGCGCTTCCGCGAGCCACCAGACGACTCCGGGGGAATCAACCCGAGCGCGGTCGGCGTGTCGTGCAATACGACCTTTGGCATGGGCGCGAGCATTGGCGTCGTAGTTGGTCACCATGGGCGACTCTCCTCGCGCGGTGCGTCACTCACCGTCGGATGGTGCAACGGCGCTGAGCAGTCGCAAGCCGCGACGCATGCGAGCGCGTGATCCGCCGCCCATTGCCGCCAGCGCAGCGAGGAAGAGTGCGCTCGTCGCGACGAACATGAACACCGCGATCGCGAAGATGTCGGCGTGGAACTGCGAGTGCAACGAACCGAGGATGAAGACGGGAAGTGGCGTGGTCTGGGCGGTACTGACGAAGATCGACGTCACGAGGTCCTCGAGACTGAACGTGAACGACAGGAGGCCGCCGGCGAGAAGGGCCGGTGCCAGCAGGGGAATAGCGATCGTGCGCAGCATCGTTCCCGATCGGGCTCCGAGATCGTTCGACGCTTCGAAGATGGCGGGGTCGATTCCCATAGCGCGCCCTCGCACGATCAGCGCGGTCAGAGCGCTGCCGAAGATCGAATGGGCGAGCACGAGGCGAACGAAGCCGTTGGAGACTCCGAGGGTGACGAACCACAGCAGGTCGCCACTCGCGCCGACGATCTCTGGGGTTGCGAGCACCACGACGAAGAGCAGTAGAAGGATCCGCGAGGTCCAGCCCCGGCCAATCGTGGCCATGCCGCCGGCGAGGCCAACTACGACGCTCAGCGCGCCCGTCGCAGCGGCGACCTCGAGTGAGGTTTGAAGCGCCATGATGAGAGTCGTGTCGTGAGGCGCCTGTGAGTAGGCCGATGTGCTGAAACCGCCCCAGAGGAAGGCGTCGAAGCCGCCATTGAACGAGAAGATGACCACGACCACGAGTGGGAGGAAGAGAAAGATGATCACCACCCAGGCGATGGTGCCGAGGGTGAACTTGCTCTTGGTGCCCTGCTTCACAACGCCGCGATCTCGCGGGCGAGTGTGCGCTGACGAATCCGAGTGGCGATCGACCTTAAGCCGACGGCCGCGGCGCCGGTCGCCACGACGATCCCCACGAGGATGAGAACGAGGATTATCGACATCGCCGCGCCGAGAGACCAGTTCTGGCCCTCGTTGAACTGCGCGGCGATGAGGCTACCCACCATCAATCCTCTCGCGCCGCCGAGCAGCGTCGGCGTGACGTAGTCACCCAGCATCGGAACGAAGACGAGGATCGTGCCGGCAATGACGCCCGGCATTGACATCGGGAACGTGACGGTGCGAAAGATCGTCCCAGGTCGTGCGCCCAAGTCATCGGCCGCTTGGAGCAGGAAGGGATCGATGCGCTCAAGCACGACCGCCAGGGGAAGGATGAAGAGGGGCAGGTAGTTGTAGACGAGACCGATCATCACCGCCGATCGCGTGTCCAGGACCGAAAGGGACGCCACATTGAGACCGATGGTGTGCAGCGCCCCGTAGAGCATTCCGAGGGGGCTGAGGAAGATGCGCCATCCCAGCATCCGCAGCAGGTAGTCAGTCCAGAACGGCAGGACCACCAGGAGCAGCATGATGGCCCGTGCGCGAGGCTTTACCTTCCTCGCGAGGAAGTAGGCCACCGGGTACGCGATGAGACCGCAAAGCGCGGTCGCGATCACGGTGTTCTCGAGGCTGATCATCAGGATTGGTCGCGCGGGGTTGGCAAGCGCCGTGTGGAAGTTTCCGAAGCCGGGATGGCTCAGGTTCACTAGGCCCTGTTGGCTGATGCCGGTTGTCTTGCCGAAGGCGTAGACGAGCATGATGAGGCCTGGCGCAATGAACCACATCGCGTACCACAGGTAGGAGAACGCGACAAAGCCACGAAGGCCCCGCGTGTTCACTCCCGCCCGCCCTTGCCAACTCCCATGCGCAACCTGTCCGAATCAGCCGGCGGCAGTCGCGGCCTTGAATTCGCTGTACAGCTGCGTGCGCAGATTGTTGGACGAGTTCACGACGTAGGAGGTGAGGCGCTTGCTTTCCTCGGCCGTGAGGAAAATGATGCCGGTCTCCGGCAGATTCTTCGGCAGGAATTGCTTGAAGCCGCTGACGGGCTGGCTGTAGCCCGTGTAGACCATCTCGTTGGCGGCGACGACCGGGTCGATTATGTAGTCGATGAACGCGTGAGCGTCATTCAAGTCCTTGGCGCCCTTCGCGATCGCCCAGTTGTCGACCCAGATCTCAGACGCCGGCTCGGGCACGACCCACGCGAATCGCTTCGGTTCGTGCACGATCGCCTGGCGAGCATCCCCGTTCCACGCCTCGGAGAGCACGTAGGAGCCGTTCACCAGACCGCCCGTGCCTCCGGGATACGAGTCGAAGTTGCTGACGTGGGGCGCCAGGTTCTTGATGAGCCACTTGTTGGCGGTACGCAGCTGCGCTGGATTCGGAGTGTTCCAGGTGATGCCTGCGTTCCACAGGGCGATCCCCATCACGTCGTTGGGGTCGTCCAGCAACGAAACCTTGCCCGAAACCCCCGGTAACGCCGCAGCCTTGGCGAAGTCCGACCACGTCGTCATCTTCCGCTTGATGATCGTCTTGTCGTAGATGAATCCGGTGGTGCCGTAGTCCTTCGGGATCGTGTACTTGTTGCCACGGTCCCAAGGGAAGTTCAGCAACTTGGGGTCGAGCTTCGAGAAGTTCGGGATCTTCTTCTTGTTGAGCGGCAGCAGCAGGCCTTTGGCCACCATCTCGGGTATGTACCCTCCCGTCGGAACGACGATGTCGTAGCCGGCCGTTCCCTGAGCCAACTCCAGCTTGGCGATCATCGCCTCGTTGGAGTTGTAGCTGCCGAATTGAAGCCGGATTCCCGCCGCCGACTGGAAGGCGCTGAAGGTCGTCGGATTGTCGTACTGGCCCCACGTGTAGATGTAGAGGTTCTTGTTGATCTTGCCCACGGCCTTGAGGCTCCGTTTGGCGGCCGCCTGCAACGCGTTGAGGTTGGAACTGCGCGAGAGCAGTATCTGTTCGTGGGAGGTGCCGACGAGACCGGCCCCGGTCGATGCAGCGGCGAACTTCATCAGATCTCGTCGAGTGAACTTGTGGTCCTCGTGGGCCAGAATGCGAATCGATTCGTGGTCCGGGTCTTGCTTAGAGTTCTTCGTCACGTCAACTTCCCCCTGTTTCCTTGCACGTCTGGGCAATCTGCCCAGACCCGTAAAGACCTGGTCACACTCACTGCTCGAACACGGTGGCGTCGTCGGGATCCCACACGGCGAATGCGACGTCGCCCATCGAAGCTCCGCGGACGTCGAGCGAGGCACTGTCGCACGTGACGATGACCTCCACGTCTTCACGTATCGCGAGACGGACAGTCGTCACGCCACCGGCGAAGGTCCGGTCGATGATCGCCCCACGGACCCGTGGACCTTCGAGGGGCGCGGACTCGAGCCCGACGTAAAGGCCGAGACGCTCGGGTCGTATGAAGATCGTCGGCCCGGCAACGGAAGTCGTTTGCGAATCGCTTGGACCACCCACCTCAGTTCCTTGACCGCCCAATTGTCGATCGGTCCGTCGCGTCGCAATCCCGCTTAGTGGTACCTCGGGACCACTTTCGATTAGCGAGAGAGGAATGAAGTTGGCTCTTCCAACGAACGTGGCGACGAATCGGTTCACGGGATGCAGATAGATCTCCTCGGGAGTTCCAACCTGAACCAGCGCGCCGCCATCCATCACACCGACGCGATCGGACATCGCGAACGCCTCCGACTGATCGTGCGTGACGAACAAAAACGTCAGCTGCAACTCGCGCTGAAGGCGCTTGAGCTCCTCTTGCATCGATTCGCGCAACTTGAGGTCGAGGGCCGCGAGCGGCTCGTCAAGGAGAAGCACCGACGGCTCGGTTACGAACGCGCGGGCCAACGCGATGCGCTGTTGCTGGCCACCCGACAGTTGCTGGGGCTTGCGGAATGCGTACTCGAACATGTGGACTAGTTCAAGGGCCTCACGAACGCGACGTCGAAGCTCGGGCCCCTTGACTTGTTGGCGACGAAGTCCGTACGCCACATTGTCGAACACGTTGAGGTGGGGAAAGAGCGCGTAGTTCTGAAAGACGGTGTTCACATTGCGCGAGTGAGCCGGCAGACCTGTCGAATCCTTGTCGCCGAGCCAGATGCGCCCGCTATCGACCTGTTCAAGGCCGGCGATGAGGCGAAGCGTCGTTGTCTTGCCACACCCCGACGGTCCGAGCAGCGAGAAGAACTCGCCGGTCTCAATGGTCAATGAGAGATTGTCGACGACGGTTTTCGCGGCGCCGGATCCAGGGAACGACTTGGTGACCCCGTCGAGCACGACCGTGCCACGGCGAGATGAGCTGGCGGGTTCAGGTCGCTGAGTCTCCTCCGACTTAAGCATCATGAAAGTGACATTAGCCTGTCGGGATTGCGAATTGTCAATAGTCAGAGGCTATGAAATCCTTCGATTATCCCCCGTCGAGCCGGTGCGGTCGCTGCGGTGACGCCGATTACCCTAACCATGAGTAAAGTCAACTTAGCCAGCGAATCCAAGAAGTGGTGCCCGGGCAGGTATCTCCCAGCGCCTTCGAGGTTCGTTGTCGAGGTGTGCAGGAGCCAGTCGAAATGGAGATGAGTGATGGCGGGACCGGTCAAAGGCGCTGACGCCCTGGCGGCGCGGCGTGCGGGCGAGTTGACATCCGCAGCCGACGAGGCGGAAGTTGGTCACCGATTGCGTCGGGTTCGTCTGGCTCGACGTCGGACGTTGCGCGACGTATCCACTCACGCGGGCATCAGTGAAGGATTCCTAAGTCAGATTGAGCGCGGCAGGGCGAACGCGAGCATCGCGACGCTCCGTCGCATCGCCAACGAGCTGGGTGTTTCCATGGGCGAGCTGTTCCACCCCGACGACAACACCGGTTCGAACGTCGTGCGCGCGTCAGATCGACCGGTGCTCTCCTTCGGGGTCTTCGGACGAAAGTGGCTTCTCACACAGTCACCTGATCGCGAGCTGGACGCCTTCCTTGCCGAATTCGAACCTGGCGGTTCGACGGGACCGGAGCCCTATACGCACGGCGACTCCGAAGAATTCCTTCTCGTGTTGCGCGGCCGCGTGAGCTTCGAGCTCGGATCGCAGCGATTTGAACTTGGCCCAGAGGACTCGATCGTCTATCGCTCGAGCGTCCCGCACCGGCTGGTGGAGTGCGCCGGCGAACGGGCGGTGACTCTATGGGTGACCACGCCGCCTAGCTTTTGAACTGCGTTTCGTCGACGGCCAGGTGGCCAGGGCTAACGCCGGGCGAGGGCAACAATGATTCGTCGGAGGCTTCAGCGGCTTGTGACGCTGTCAATCCGAATTCTTTGGGTCACGTCAGCCCTTGACGTACGAGCGCTTCTCGGCCACCAGGCCGTCGCGGATGCGAAACACGTCGACACCGCGGACGTGTCCGTCAGCCCACGTGTAGCGCCACAACTGCACCACTCGATCACCGGCGGCGAATGTCTCCTCGGCGTCGAACTGGGCACTCATGTCGTCAAAGATTGGCTGCCACGCTTGGCGTATCGACTCGCGACCAACGTGGCTGGTTCCGTCGGGGGCGGGACTCGTGTTGTCGAAAATGCAGTCTTCGGTCGTTAGCGCCATCGCTGCATCGAGGTCGTGCCCTGCCCACGCCGTGCCAAAGGCGTCGACCACGTCAAGGGGATCCATTGTCGCCCCTACTTCGCGTAGTGGCTGGCACCGAACCAGTCGACGGTCACCACCGGCTCGTCGCCGACCACCCACGCGTCATGACCGCTCGGCAATGAAGTGATGTCGCCGGGCCCCGCAATGAACTCGGTTCCGTCGTCCATCTTGATGGCCAGTCGCCCGCTTACGTGGTACTGGAAATGGGGAGCCTCGCAACTGTTGGTCTTGGCGATTGGCTTGATGTCGTTTGACCAGCGCCATCCTGGCTCGAACACCAACCGGCCGACCTCGACCTCGCCGATGTTGAGGATGTCGGCCCGCCCGTGCGGGAACTCGCGGGTCTCGTCTGGAACTTCAAAACTGCGATGCTCAGTGCTCTGCATACTCGCCCCCCCGGCCATTGGCGGTGCCCAACTGACACCGACATCGGCTAATCTAACTTACTAGTAGATAAGTGTCAAGGGGAAGAGCGAACGTTGAGCCAAGTCCAGTTGGACGCTACGGACACCGCAACCCAAATCCTCGACGTGGCCGAGCGACTTGTTCAAACGAGGGGATTCAACGGCTTTAGCTACGCCGATATCGCCAAGGAACTGGCGATTTCCACGGCCTCGCTGCACTACCACTTCGCCGGAAAGGCCAAGTTGGGGGTGGCGCTCATAGACCGATACGCTTCTCGGTTCGACCAGGCTCTGGCGAGCCTGGAAGCCAGCGTCACGGACGCCCCGGCCAAGATCGCTGGCTACGAGGATCTGTACTTCGAGGTCCTGCGTCACGAGCGGATGTGTCTTTGCGGGATTCTCGCCGCCGAGATCGAGACCCTCCCCGCTCCGATGCACGACGCCGTCATTGGCTACTTCAATAGCAACGAGAAGTGGCTGGAGAGAGTCCTGGAGCAGGGTCGAAGTGAGGGGACTCTTGAGTTCCAGAGGCCCGCCCTCGAGGTCGCACGTTCGATCGACGCCGGGCTGCAAGGCGCGATGCTCGTCGCCCGCTCGTACGGCGACATTGTCAGGTTTGAGGTCGTCGCCTCGCATCTACTCGCGGAACTGGTCATCGGCAATCCTGCCTCGCGGGTTTCGAGGGGGTAAGTGGAGGGGCGAAGTTCGGTGACCCATGGTGGGCATCTCCGACGGCGACCACATTGGCACCTACGGAGAGTGGTTCAGGCAATGATCATGCTGTCGGTTCGTCGAGTGGGAAGCCTGCCGGAATGTCGTGACGCACCGAGTGCAGTCCCTCGATGGCTTCGTCAGGGAATGGAGATGCCGGGCGACATTGTTCGCGCCGGGAAGCGCAGTAGTTCCATCGTTCGAGCCTGATCGGCCACCACTCAGTCGCGCCGACTGGTCCAAGAACGAGTTGCAAAGTCGATAGTTCTCGATGGGCAACCTCCTTGGAGCATGCTTGCGATGGCTGACTCACCTGACCACCCGATCGAGCATCACGAAGGGTCCGGACAGTCGAGATTCGGCGAACTACGACGTGTTCGACGATTGTTTGCGTGGCTGGGCACCTCTGTGATCGAGGGCTGTCGGCCGGACTGCGTGACTTGAACCGCTGCTTGAGTCGAGAGCGAAGCAGTGGCCTGGTCGACGAAAACGCGTCCCTCGGTCTCCTCGGGGAAGATCGTGGCGATGCCTTCGTGCCCGGCGTACATCTTGGCGGAAGCTGTGATCTGAATTGTTCCTTGTACCGTTGCTCGAAAACACCGATGCGGAAAGCCCGATCAGTGAGGACCCGATTCCGCGGATGCTGGCACAGTGGCCGGCCACTCTCTTGTGGCCTCCGATCAGTCAATTCGATAGGTTTGTCGACACGGGCTGGCGATGAACGGTTCACGGAAAGGCGCGTATCGGATGACTGATTCGGCCCAGCTCGTTGACGGTGATGTGGTCACGGCGCTCGCCTCGAGAGTCCCCGAACACTTGCTGCTGACCGATCCGGGCATTCTCTCGGGTTACCGGATGGACGAGTCCCTTGATCAAGAGGCCGGGACTCCATTGGTCGTCGTTCGAGTCGAGTCCACTGAGCAGGTGCAACACGTGCTGCGTACGGCCAACCTATTCAAGGTTCCGGTCGTCACCCGTGGTGCCGGCACCGGTCTCTCCGGAGGATCCTCCGCGATCGACGGATGCATTGTCCTCGCGACAGAGCGGATGCGCTCGATCACGATCGACGAGGGCGCCAAATTGGCCGTCGTCCAACCCGGAGCGCTCAATGTCGAGCTCAAGGTCGCAGCAGCGGCGCACGGGCTCTGGTATCCACCGGATCCTTCGTCGTTCGAGATCTGCTCTATCGGCGGCAACGTCGCGACCAACGCCGGCGGACTCTGCTGCGTCAAGTACGGCGTCACTACGGATTACGTCTTGGCCCTCGAAGTGGTTCTGGCCGATGGCACGGCGATGCGCCTCGGTGGCCAGTCCATTAAGAATTCCGCGGGACTTTCGCTGACCAAGCTGTTCGTCGGGAGTGAGGGAATCCTCGGTGTCATCACCGAAGTGACGTTGCGCTTGCTGCCCCGACAGCAGGCACCCCAGACGATGGTTGCTTTCATGGACTCGATCGAGGGTGCTGCCGGGGCGGTAGTGGAGATCGTCAGTAAGTCGCGGCCATCGATGTTGGAACTGATGGACGGCGCATTGATCAGGGCGGTCGACGACAACCTGCACATGAATCTCGACCGCGACGCCGGTGCGATGCTGATCGCCCAGTCCGACTTGAGCGGTGAGGCCGGTGCGCAGGAACTCGCCATTGCCCAAGAGGCGTGCATTGCGCACGGCGTTCGAGAGATGTTCATCACCGCCGATCCGGTCGAGGGTGAGATGTTCCTGAGTGCACGTCGCGCCGCGATTCCGTCGGCCCAACGTATGGGATCGGTCCTCATTGAAGACGTCTCAGTGACCGTGCCACGCCTCCCGGAGCTCTTGAATGGCATCGCAGCGATCGCCGCGGCGACCGGCACCACGATTGCGACTATTGCGCACGCCGGCGACGGCAATACCCACCCCCTCGTGATCTTCGACCCGACGATGGCTGCGTCGAAGACTGCCGCGCAGTTGGCCTTCGGCCAGATTATGGATCTGGCGATAGCACTCGATGGAACGATCACGGGAGAACATGGAACTGGGCGAATGAAGGTGCCGTGGTTGGCAGCCCAGATTGGCGAGGACGCGATGACGCTCACGCGACGAATCAAAGACTGCCTCGATCCCACAGGAATCCTCAACCCCGGCGTCATCGTGGCTTCACACGAGGCTTGACGACGTCGGATGCGTCGAATTCGATGGCTGCTGCCGTGCCGTGCTCGACTCTTAGCTTGGGCTAAGTCTCTTCTCGAGTTCAGTTCTCTGTCGCTATCATTCCAGAAAGTGAAAGGTTGACATCATGGCGTTTATCCTGACTCGCCTTAGCGTTGGCGATTACGACACATGGAAGATGATGTTTGATCAAGATGCCCCGGGCGCGCGCAGCGCAGCATCCAATTATCAGATCCGACGCAACGTTGATAACCCTAACGAGGTCTTCATCCAAATCGAGTTCAAATCCGTCGATGACGCCAAGAGCGCGAGGGACAAGTTGCTTGTCTCAGGAGTACTTGACCGCTTCGAGGACAAGAGCGGCCCGACAGTGGTCGAGGAAGTGGAATCTGTCATCCATTGACTTCATCGGCGCGGGCGACGGGCAAGTCTTGATTTTCAACCGAGTTTGACGGCTTCCCCCACTGAGCACCCCCAACGGGATTCGAACCCGTGCTGCCACCTTGAAAGGGTGGGAATTGAAACGACCAAGTGTAAAAGTAATTCCTGATTAGACGTGATTTCTCCGCGCCATATTCTCGGCGAATTGGTTGATGGGCATTGAACGGGCATCAACAACTTCCCTTAAACAACACCCTCGTCGTCGAGGTGCAGGTCTTGCTTCAAAGTGCAGTAGTCACACGCGGCTAGCTGAACTGCACCCTGAACGCAACATCATTCTCAGCCCCAGAAGATATTCGTCCGATCACATTCGATCTCTTCAAGGATCTCGTCAATGCAATCGGGCGATATGAGGTCGAAAATGTGCCATCGGCCGTTGCTGTCCGACCAGTAAAGCGTCCATTCATTGTTCGCAGAATCGAACTTCATCCGAGCAACCCCTTCTCGGGTCCACTCGGGTCCGAAATCTTCCCTCCAAGGTGGTCGACATTCAACAATCGTCACCGTCATTCCCCGAACGTCGACTTCCATTCTGATCTGATCCTGAAAGTCCGGTGGGACGACTCTGGCTGCGTACTTTTGAATCTTCCGCAGATCGAGGTCCGGAATGCCGGTCATAGCGAGACTCTGCGCAGCTCAGTGGAGGCGTGGGAGAAGAAGTATCGACTGCTCAGCGGCAACAGTTAAACGTGCTCAGCCCGCTGCGGGAGAGACCTGTCGACTTCGCACCAGATTGCTAGCGCGACAAACCGGTGTCACGCTTCTTCTCGTGCGCTTCAGGAAACATTTCTTGGAGCAAAAATTGAACTCTGGGCAATATCTGACGATCCGGATAGTAAGACACCAAGAGTTCCAAGCCCTGCTCAGCCGTCGTGAGACCGCAGAGCTTGAATAACTCGCGAATATCATCTTGATCTCGTTCGACGCGCGAGGCCATCAACTTCATCGCGAGGAGGTACTGGGGTGACGCCGCCGCGACACTGAGGTGCTGACCTTCATAAACACCAATTCGATCCTTGTCCTCACCGGGCAAGAACGCCTTCGCACCATCGTTGAGCCAGTCAGGTTCAAGATTCAATCTTTCAGCCACGCGGGATGCAGCCGTTCGTACTTCGCTCGATGGCACGAATACAGCGTCGACATCGGAAGTCGCTCTTCGAGTATCGTAAGCAATCGCCATCGCGGCGCCTCCGACGATGAACACCTCACCTCGAACATTGAGAATGCCAAGTTCTAGTCAAGCTCTTCGAGGGCGTGAAGCAGTTCTTTACGACCCAGGAGCGCCACTATGCGTACTCCAACGCACCCTGCGTTACAAAGATTCCCCTACGAGCGAGCGAAATTGGACTATGCACCAGTGCGTTGGCGTGCAGTGACTCCATGCCTGAGACGAACCACCACTTATTTAGAAAGTAATTCTCTGCTTCCACCCATGATGGGGCGACTAAGCCATGCGAAGCACAGGCATACTCGACAATCCCGGCCAAGAGGGCGTCAAAACGATCGTTGCCCGTGGACATTGGGGGTTCGAACGTGATGCGACGGCGCGTTTCCCAATCGGATTTGTCATATCGTTCTAAGAATCGAAATGCCAATCGGATGGCCGAATTGGAATCTCCCTTGGCGAGACAGGCAGAAATTTCTTCACCCACTTCGCTCACAGAGCTTTCGTACCAAGTCATCGTCATATCGTACGACTCCCAACTGACGACAGCGAGCGACGACCGAGGCTCAGCCAGAGCCCGTGAAACGTAACTTTTGAGAATCCAAATGGTTTTTGATTTGCCGAAGTGGTAAGCGCATGGCGGACACCTCCCAAGTTCGGTGGTGGTCGCACTTTCGCTATTTCCGCAAATCAACGGGCGTATCTGAACATTGCTCCGAAAAGTGGACGTTTTGGGCATTAATTGGGCCTTAACGGCGCCGATTCCCCGAAAATATGGCACTTTCGACTCGTAGGCTTGCTGAGGATAAATCGATCTTTACCAGGAATTATGAAGCACCCCCAACGGGATTCGAACCCGTGCCGCCACCTTGAAAGGGTGGACATTGTTGGAGCGACTGAAGTATGAAGACGCTGACCAGAGGCTATTTGTGACCACGTGTGCAGATGAGGATTCGAATTTGGGCATCCTATGGGCATTAGCGCCTTTCGCTCGAAAGAGCTCAATCATGATGGTCCGAGCAAGCGATGAGAATAAACAACCAAGTTGGAATCATCGATGTAGCCATCCAAAGGCCATTTGCAGCGCCGCGGCGAGGTCGGCCAAATCTGTAGCGCAGTTGTGATATCGGATTCTGTCAGAGCGAATGTATTTTCAAAACCAAGAACCTGCACGCAAAGTTGACCGAGGACCGTCGTCATTAATACTCCGTGTGGAACTAGCACGTCAGTTGGTGAATTCGGCGCGGTTACGCGTACGTCTTCCGCGAGATATTTGAGGCCCTCGTTTCCGCGATAGTGCGCAAGCCATACCAGCCAATCCTGTGGCGCCTTATGCGAAGTGAATAGTTCACTAGTCCATTGCTCTGAGACATAGTCGGGTTCAACATGAGCAAAGCGGGCAGTGACGGCAGTCTTCGCCGCCCATGCCGCCACCCGAGCTCGTGCTGCACCCGTCAGCAAAGTTCGATCACCTCTAATCAGACTATGAACGGTTCTCCGCGCCTTGATGTCGACGTCGTTCATCCACCCGTTGTTGCAACGATGACAGACAGTGTCAGTAATGAAATCAAACGAGTACTTGTTGGCCCGACGTTCGCCGCCAAGAATCTCACGACGATTCTCCTCGGAACTAATCCAACCGTGACCCGGTGCTCTACCCAAGACCGCCGTAAGATCGGTAATCAGCCAAGTGCCGAAGATGTGCTCGTTACTTCCAGCGGGATTCGTCCGACAATATATGCACAATTGGCTGGATGCTTCAGATTCTGTTGCCGACATCAGGAGCTCCTTGTTGAGACGATTTGCGAAATCAATCGTGTTCAGAAACGAACGCTCAATTGCAATTTGCTCGGGAGCATCTACCGAGACGGTCGACATTTCAACTGAAGCGTCATTAACCAGATCTATTCGTGAGTTTGAGTCCAAGCGATTGCGAGACCCAGAGCAACTCCGGCAGCAATCACCCCTAATTCTTCCTTTTCTCCACCTGACAAAAATTCTTTGAGACTTCGAGCTACGTCTTGAGCGATTCCAAGTCGACCACTCCCCACTAAAGCAACGCTCCCATTTCTTTGGACCACAAGTTGCTGAACACGCTGATGTGAAAGTCCCAACAACTCCGCGGCGTCACGCAATGACAACTTTGCGTCTTCGGTAAGTGCTCGAGCTGCCGCAGCCATTAGGTCACTTGCAGTCGTCGTCGCGCCTTCTGCGATCTCTCGGGCAGCTCTTGCTTCATGAACGGAATGTAGAAGTGCAGGCGGCAATTCCGCTGGTCGATATTGGATTCGATCGTTTAACATTTCAATCGGCACGTCGAGCCAAAGCGCGAGAGCATCCGCCAAATACTGACGTGCTTTGCCAAGTGTTCGTCCAAAAGTGTGTACCTGTGGAATCTCTTCGATTTGGGCGAGCCAAACTCCGCTCTCATCCAATTCAAAATTGGCGTGATATATCGACTGAACCGTTTGAACCCTATTCATTTTTCAACCAATCCTCTCCTAAGCATGGCGTGAGATCTCGAACTATCGACCTAAGCGTTCCGTTGGGAATGTCTCCTCCATGGACTGGAACCACGGTTTGGCATGTCCCACAGCGAACGATGAGATGAGATCCCGATTGACGAACCTCAACACAGCCAGACCGAAGAAGAAGTCCCCTGAGGCTTCGAACTTTCATGTTTTCAGTCTACTTCATTAGACTGAACCTCGGACATCAGATTTCTGGACCGTTCCGCATGTTCATTGGATGATGAAGGGGAGAATCTGTGGCGACATTGTGGACACCACCTGAGATCGGTGGTGACAAATTTTTGGCCTAAACCGTTGACCCATAAGGTTTCCACGCTGCCAAAATCGATTTTGAGTCAGTTTGGGCATTGAATGGGCATCAGTTGGGCATTAACCGCTCCAATTCAGTGAAAATATGGCAGATTCGCGGCTTACGCTCCAAGTGCAGAAATAAGCTCGCATCAGGATTTACGAAGCACCCCCAACGGGATTCGAACCCGTGCCGCCACCTTGAAAGGGTGGTGTCCTAGGCCGCTAGACGATGGGGGCCGGAACTCCTGTCACCTGGTACAACTTCGGTGGTCGGGCTGCCGGGATTTGAACCCGGGACCTCTGCGTCCCGAACGCAGCGCGCTACCAAGCTGCGCTACAGCCCGCGGCGAGTTCCCTCGCAGCCCGATAATCCTAGCCGCCTCGCCGGTAGTGCCACGACGGCTAGATGATCGACGGAAGCTCAGTTTCGATAGGAGGGTGGAATTCGATAACGATCTCACTGATACGACGACGTTCGACCGACTGCACACGGAACGTCCAGTCTTCGTATGAGTAGGTGGTGCCGGCGGCCGGAATCTCGCCGGCGAGGTAGAGCACGAACCCGGCAATCGTCACGTACTCGCCCTCAGGGATCGTGACGCCGAGGGCGGCCTCGACCTCGTCGACGTGGGTCTGACCATCGACCAGCCACCGGTCCTGGCGGATGCGCACGATGGTCGGCTCCTCGTCCTCGTCGAACTCGTCGTTGAGGTCGCCGACGAGCTGCTCGAGGATGTCGCGGATTGACACCACCCCGGCCACGCCGCCGTGCTCATCCAGGACCAGGGCGAAGGTCCGGCGCTGTTTTCGCATCTCGCCGAGGCTCTCGAGCAGGTCGAGCGTCTCGGGCAGCATGAACGGGCGGCGGATCTTTCGTGCAATCTCCTCGGTCGTGGGTAGCGACAC
Organism: Acidimicrobiales bacterium; assembly: GCA_025351385.1. Taxonomy (GTDB): domain Bacteria; phylum Actinomycetota; class Acidimicrobiia; order Acidimicrobiales; family RAAP-2; genus RAAP-2. Next base: position 8,730 of record JANXWA010000023.1, on the reverse strand, counting down.
GCCGATGGCGCGCTTCACCGTCGTGCTGCGGAACAGGTCGTTGACGAAGAGGACGCCCTCCACCTCGTCGAGATCGCCGTTGACGACGGGAAAACATGAATGGCCCGTGTCACGCACGGCCTCGGCGATCGCCTCGGGGGTTACTGGGGTGGCGAGGTAGGCGACATCGACGCGCGGAGTCATGACGTCACGAAGTTCGAGTTCGCTCAGCTGGTCGATGCGTTCGTGAATCGCGATCGCCTCGGGTGACGGCGGTCGGACCTCTTCGCGACGCGAGATCCGAGAACGCAGTCGAGCCAGTCCCGAGGAGGGGGGCCGCTGGTCGCTCATCGAGCGGCGGTGCCGCCCGCGCGCACGGTGGCGGGACGAAGTGATTCGTCCTCGTAGCCGTCACCCTCCAAGAGCGCTCGCACGGCGGCGCGAACGCGTTGGGGATCGAGCGGCTTCACGACGAAGCCCTCGGCGCCGCTGCGACGAGCGAGGAAGACATCCGGCCGGCGGTCGAGCAGCATCAGCACCGCGACCGGGTCGGCCGCACCGTAGGACTCCTCGTGACGCAGCTCCATGCAGATCGCCATGGCCCCCATGGAGCCGATCTGCAGGTCGAGGATGACGAGGTCGACGCCTCCCTCCTCCACCCGGGCGATGACGTCGGGACCGTTCGAGGCCTCCTCGATGAAGAGGTCAGGCCCCTCGAGCATGGTCTTCAGTTCGTGCCGCAATGATGCGAGATCGCTTGCCAGGAGGACGGTTGCCACGCAGTTCAGCGTAGCGGAGCGGTGAATCGGTGAATTGACTGGCGAATCGGCGGGCGTGATTGACTCTTGCCGTCTGAGGCGCGAGTGGTTATCCTGCTCTTCGGGGTCACATCTGGGGGGAGGGACTCATGGCGATCACGCCATTGCAATGGTCCGACGCTGCGGCCTGTCGGGACAGTGAAAGTTCGCTCTTCTATTCCGCCGACAGCTCTGAGCGCAAGGACGAGCGGCTCGAGCGCGAGAAGGTCGCGAAGCGGATCTGCTCCGGTTGCGCCGTTCGCGACGAGTGTCTCGAGGCGGCGTTGGCCCGTCACGAGTCCTACGGGATCTGGGGTGGACTCAACGAGTTCGAGCGGCGGTCGCTACTGCGCGCGTGACCGGGTCCAGCCGAGCTGTATGGGGCTGACCCTCGTCAGGACGATGAGTATCGCGAAGGTCACGACGTGCACGCCGGTGCAGTACTCGCAGATGTGCTTGATGATCATGAGTTCGGCGTAGACCAACCAGAGCACGAAGCACATCGAGCCGATGGCGAGCACGAAGCGTGCGAGGTGCACCCAGTAGGTCCTGGCTCGCCAGGCCCACGGGGAGTTCAGCGCCGCCATGACGACGTAGTTGGCGAGTCCGAGGACCGCTACGGGCACGCCGAGGAAGTACGACTGGGCCGAGGTCGTGACGACCGCGCAGTTGACGGTTCCCGTGACCGGGCAGCCCGCGAGCTTCGTGCCGGTGAAGTGCGCGATAGTCAGGTAGAGCGACAGACCCAGCCCGACGAGGCTGAGCACGAACGTTACGACGACCACCCAACGTGGTACGTCGTGCTCGGTCAGGATCACTTGATCTTGAGCAGCTTTTTGGCGGCCAGCACGCCCTTGGACGCGCAGACGGTGCCGGGCTGGTTGTGAGTGAGTACGCAGAGCAGCGCCGTCTGCTCGTTGGCCGCGGCGATGATCCCGTCAGTGATCGGGCTCGAAGGGTTGCTCAGGCCGGCGGCGATCTGGTTTCGCGAGACGCCGTTCCAGCCGGCGGACGTGTACATCGGCCCCGCGACCAGGAACTGGTTCCCGAACGTGATGAAGGGGAAGCCTTGGCCGGTGAGGCCCGGGACGAACTTCGCCGAGTCGTACTTCGCCCAGATCTTGTTGTCGGCCTTGGAGATCTTCTCCAACGGGAAGTAGTAGTGGTTGGCGGTGTCGGGTACCCGGGTGTAGAGCTCGTAGCCCTTGAAGACCAGGTACTTAGACGTGTAGACGGACTTGCGGAAGGTGAACGTCGGCGTGTTGGGGTCGACGTCGATCGAGCTGCTCGTCGTGTTGCCCAGCTTGGTGAATGTCCCAAAGCGGCTCAGCGCGATGATCGTCGACCAACGTTGGGCCGCGCAGTACGGACAGAACTCGGCCCCGACGTACATGACCCGGGGCAGCGTCGCGCCGGAGGCCGACGTTGCCGTCATCACTGGTTGGCCGGTGAGGGCGAGCGGCTTGAAGACCTGAACGACCGGTGAGGTCACTCCCACCTTGTTGAACGTCGCGGCGGGGACCTGGGTCAACTGGGCGACTACAGCGGGGTCGGCCGCCTGCCACGCCGTGCTGTTGCTCGAGGCGGTGGACCCGGTCGCGACCTTGATGATGACGAGGCCGGCCACGACGATGACGACCAGGCCGACGGCGATCCACGTGAAGAGCCCGGCGGGACGGCCGCTCGCGGACTTGGCGGGAGTGTTCTTCGCGGAAGGCCGGTTCGCCCCAAGCTTCTTCGTCACGGGCTTCTTCGATGCGGGGGTCTTGGACACGATGCTCCTTGTGAAGTCAGAACACCAAACTTAGTGGAAGGGACGTGGCGTACGAATTCAGGCCTGTCCGCTGGGTAGTTTGCGGTATGGCCGAAATCCTCACCCCCCGTCCCGCCGCGACGGTGATGACATTGCGCGACGGCCCGGAGGGATTCGAGGTCCTGATGCTGCGGCGCAATCTCAACAGCGACTTCGTGGGTGGGGCGTACGTCTTTCCCGGCGGCGGCGTCGACGAGGCCGACGCCGGTGCCTCGGCCCAACGCCTCGCGCTCGGAGTGAACGACATGGTCGCCTCAAGGCGTTTGGGTCTGGCGAGCGGAGGGCTCGCCTACTACGTGGCCTGCCTGCGCGAGCTCTTCGAGGAGGCGGGGCTGCTCATCGCGTGCAACCCCGACGGCGAGCCGAGACTGTTCGACGACGGGCCGACGATTCGTCGGATGGCCGCCAATCGCCGGTCCGTGAACGACGGAACGCTCGGCTTCATCTCGATGATGGATCGAGAGCAAATCCACCTGGACCTTCGAGGCCTGGAGTACGCCGCGCACTGGGTCACGCCCGTCGGGCCGCCGCGCCGTTTCGACACACGATTCTTCGTGGCGCTCGCCCCCCACGGACAGGTCGCGACGCACGACGCCGGCGAGACGGTCGCCGACCAGTGGGTGAGGCCGGTCGACGCCCTCGAAGCGCACGCTCGGGGCGAACTGGACATGATCCTGCCCACCATCCGCAACCTCGAAGCGATCGCTCCGTTCGAGACTTCGCGCCAGGTCCTCGACCACGTGAGGAGCCTCGAGCACATCGTTCGTGTCGAGCCACGAATCGTCGAGCGCGACGGCGAGATCGTGATACTCATGCCGGGCGACGAAGGCTACGAGGACTAGAGGGCGTTCCCGACGGCGCGGTCAATCGCGTCGAGCATCCGCGCCGAGCATCCGACCGCGCCCGCCGGTGGGGCGACATCGACGAGTATCCGCTCGGCCAGCTGGTGCAGTATTCCGTCGGAGCGTTCGTGCAGGACCGCCGGTTCACCGTGGTCGCCCCCCTCGGAGATCTCCGGGTCGAGGTCGATCTCGGCCAAGAGTGGGACCGAGAGCGACCGGCTCAGCGCTTCGCCGCCGCCCTCGCCGAAAAGGTGGTGACGCTTGCCGCACTCGCACGTGAAGCCGCTCATGTTCTCGATCACGCCGAGCACGCGGATGTTGGACTTGCGAGCGAAGTCCGCGGCGCGCGCTGCCACGCGCTGCGCGGCGATCGCCGGGGTCGTGACGAGCAACTGACCCATCTGGGGCAACAGGCGAGCGAGCGTCATGGCGATGTCCCCCGTGCCCGGGGGAGTGTCGATGAGCAGGTAGTCGATGTCGGACCAATCGGCCTCCTCAATGAACTGGGCGACGGCCTTTTGCACCATGAGGCCGCGCCACAGCAGCGCCTGGTCCTCGTCGGCGAGCAGGCCCATGGAGAGCAGCTTGATGCGTCCCTTGCCAATGGTCCGTTCGAGTGGCTGCATCTTGCCGGCGCGCGCCTGAACGTCGCCGCTCACGCCGAGGAGTCGGCCGAGCGAAAAGCCCCAGATGTCGGCGTCGAGCACGCCTATGGTCCGTCCTGTCGACGCGAGCGCGACCGCCAGGTTCGCGGTGATCGACGACTTGCCGACTCCGCCCTTGCCCGAGGCGATCATCAGCACGGGGGTCTGGACCGGAATGGAGGTGAGAGGAGCCCTCGACTGGGCGATCGTTCGCGCCTTTCGCATCAACGCGGCCTTCGCCGGTGCGTCAAGCACGCCCATCACGAGGTCCACCTGCGAGACTTCGTCGAGGGCGAGGGCCGCCTCGCGGACGTCGCGCTCGATCTGGCCCCGCAGCGGGCAGCCGACGGTCGTCAGGGAGACCTCGACCACCGCGCGGCCCGACTCGTCGACCGAGATCGTGCCCACCATGCCGAGTTCGACAATGGACGCGCCCAGTTCCGGGTCGAGCACCCGGTTGAGGCGTTCCCTCAATTTTACATCAATACGCACGCTGCGACGCTACCGGTCCGAAAGTGGGGGTGTTCACCACGCGATCGCGTCACTACTATGGAGGTCAGATCTCTCTAAGGAGCGCCATGTCCAACATGACCACCACCAGCGTCAGCTTCACCAAAAAGGACGCGGACCCGATCACGCTGACCGACGTCGCCGTCGTGAAGGTCGCCGAGCTCATCGCGGCCGAGGGGGTCGATGAGGTCCTCGCACTGCGCGTCGCGGTGAAGCCCGGTGGCTGCTCGGGCTTCAACTACGACATGTTCTTCGACTCGGAGTTCGCCGACGACGACGTCACCCGGGAGTTCTCAGGCGTGAAGGTCGTTGTTGACGCCGCCAGCGCCGAGTTACTGACCGGTTCGACCCTGGACTTCGCCGGCGGACTGCAGGGTGCGGGTTTCCACATCACGAACCCCAACGCGACGCGCACGTGCGGTTGCGGCAATTCGTTCAGCTGAAGATTGAGAGTCACTCGATGAGCACCCCCGTTGGCCCCTACTCCCACTGGCGACGTGCCGGCGACCTCGTCGTCATCTCCGGCCAGCTCGGCATCGTGCCCGGTGCGAACGGGCCGACGATGGTCGAGGGCGGTGCCGCCGACCAACTCCGTCAGGCCCTCGCCAACGCCCGTCGCGTATTGGCCGAGGCCGGTGCGACCTTCGACCAGGTCGTGAAGGCCACCCTCTTCATCACCGACATGAAGGAGTTCGGTCCGTGCAACGAGGTATGGGTCGAGGAGTTCGAACCGCCCCGTCCCACGAGGTCGGCTGTGGCCGTCGCTCAGTTGCCGCTCGGCGCGCTCGCTGAAGTGGAGCTCTGGGCCTACTCGCCTGAGGGTTAGGCGGCGTACTCGTTCGGCGACGTGCCGAACTTGTAGCCGACCGAGCGCACCGTCTGGATCAGGTGGGCGTGCTCCTCACCCAGTTTCGCCCGCAGACGCCGGACGTGAACGTCCACGGTGCGGGCTCCTCCGTAGTACTCGTAGCCCCACACGCGACTGAGCAGCGTCTCGCGAGTGAAGACCCGGTTGGGATTGGTGGCGAGGAATCGCAGGAGCTCGTACTCCATGTACGTGAGATCCATGACGCGCCCGGCGATTGAGGCCTGGTAGGTCTCGAGGTTCATCGACAGCCCGCCGTGCTCGATCCGTTGGGCCACGCTCTCGTTGCCGGCGCGTCGCAGTCGGTGGCGCAGTCGCGTCGCGAGCTCGCTGACGTCGAAGGGGCCCACGACGAAGTCGTCGAACAGGTCCTCGCGGAACGTCAGGTCGTCGAGCTGGAAATGGTCCACGAGGAGGATGATCGGTCCGACGCCCCGGTCCCGCGCTCGCAGTTGGCGACAGAGGCTCATGGCCTCGGTGAAGGGGAAGGTTGCGGCGTTGATCACCGTGCTCGCGAAGCCGTCGGCCGGCTCCAGCGAAGCGATCTCGTTCATGCGACCCGTCACCGACACGGCCGGCGTGACCCCCGTGACCTCGAATGCCTTGCGGATCGGCCCCTCGCACGAGGGCACGCAGAGCACCACGTTGATCGTCATAACAGTGGGAGGTAGCGCTCGAGCTCGAAGGGGGTGACCTGCCCGCGGTAGGCGTTCCACTCGGAGCGCTTGTTGCGCAGGAACCACTCGACCTGGTGGGCTCCGAGGGTCTCGTGCAGCAGGTCGGAGCGCTCCATGAGGTTCAGGGCCTCGGCGAGGGACTGGGGCAGTGGTGCCGTCGGTTCGCCCTCGGCGGGCAGCTCGTAGTCGCCGGTGACGCCACGCAGCCCCGCCGCGAGGATGACGGCGAAGGCGAGATAGGGATTGGCGGCCGGGTCCGGCGAGCGGAATTCGATGCGCGTCGAGTCGATGCGTCCAGGTTTGACCGAGGGGACGCGGACCAGCGCGGCGGCGTCGTAGCGGGCCCAACTCGCATTAACCGGGGCCTCGGCACCGGGCACGAGGCGCTTGTAGGAGTTCACCCACTGGTTGGTGATCGCGGTGATCTCGGGCGCGTGTCGCACGAGGCCTGCGATGAACCTGGTCGCGACCTCGCTCAGGCCGTGCGGACCGTCGCCGATGAAGGCGTTCTTCTCGTCGCGCCATAGCGAGAGGTGGGTGTGCATGCCCGACCCCTGGGCGTTGGCGAGGGGCTTGGGCATGAAGCTGGCCGAGACCCCGGACTGGCGAGCGAGCTCCTTGACGACGTGGCGAACCGACATGACGGTGTCGGCCATCGTCAGTGCGTCGGTGTAGCGCAGGTCGATCTCGTGCTGGCCGGGGGCGTCCTCGTGCTGGGCGTGCTCGACGCCGATGCCCATCTCTTCGAGAGTCAGCACCGTGCGTCGGCGCAGCTGGCTCGCAGTGTCGTCGGGCAGGAGATCGAAGTAGCTGCCGTGGTCGATCGGGCGCGGAGCGACCGTCGTGTTCAAGTCCTCGAAGTAGAAGTACTCGATCTCGGGCGCGACGAAGAACGTGTAGCCCTGGGCGCGCGCGTCGTCGAGGACGTGGCGCAACTGCTGGCGCGGGCAGCCCTCGAAGGGGGTCCCGTCGATGTTGACGATGTCGCAGAATACGCGCGCGACCCCGGCGCCCTCCTCGTACCAAGGCAGGAGCTGGAAGGTGGTGAGGTCTGGTCGGGCGAGGACGTCGGACTCTTGGACGCGTGAGAAGCCGTCGATGGAGCTCCCGTCGAAGGTCATGCCCTGGTCGAGGGCGTCCTCGAGCTCGGCGGGCGTGACGTGGAAGGCCTTGTGGCGTCCGAGGACGTCCGTGAACCAGAGCTGGACGAAGCGAACGCCGCGCTCCTCCACGGTTCGAAGGACGTACTGGGCCTGACTTTGCATAGGGGACATTCTCGCACCTTCTCCGACGACCGCCGCTCGGACGAGCCATGGCCCCGACCGGTCACCTATTCGTTGGCCGGTCGGGATCGACGTCCCTAGCGGCGGGCCGCGGCCTTCTTCGCCGGCGCCTTCTTGGCGGGCGCCTTCTTCGCGACCTTTTTGGCGGGTGCCTTCTTGGCGCCCTTTTTGGCGGGTGCCTTCTTGGCGGCGGTCTTGGACGCCGGCTTGGCGGCGGTGCTCGCCGCCCCGCAGATCGTCTCGACCATCAGGCGCGCCACCGTATAGGGATCCACGTTGGCGTTGGGACGCCGGTCCTCGAGGTAGCCCTTCTTCTCGCGAGCCACCTGGCCGGGGATTCGCACCGACGCGCCGCGGTCCGACACGGCGTAGGAGAACTTCGACCAGTGGGCGGTTTCGTGGGCGCCGGTCAGCCGGTCCTCGATCCCGTCGCCGTAGTTGGCGATGTGCTCACGGACCCGGGTGCTGAGCGCCTCGCATCCGGCGATGATCGCCGGCCAGCCACCGCTGGCGCGCATCTGCTTGGTGGAGAAGTTGGTGTGCGCGCCGGCGCCGTTCCAGTCGCCCTTCACGGGCTTGGCGTCGAAACTCACCTCGACCTCGAACTCCTCGGCGATGCGCTCGAGCAGCCAGCGTGCGACCCAGAGCTGGTCGCCGACCTCGACGGTGCCGAGCACGCCGACCTGGAACTCCCACTGGCCCATCATCACCTCAGCGTTGGTGCCCTCGATGCCGATCCCGGCATCGATGCACGCTGCGGTGTGGAGTTCGACGATGTCACGCCCGGGCATCTTGTCGCCGCCCACGCCGCAGTAGTACGGGCCCTGGGGGGCGGGGTAGCCGCTGACCGGCCAGCCCAGAGGGCGACCGTCCTTCATGAAGGTGTACTCCTGCTCGATGCCGAACATCGGCTCCTGGCCGGCGAAATCCTCGACCAGGGCACGCAGCTTGGCCCGGGTGTTGGTCGGGTGGGGGCTGTAGTCGGTGAGCTCCACCTCGCACATGACGAGGATGTCGTCCGGCCCGCGCAGTGGGTCGGGGCAGGTGTAGACGGGCCGCAGCACGCAGTCCGAATCGTGGCCCATGGCCTGATTGGTGCTCGATCCGTCGAAGCCCCAGATGCCCGGCTCCTGTCCGTCCGGAACGACCCGCGTCTTGCTCCGGAGAAGCGGGGACGGTTCGGTCCCGTCGATCCAGATGTACTCAGCTTGATACGGCACGTGCACTCCTCTATTACTCGGTTACTCAGCGCTCCAACAGGTCCGGCGGATCCACTGCCTCTGGCGGAAAATACCATCAGTCCCGTCGCGGGCTCCAGCC